>SUXT01000044.1 GCA_015060835.1 Bacteroidales bacterium
CAGGTGATCATAGCGTTGGGGTTCCACCTCTTCCCATCCCGAACAGAGAAGTTAAGCCCAACCGCGCCGATGGTACTGCATTTAGTTGTGGGAGAGTAGGTCATCGCCACTTTTACTTGCGAGTTCCTTCAGTTCAAACGAGCTGAGGGAACTTTTTTTTGTGTCTGTATGCGAGGCTCTTTGCTAAAGAACCTTTTTTATTGAAAGTTTGTCGTTCTCTTCTGTAAATTTTTTCTTTTTTTGCAACCTTTCGGAGTTTTCTCTTGTCTAATACATAGAAACATTAAAAATCATAAATATCATGAAAAATTTATTCAGACTATTCTTCTTGGGAGGATTTTCTATCCTTATGCTATGCAGTTGTAATGTAGGACGCAACGATGTTAGGGTTGATGCTGAGATTTTGCAGGCGTTGCCCGATTCTTTGAGGCAGGATGCACTTTACCGTATGTTCAGTTCTGTTGAGCAGTATAATGGGCAGGTATTTCAATTTTGGGAGCCGTTAGTGAATGATTCTGAGGAGATAATTATGGGTTTGGCTTTGTCTTTGATTGTTTCAGTCTCTTTACTCCTTATTATATACATGGTCCTCAAAGCACGTAGCCGTAATTTGAAATCCGAATTGGAGATTACCGAAAAACTGCTTGATAGAATCGAACGTTTACACGAAATGAATATAAATATTTCTGATGTAAAATCGTTGATTCCGTATACTTTTAAAGAACAGAAATCTCCCTATCTTTTTGATGTAACTATGTTGGCGGGCGGTTTAGGCCTTTATATTTTTGGAATAAATGTAAGTGAAGATTTTTTTCTTGCTTTGGGACTTGCAATTGCTGCTATTGGTGCATTGCGTCTTATAATACATATTATTACGGATTATAATAACAAGAAAAAGTAAATGCGGAAATGAGTCGTCCCGATGAATTATTGTGGATATCTCAGGCTGCTCTTCTTGGTGATAAGAGAGCTTTCGGAAGGCTCATGCAAAGGTACCATCATCGTGTGCGCCGTTACTTTCTAATGATGACCAATGGCGACAGGGCTTTGAGCGACGACCTCGCACAAATTGCTTTCATTCGTGCGTGGCAGGGTGTTGCAGGTTTCAGGATGCTGTCCTCTTTCTCTACGTGGCTCTATCGTATTGCTTATACAACGTGGTGTAATCATGTTGCTTCGGCAAAATGCCATTTATCGCTTGACGATGTTTCCGTTTCGGATGTAGTGAGTGCTATGTGTGATGAACCTCCTCCGGATGATGACAGAAATGCCAATTTGCGCACTGCTGTTGCCGAACTTGATGACGCGGAGCGTAATTGCATAACTCTTTACTATTTGGAAGAACTATCCATAAGAGATATTGAAAAAATCACAGGTTATAAACAGGGTACCATTAAGTCGCATCTCTCGCGTGGCAGGGAGCATTTACGTTCGGTACTCAAAAAATACAATACAGATGAAAAGTAATGATAATGAACTAAAAAAGTCTCTTGCCGACCTTTATCGGGTGGAGAAGGACGATGCTTTTGTCGAAAGGACATTGCAGCGCTTGCCTTCGCGTGGCGCCCGGCGGTTGTGGCTGATTCTTGGCAATATTGCCATTTGGGGGATTGTTTTGTTGCTGGCTGTCAGATATTTTCATGTGATTGTGTACTCATTGGCAGACGTTTTTGCAAAATTGTCTTTAAAACAGATGCCTGATTGCGATTCGCTTGCTGTGCCTGTAGTTTGTGCAGTAGTGTTGTTTGTTGCTTTTCTGAACAGCATGGAACTTCTTGAGGATTATTATCGTTCGATGCTGCGCAGGTTGCCTGATGATTGATTGCTATGCTAATAGCAGAATAAGTTATGTATGAAAATAGGAGAGCACATCATAGAAGGCTCTCCTATTTTTATGTTTCATGACAGGTTGTTATACCAACTTATTTGTGTATCGCTCCGGAATAACAACTTTGGGCTTGAATTCGCGTGCCTCTTCGGGAGTCATCGAAGCGTATGCCATTATTATTACAGTGTCTCCCGGCTGGAATTTACGTGCGGCTGCTCCATTGAGACAGATGACGCCTGAGTCGCGCTCTCCTTTTATGATGTATGTTACTATGCGCTCTCCGTTGTTGTTGTTTACAACGTGTACCATCTCTCCGTCAAGCAGTCCCGTAGCATCCATCAGTGCTTCATCGATGGTGATGCTTCCCATGTAGTTGAGGTTGGCCTCGGTAACTGTTGCGCAGTGGAGCTTGGATTTAAGCATTGTTATCTGCATATTCTCGATTATTTCACCTCCTTGTATTTGATGTTGTCAATAAGGCGTATGTTGCCGCAGAACAATGCTATGCAACCTACAATGTAGTCGCTCTCCTCCCACTCTTTAAGCTCTTGCAGTGTGTTTCCGTCAACAATCTGGAAGTATTCCAGTTTCAGTCCGCTTGTGGCATTTATTTCACCCTCTACGAATGCTTTTGTGGCTGCGAGAGTGTTCTCTTCGGCGAATTTTACGCTGGCGAAGAGTGTGCGGGAGATTGTTAATGCACGCTGGCGCTCCTCGTCGGTAAGAAGCATATTTCTGCTGCTCAATGCAAGACCGTCATTTTCTCTTACGATGGGGCAACCGATAATCTCTACAGGGATATTGAGATCGCGCACCATCCGGCGTATGATTGCAAGTTGCTGGAAGTCCTTTTCGCCGAAGTATGCGCGGTCGGGGTTCACTGCGTAGAAGAGCTTGCTTACTATCTGCGCAACACCGTTGAAATGTCCTGCACGACAGGCACCCTCCATCACTGTATCGAGTGGTGCGAATGAGAATACTCTTGTGTCAGGTTCGGGGTACATCTCCTCAACTTCGGGAGCAAAGACTATTGCTGTGCCGATTGACTCCAGGAGTTCGCAGTCGGCCTGAAGATTGCGCGGATAGTTCTTAAGATCGTTTTTGTCGTTGAACTGTGTGGGGTTGACAAAGACACTTGCCACGGCTGCTCCATTCTCTGCTACGGCACGCTTTATCAGTGATGCGTGTCCCTGATGCAGAGCGCCCATTGTGGGCACAAAACCTATACTTTTTCCCTCGGCTCTAAGCAGAGAAAGCTCGTTCTGAAGTTCAGAGATTGTGCGAATTATTTTCATCTTCAATTTAATGTGGTTTATTGAATATTCAAATTATGCTCTTTGGGAAGAGCTTTTATGAAAATCGCTGCAAAGTAACAAACATTTGCCCACATAACGAAATTATTAAGTAAAAAAAGCGTAATTATTCATTATCATGTCTCAATGCGGCTATAATAGACCTCCCTTTTAGGTTAATAAAATATAAGATATTGTTTATTAGTTTACAGCAAGTTTGCTAATAATTTGAATTTTCAGTATCTTTGCAAAGCCTAAAATACATTTAGTGGCACAAGTAAAATGGAAGCTAACAAAATACTATTTATTACACAAGAAATCACACCTTTCGATCCTAAGTCAGAGATTGCAACAGTGGGTAGAGAATTGCCTCAGGCAACACAAGAGCGCGGCAAACAGATAAGAATCTTCACACCTAAGTGGGGACCTATAAACGAGAGACGCAACCAGTTGCACGAGGTACAACGTCTGACCGGTATGAACCTTATAATAGACGAAACTGACCATCCGATGATTATCAAGGTGGCATCATTGCAGTCTGCAAGAATGCAGGTCTATTTCATTGATAATGATGACTACTTCCAGAATCGTCTTATGACAGAGGATGAGAATGGTTGCGAATATAGCGACAATGATGAACGTGCCATTTTCTTTGCCCGCGGAGTTCTTGAGACTGTCAAGAAGTTCAGCTGGTGTGCCGATGTTGTGCATTGTCACGGATGGATTTCCTCACTGGTGCCTCTTTACATAAAGAGTGCTTACAAAGAAGAGCCTTCGTTCCGCGATTCAAAGGTGATATTCTCAATATACAATTGCGACTTCAAGTCCCCGCTTGATGAGTCACTCATCAAAAAACTTCTGTGCAAGGACATGGCTGAGTCGTTGGTAGAGGAGGTAAAGACCCCTATAACCTATGAGGAACTTACCAAACTTGCAATCAGATACAGTGATGCCATAGTATTGAATTCACCTGATATTCCCGAATCTTTGGTGTCATACGCCAAAGAGCTTGGCAAGGAGATTCTTCCCTATCACGAGGAGAGCAGTTCTTATATAGATGCCTGCAACGAACTCTACGAAAGAATCTGATAAACATCGGAATTTGGATTAAGTGATAATAAAAAGTGTTCCCCTTTAATCGCATGAAACGAATAATATATTTGCTGTTCATTGCAATATCGGCCATCGGGCTGTACTCCTGCGACGACAATACGGATATGTTGGGCAGCACCATCGTTCCGGCAGGCGATAAGATGGAGATAGACACAATGACATTCTATGCCAAGAGCCGTTCCATATTGGCAAACGACTCAATATTGGCAAATACCAACCGTGTGTATCTTGGCAGATACACCGATCCTGAGTCGGGTGCGACATTCTCGTCCGACTTCATAGCGCAGTTCAACTGTGTTGAGGACTACGGATTTCCCGCTGACGGCGTAGTAGGCGACAGTGCATATAAGATAGAACTTAAACTGTTTTATAACAGTTACTTCGGCGACTCGCTCAATACAATGAAGTGCGAGGTATATGAACTTGACAGAACACTCGAAGAGGGTGTGCCTTATTACACGAATATCGATCCTGCGGAGTTTTATGATGCCGAAAAGGGTGCAATTGCCGAGAAAGCCTATTGTGCTATCGACTATGCAATACACGACACCATACGTTACGGCGACAATTTCACTCCCAGCATTACAATTGATCTTCCTCTGGAATTGGGCCACAGATTCATCCGTAAGTATTACGAGACTGATGCCAATGGCGATTCAATAGGAAAGAGCAATTTTGCAAACTCGGAGAATTTTATTGAGAATGTCCTCAAAGGTCTCTATGTAAAGAGTTCGCAGGGCGATGGAACAGTCATCTATGTGAGCATGGCTCGTCTGAATGTCTATTTTCAGCACTATGTGAAGAGTTCGAGCGGCAAGAAGGACTCCATTGCAACAGCTATCGCAACCTTCTCGTCAACCAAGGAGGTGTTGCAGGTAAACAAGTTCGACAATGGCGACTTGACTCCATTGGTCGAGGATAATTCTTGCACATACCTTAAGACACCCGCCGGAATTTTTACTGAAGTGGAGCTGCCCATTAAGGAGATAAAAGAGAATACCGACACACTGAACTTGACAAAAATAACATTTACAAGATATAATCAGAGTACGGATTACAGGTACAAGTACACAATACCCGCTGTGTTGCTGATGGTGCGCAAGAGCGAAATGTACGATTTCTTCCTCAAGAACAAGTCTTACGACAATAAGACCTCTTACTACTCCAACTTCAGCAGCACATACAATCAGTATGCGTTCAACAATATTTCGCGTCTGATAAATTATTGCTACGATGAGTATGAAAAGGGTATTGCTGCCGATCCTGCATGGGAAGAAAAGAATCCCGATTGGAACAAGGTTGTGCTGATACCGGTATCAACGACAAAGGACAGCAATGGCAACATCGTGGCAATCACCCACGACCTTAAAATGAACAGTATCAGGCTGCGCGGTGGTGATGATGGTATTGCAATAAAGATTATAACCAGCCGATTCAAAGGCGCATGGCAGTAGGGATATTAGCCCTATGGCAATTTGATATAAAAAGATTCTCCCTCAGTTTGCTTAAAATGCATAAACTGAGGGAGAATCTTTTTTCTGTCTATGATTGCTCCTTATTTTCCGCAATATGCTGCTGCCGATTCGGCGCAACGCTCACCGTCTACGGCTGCCGATACAATGCCACCGGCGTATCCGGCACCTTCGCCGCAAGGGAAAAGACCTTCAATCTCAATATGTTGCAACGTGTCGTTGTTGCGCAGTATGCGCACAGGTGCCGATGTTCGTGTCTCCACACCTATCACTGTAGCCTCGTTTGTGAGGAATCCGCGTGAGGAGTTACCGAATTTCTCAAAGCCTTTGCGCAGGCGTCCGGAAATGAATTTGGGCATCCAGAAGTGCATGGGCGAGGAGATTAGCCCCGGAGCGTATGAACTTGCAGGCAGGTCGTAGCTTAGCTTGCCTTTTACAAAGTCTGCCATGCGCTGTGCGGGAGCCGTCTGTCTGCGGTTACCCATGAGCCAGCAGAGACGTTCGAGGGACTCTTGGAATGCCATCACTCTCAATGGTGAGTCGTGCGGAATATTCATGTGCTCCTCGCACTCTATTTGCAGGTCGGGGTGCGAAAGATCGTCGCTGTTTATCTGTACCACCATGCCCGAATTGCTCCATCGTCCTCCGCGATTCGATGGTGACATACCGTTGACCAACAATTGGTTGCCTGCTGTGGCAGAGGGTATTACCACTCCTCCGGGGCACATACAGAAACTATATACACCTCGTTCCTCCACCTGTGTGGTGTAGGAGTATTCTGCTGCGGGGAGATATTTGCCGCGTCCGGCAGGATTGTGGTACTGTATGCGGTCGATAAGCTCAGATGGGTGTTCGAGACGCACGCCTACGGCGATGCCCTTTGCCTCTATTATGATATTCTTTTCGTGCAGAGTACGGTAGACATCGCGTGCAGAGTGTCCGGTAGCCAGTATGACAGCATCGGCGAGAATCTCACCCTTGTCGGTGCGTATACCACACACCTTGCCGCCACTGAGCAGAATCTCCTCCATGCGTGTTTCGAAGTGTACTTCGCCGCCGCACTCTATTATTCTGTTACGCATATTTTCAATGACGCGGGGTAGCTTGTCGGTACCTATGTGGGGGTGTGCATCGGAGAGTATCGTTGGGCTTGCACCATGCTGACAGAATACGTTGAGCACCCCTTCAATGTTGCCGCGCTTCTTGCTTCGGGTGTAGAGCTTGCCGTCGGAGTACGCGCCTGCTCCGCCTTCGCCGAAGCAGTAGTTCGATTCGGGGTTCACCTTATGCTCGCGGGAGATTGCCGCAACATCCAGTTTGCGTGTGCGTACATCCTTCCCTCGCTCCACTACTATGGGACGCAGGCGCAGCTCTATCAGTTTGAGGGCGGCGAAGAGTCCCGCCGGACCGGCGCCGACCACTATTACCTTGCGGCAGTTTTCCACATTGCCATATTCGCGGCTTATGAATTCATCCGTAGGTGGTTCCTCGTTTATAAATACTCTGATAGTCAGATTGATGAATATTGTTCGTTGGCGGGCGTCTATGCTCTTTTTAAGCACTCTGACAGCTTTGATGGTTCTTGCGTCGAGCCCTTTGCTCTGCGCAATGTACCTGATTATTGATTGTTCGTTTGCTGCCTGATGGGGCTGCACTCTTATCTGATATTCGTTTATCATGGAATGTCTTTTTCGTCGATTGTATGAATATTATCCGAATAGTTCCCTGAATGCCTCTTCGACCTTTGAGACGGGGCGTATCTCTATCGTGAATCTCTTGTGGTCGAGATTCTTTGTGTTTGCCTTAGGGATTATAATCTGCTTGAATCCCAATTTCTCAGCTTCGGCAATGCGCTGTTCTATGCGGCCTACAGGGCGTATCTCGCCCGACAATCCTACCTCTCCTGCCATGCAGGTGGTAGCATCGGTCTCAACATCCATGTTGCTTGAGAGAATAGCACTTATCACAGCAAGGTCGATTGCAGGGTCGTTGACGCGCAGGCCGCCGGCAATGTTCAGAAAGACATCTTTCTGTGCCAGTTTGAAGCCTACACGCTTTTCGAGCACAGCAAGCAGCATATTCATCCTTCTTAGGTCAAATCCTGTTGCCGAGCGCTGCGGGGTACCGTATGCAGCAGTGCTGACAAGCGCCTGCACTTCGATAAGGAAAGGGCTTACACCCTCGATGGCGGCAGCAATGGAGATTCCGCTCATTCCACGGTGGCGGTCGCTTAGCAGCAGTTCCGATGGGTTGTCAACCTGTCGGAGACCTTCGCGCCTCATTTCGTATATGCCCATTTCGGCTGTACTGCCGAAGCGGTTCTTTATGGAGCGCAGCACGCGGTAGACATAATGCTGGTCGCCTTCGAACTGTAGCACTACATCCACTATGTGCTCCAATATTTTCGGGCCGGCTATTGCACCCTCTTTGGTAATGTGGCCAATGAGTATTATGGGTGTGTTGTTCTCTTTTGCGTATTTCAGCAGAGCGGCGGTACATTCGCGTATCTGTGTGATGCTGCCGGGGGATGATTCCACCGTCTCGCTGGACATTGTCTGTATTGAGTCGATTATAATAAGTTCGGGCTGAACATCCTTTATATGCCCGAAGATTGTTTCGAGCTGTGTCTCGCACACAATCATGCACTCCGACTTTTCATATTCTATGCGCTCGGCACGCAATTTTATCTGTCGCACGCTCTCCTCACCCGACACATAGAGTACGCGCTTGTGGTTCATGCGCAGCACAGTTTGCAGTATCAGCGTGGATTTTCCGATTCCGGGCTCTCCGCCTATAAGTACAAGCGAGCCGGGCACAAGTCCTCCGCCAAGCACTCTGTTCAGCTCTTTGTCGCGTGTGTCGATGCGTGGCAGTGCATCGGTCGATACACTGTCTATGTGTATGGGTGCCGATGCTGCCGATACCTCTTTCACAAGGCTCTGCATAACGGTCTCCTTTCTGACGGTCTTCTCTACAAAACTGTTCCATGCTCCGCAGGCAGGGCATTTGCCCGACCATTTGGGAGAGTCGTATCCGCATTCGTTGCACAAAAAAACTTTTTTCTCTTTTGCCATGATATTTTCCCTATTCAATGCAAAGATAGCAACAAACGAGCGAGAAACATGAAGTTTACTTCAATGTTTTTTGCAGCGAGTGCAGTCTATTTTCGAGATTTATCTCAAAGATAGCAACAAACGAGCGAGAAACATGAAGTTTACTTCAATGTTTTTCACAGCGAGTGCCGTTCATCTTCGAGGTTCACCCTCAAAGATAGCAACAAACGAGCGAGAAACATGAAGTTTACTTCAATGTTTTTCACAGCGAGTGCCGTCCATCTTCGAGGTTCATCCTCAAAGATAGCAACAAACGAGCGAGAAACATGAAGTTTACTTCAATGTTTTTTGCAGCGAGTGCCGTCCATCTTCGAGGTTTATCCTCAAAGATAGCAACAAACGAGCGAGAAACAACGGATTTTTCTGTTATATTCTTCCTCTCAGGGCCGATTGTTGTATAAATGCGGGCTGGCAAATAATAATCGTGCGTTTCAAACTTGTCTATATTCGATAAACTTTATACTTTTGCAGTATAAACATACAAAGGATGAAAGTAATGAAATTCGGCGGAACATCAGTAGGTTCCGCAACAAGCATATTAAACCTTAAAAGGATAGTTGAATCAGAGCAGCAACCTGTGGTGGTGGTAGTCTCTGCATTGGGCGGAATTACCGACCGATTGATAAAAATCTCGCAGATGGCAGCTAAAGGCGATGCGGCATACAACGATGAGTTTCAGGGAATTGTAGCGCGACACTACGAACTTATAAGTGCCGTTGTTTCCGATGACAATGTCAAAAGAGAACTTTTTGGCCGCGTAGATTCACTGCTCCACGACTTGGGAAACATCTATCAGGGAATATATCTGATAAACGACCTTTCGCCAAAGTCAGAAGCAGCTATCGTCAGCTACGGCGAGCGTATTTCGAGCCTTATAGTAACCGCGCTTATCAAAGGCGCCGTACACTTCGACTCACGCACATTCATAAAGACTGAGACCAAGCATGGCAAAAATATATTGGACGGAAATCTTACCGATGCGTTGATAAAGGAGACATTTGCAGGTAAGGAGTTCAAGGCTGCCGTTGTCCCCGGCTTTATATCCACCGACAAGGATACAGGCGAAATTACCAACCTCGGTCGCGGCGGTTCGGATTACACCGCTTCGCTCATTGCAGCATCGCTCAAAGCAGAAAGCCTCGAAATATGGACAGATGTCGATGGATTCATGACTGCCGACCCCCATGTAATAGGCAACGCATACACCATACAGCATCTCAGCTACGTTGAGGCAACCGAACTTTGCAATTTCGGTGCAAAGGTAGTTTATCCTCCCACCATCTACCCGGTGTGCAAGGCAAACATACCCATCCGCATAAAGAATACATTCAACCCTACAGCCGAGGGTACAATCATAAATAATGAGCACAGCAGGGGAGCACGTCTTATAAAAGGTATCTCCAGTATCAACGATACATCACTCCTCACCGTACAGGGATTGGGAATGGTAGGTGTCGTAGGTGTCAACCACCGTATATTCCGCTCGTTGGCCGATGCAGGAATAAGCGTCTTCCTTGTAGCGCAGGCATCTTCGGAGAACAGTACCTCACTCGGATTGCGTCATGTGGATGCAGCTCCCGCATGCGAAGTGCTCAACAGCGAATTTGAAAAGGAAATTTCAATGGGACTCATGGAGCCGGTGCGTGCAGTGGGCAACCTTTCGACTGTGGCAATTGTGGGCGAGAATATGCGTCAGACACCCGGTATTGTCGGCAAACTATTCCAGACACTCGGCCGTAACGGTATAAACGTGGTAGCCTGTGCGCAGGGCGGTCAGGAGACAAACATCTCATTTGTCGTAAAATCCGAACTTTTACGCAAGACACTCAACGTAATCCACGACTCCTTCTTCCTGTCTGAGTACAAGGTGCTCAACCTCTTCATCTGTGGAACAGGAACCGTTGGTGGCAGCCTTATAGAACAGATAGAGCAGCAGCGCGAAAAACTGATGGAGGAGCACAGTCTTCAGCTCAATGTTGTGGGCATAGCAAGCAGCCGTCATGCAATTTTCAACCGTAACGGAATAAATCTGCGTACCTACCGCGACGAGCTTGCAGACAGCCCCGAAAGCAACATTGCCAAGTTGCGCGACGAGATTATAGGAATGAATATATTCAATTCTGTCTTTGTCGACTGTACGGCAAGCAGTGAAGTCGCAACCCTTTACGAAGATCTGCTTTCGCACAATATCTCAGTGGTGGCAGCCAACAAGATTGCTGCTTCTTCAGACTATTCCACATACAGCCGCTTGAAGCAAATCTCACGCGTACGCAATGTGAAGTATCTCTTCGAGACAAACGTAGGCGCAGGTCTTCCCATAATCTGTACCATAAACGACCTCATAAACAGTGGCGACAAGATTCTGAAGATAGAGGCGGTGCTCAGCGGTACGCTCAACTTCATCTTCAACGCACTGAACGAGGATGTACCCCTCAGCCGCACAGTGAAGCTGGCAAAGGAACTCGGATACAGCGAGCCCGACCCTCGTATCGACCTCAGCGGAAAGGATGTTATCAGAAAACTTGTGATTCTTGCACGCGAAGCAGGATATACGATAGAACAGCAGGATGTGGAGGCCAACCTTTTCATTCCTCAGGAGTTCTTCAACAGTTCGATAGAGGAGTTCTGGGAAGCGCTGCCTTCGCTTGACGAGGAATTTGAGGCAGGTCGCCGTCGTCTGCAAAGCGAAGAGAAGAATTGGCGCTTCGTTGCAAAATTCGAGAATGGCAAAGGCTCGGTATCGCTCTGCGAAGTTGACCGTCACCATCCCTTCTATCATCTTGAAGGCAGCAACAACATCATACTGCTCACGACAGAGCGCTACAAGGAGTATCCCATGCTGATACAAGGCTACGGAGCAGGTGCGGGAGTGACGGCAGCCGGTGTATTTGCCGATATTATGAGAATTGCCAATATATAATTGAAGTCAATATCACAAGAATAGCATATGAGCAAGATAGAGGACATGGATGAATTTAAGGATATGACACGCGGCGAGCGTCTGTTGGCCGAAGGGTTGGCATATCTGTTGGATTGCGAATGTGATGAGTATAAGGAAATGCTCGGCGATGCCGACTTTTCGGACGAGCAGGGCAGTGAAGGTGTAAGATTTATCGACACGTACGGCATAGAAGACACTTATAACAGCGAAGCGGCCGAGGATGCACCTTCGTATGGCGAGGAGTAACAGCTTCTCCATATACATAAGGAATAAATGTAGTCTCGTAACAATAAAAACAAAGACCTCTTGGAATCTTCAAAAGTTCCAAGAGGTCTTTGCTTATAAAATAGGTCTCTTTTATCTCTGTTTGCCATTCACAATTTCTCTGATCTGTGAATATATTTTGGTCAGTTCTTTGTTTTTAAGCAACTTGATGTCCGATACGGTGAGCCTTATACTCTTCCACAGCTCGTGTGCAACAATGGGGGCGGGCATTGTCAGCAGTGCGACGGGTAATGCACATTGCAGGGGTAGCAGCGAGAATGCAATTATAGAGTATATTATCACCAGCAGTGGCCATACAAAAAGATTCATAAGGAATCGCACCGAATTTCTGAATGCACGGTCCTTCAACTTGGTGAATATGAACTTGCACAGCATGGCTATAGGGCTTGCAAGCAGCGATGCGGGAATGGTGTAGGGCAGAGTAATAAGTGTCAGCGCTATTCTCGCCATGCGGGAAATGACGGGCTTGCCAACGGATGCCGACTCAATGTCGATGCCTCCCTTTTTACGCAGTTTGGCAGCCTTATTGCCGAGTTCAATCAAATTCTTGGCTTTTTCGGGTACACTCTCCTTCAGTGCCTCTATGCGTTTCTGTGTGCGGTTGTTCGCTTGGAACTGCAATTCGAGCCTATGCTTTCCGCAGTTTGCTTTATCCTTTAAAAGTTCTTCTATTTCGGCAGACTCTGCTGCATTGCATATCTCGTATGTCGCGTTGTAGTCCTCGTCATCGGGTATTCGGAATATTGTGGAGTGGAGACGCTCGGTGAGCAAATCCTTCATGCTGTTTATCTGTTCCTGTGGCGTAAGGTGTGCATTGGCAGCCAAAAATTCTCCTACGTTTATGGGGTTGCCAATCTGTAGACGTACGGTGGAACGGAATCTGAAAAGATTGCCGTACCTGATGCCTACGGGAACAATGTACAGCGGTGTCTGCGGCATCTGTTCGTGTGCCTGCATTGCAATTCTGAATATACCTTTAGAGAGTGGCAATGAGGAGTATTTTGCCAGATGCGTTCCTTCGGGGAATATGCAGAAAGGCATCCTGCTTTTCAGTACATCTACCGACTTGTCGATTATCTCCTGATTCTTTTTCACTGCATTGAAACCGTCGCGCTGACGCATGATGGGCATCATTTTAAGGAATGTAAGTATGCGGGCCAGTTTGCGGTTCCGGAATATGTCGGCACGGGCAACAAACACTTTGGGGCTGCGGTCGATGGTGAGTGCAACCAAAGCATCCATCAGTGTATTCGTGTGGTTAGGGGCGAAGATTATGGCTCCGTCCGTAGGAATATTCTCTTTTCCTACATGCAGTATGCTGCTGTATGAGTGTCTCAATGTAAAGGCTACGTAGCGGAAAAGCAAATTGTATTTTATGTCGTAGTCCTGTATTTTCTTTATTCTTTTCTTTCCCATGTTTAGCTTCTTAAACAGCTTCTAATGTTTCCTGCGGAAGTAATATGCTACGCAAAGACCTGACAATATATGCCATATTCCCCACCATGCTGTTATGAAAAGCATTCCTCCGTAGTGGCCGTGCCATATTTCGGGCGGGAAAATGTGGGGGTTGAACAGCAATATAAGTCCTAAGCCGGAGTTCTGTATTCCGGTCTCTATTGTAAGCGACTTTGTGTCATTCAGTGGCAGTCCTGCGGCCTTGCCGCCAAAGTATCCTGTAGCCAATGCTGTTCCATTGTGAAGCATTACAATGAAGAATACGTAAAAAATATTATCAATGAATATCTGGAAATTCTGTGCAAAAGAGACTACAACCATGCCAACGAACAGCAACACCGATATAATCTGTGAGGGTTTGATAATCTTCTTAGTGGCAGATGGAAAGTAGTGAGCGAAGAGAAGTCCCAATACTATTGGAAGACCCAATAGCAATAGTATCTGTTCAAGCATGGGGATGAACGGTATCATCAACATGGGAATATCGCTCTTCATGCTTATGAAGTGGCTGTACATCGATCCCCAGAAAAAGAAATTGATAGGGGTGATGATTGGTGCCATAGCTGTTGTTAATGCTGTCAGTGAGACCGATAGCACAATGTTGCCTTTTGATAGCGATGAGAGAAAATTTGAAATGTTGCCTCCCGGACACGACGCCACCAATATCATACCAAGCGCAATCATTGGAGTAATGACCGGGCTTAAGGCCAGTGCAACAGCAAATGTTATTGCCGGAAGGGCGAACCATTGCAATATTGCCCCTGTTATAATGGACTTGGGTTTCTTGAAAACATCCTTAATTGTTCGTGGCTTGATGCCAAGAGCTACTCCAAACATTACAAATGCAAGGATGATATTCACAATCATCATGCCCCCTTCGCCAAAATTTATGGTTACGGAATTGAGGGATTCCAACTGTTCTTTCATGGTTTTCAGATTCTACGGTTTACGTGCAAAAAAGACAAAATAACATCCGGTTTGCAGTGTGAATTACATATTCACTTCAAAATTACTGAAAAACTTTGAATTTTAAGTAAACTTAAGTAAAAAATGACATTATTATTGAACCTTTTCGAACAAAAAGTATTGTTTTTTGTTATTATTCAGGGAATATTTCTGTCTAATGAAAACATAGGACTGACGGCTTCTTGCTCTTTTTCCTAATAGATGGCTACTTGGCGGAATATATTCTTGAATCTCTTTATAAACTCCTCTTCCTCTTCGACAGAGAAGGGGTATGTGCCCGATTTCGTTTCCAGACGCAACTGGCCGGGGCGCACCTTTTTCAAACCTTTTATAGTGTCGTAAGCGAAACTTTTGCGCAGTATGCGCAGGGTAATCTCTCTCTTCTCTTCATCTATCTCTACAGTTTCAAATATCAGGTAGAGTGCACGCAACAGCATAAAGAGCGTGTAGGGTGTTATTATCAGAAATCCTATAATCAGATAGCTGTCTGCGGCTATCGATTCGAAGTTGACGGTTATGAAGGGTATAAGCACAATCAGCATCAGACTGTATATTGCCGCCGTGACCTTTATCATGGGGTTCTTCTTGTAGTAGAGACTTCTGTATCTTTTCATTTGTCGAGTATGTTTTTTATGTTGCGCATCAGTAGGTTGTATCCGCAGCGTTGTACGGCGCTATACTTGAACAGATTGTCGAATTGCTCTTCTGTAAGGCTTTTCCAATCTTCTATGCCCATGGAGAGCAGTTCTTCGTTTGCGTCGAGGAGCGGTTCGTTGTGTTGGTAGGCAAATTTGTTGTGCGGGCAGACACTTTGACATCTGTCGCATCCGTATATACCTACGCCGGCTATCTCTCCTGTCTCCTGCGGCAGTTCCCCGCGATATTCTATCGTAAGATACGAAAGGCATCGGCGGGCATCGATTCCCTCTTCGCTTAGGGCTTTCCCCGGACATGCATCTATGCAGGCGCGGCAGTTGCCGCAATGTTGTTCTGTGTAGGGGGTGTCGTATTCAAGTTCTATGTCTATGAATAGTTCGCCGAGAAAGAAGTGTGTGCCTGCACCGGGGATTATAAGTTGCCTGTTGCGGCCGCACCAGCCTATTCCTGCCTGTGTGGCAAGGTAACGTTCGAGCACGGGAGCCGAGTCGCAGAATGCGCGTCCGCGTGCAGGGTGCAGGGTGTTGATGTATTCGAGCAGCTGATGGAGCTTGTCTTTTACTATTTTGTGATAGTCGGAACCCTGTGCGTACAGCGATAGTTGGGGCGAGGCCTTTTCTGTGTAGTAGTTTTGTGCCACCACTATTATGCTTTTGCAGCCTTCGACCAGCAGTGCGGGGTTCATTCGCTTTTCAAGGTTTCTTGCCATATATGACATTTCGCCGTTGCATCCTGCCGCTATCCATTGTTCGAATTTGTGGCGCACCTCCTCCGGGACGGCTTTTGCCCTCGTGATGCCACATGAGTGCAGGCCAAGCTCTTTGGCCTTTTGCTTTATGAGGGCTGTCAGTTGTTGTCTGCTCATTCTATCACTTTGAATGTGTATCCCTGTTCCAGCAACCATTCGATGGAGCGGGGCAGGGCATATTTCAGGTTGGTGTATGAGCGCATTGAGTCGTGGAAGGTTATTATGGAGCCGTTCCTCACATACTTTTTGATGTTGGCAAGTACATCTTCGCCATATAGACGGAAACTATAGTCGCGGGTTACAACATCCCACATTACCACTTTGTAGCGTTTGCGCAGTTCGTTGAATATGGTGCGACGTATTATTCCGTGTGGAGGGCGAAAGAGGTTGGTGTGCAGGAACGCGTCGGCGTAGTCCACATTCTCCACATATCTTTTTGTTTTTATGAATATTCCCTTCTTATGGTTGAAAGTGTGGTTGCCTATGCGGTGTCCGCCTTCGACAACCATACGGTATTCATCGGGGAATTTGTGTACGTTGTCGCCTACCATGAAGAATGTTGCCTTCACATTGTATCGGGCGAGTACACTGAGCACCCATGGGGTTACTTCGGGGATGGGACCATCGTCAAAGGTGAGGTACACCGCCTTTTCGTCGGGGTCCATTCGCCAGATTGCCTGGGGATACAATCGACGGAAAAAGGGGGGCACCTGTTCTATAAACATACCTTTGCGATATTTGTGGGTTATTGGTTATGAGCGTCGTGAGCGTAGAATATTGTAATATTTGTTTAACTCGCTCTCGTAGCGGTTGGCCTCTTCTTTGTATTCAGCACCGCCATCTTTCAATACATCTATAGTCATCTTGAGCAGACGAAGGTTGAATGCAAAGTCGCTTGAGACTGCACTGTACTTTCTGCCGCTGAGGCTTGCGCACCAATTGAGGTATTCAAGTAAGTCGCCTGCAGAGGCATTGATTATTTCCATTGCTTTGTCTTTCTTGCCCAATTTAATGTAGGTGTCGGCCATAGAGACTGCTCCAAGGTCGGACTTGTGGGGTACTATGCTGCCGGGCATCACCTGCTCGGCACGCTCAAGAACCTCTAATGCCTCTTTGTTGCGGTCTTCAATGTAGAGGCGCTCGGCAAGCGAAGCAAACAACATTCTGTGGGTATATACCATGCGGCTTGTTGTCTCGTCGAGGTAGTAGTCGGGGTTCTCGGCGATGCCTCCGAACTTGAAGCGGTTCATCACATTGTCGTACATCTTGTCGGAGTCGATGATTGTCTCGTACTGCGAACCGTATCCGAGTTTCTTCCAATTGAAGGGGGTGATGCGGTGTGCAAGACCTTCGGTGACGAAGAAGTCGGAGAGTGACGACAGGTAGTTCTCTCTGCCTACTGTACGCGACATGTAAAGAGGACGTTCCCAGTTTGCTTCGGCAAGCATTTCGAGCAACATAAGGTCGCCACGGAAGAGACGTTCGCGGCCTTTGAGTGATATTACCATGTATTCGGGCATGCTGTCGCGGTACTCGTGGGGGATTACCATGCCAGAACGCAATACAGCCTCCTTGTTGATGGGGATGTACAATGTGTCTGTGGGTATTATGTGGAAGCGCTCATCCTTTGAGCGTACCCAGTTCTTCATTACGTTCTTGACCTCGAAAGGATTATCGCCGAGAATTTTGCGCATTTCGGGATTCTGTGCATACAATTTCTTGATCTGCTCCTCCTTTTCGGGCTTTATGTATATTGACTCGTTGGCATTGCCTGCGTAGTCAATACGTTCCCATGTGATGGGCAGCGAGGGCGATTCGTATGCGGGGCGGCGCATCTGGTCGATGTACCAATCGGTGTGCAGATAAGAGAGGTTGCATACACGTGCATCGGTTCTGACACCTTCTACTTCTTGATTGTACCACAAGGGGAATGTGTCGTTGTCGCCACAGGTGAAGATTACGGGGTTCTTGTCCTGTGATATTGAATTGAGGTAGTTCTGTCCGAAGTCGCGGCAGGCGTATCGTCCGCTGCGGTCGTGGTCGTCCCATGTCTGAGATACCATCTGAATGGGTACAAGCAGGCAGATGCCGGCAATAGATGCGCTGATGACTGTATTTTGTTTCTTGAACCACTCGGTGATGGCTGCAACGCCCATTCCAATCCATATTGCAAAGGCATAGAAAGAGCCGGCGTATGCGTAGTCGCGCTCACGGGGCTGCATAGGCATCTGGTTAAGATAAAGCACGATGGCTATTCCTGTCATGAAGAAGAGGAAGAATACCACCCAGAATTGGCGCACTCCGGCGTCGCCCTTCTTGCACTGCCAGAATATACCGAGGATTCCGAGGATGAGGGGCAGTGCGAAGAATACGTTGCGTCCCTTGTTCTCTTTAAGGAATGAGGGCAGAAGCTCCTGATTGCCTACAAGCAGGTTGTCGATGGCTGTGATACCTGTTATCCAGTTTCCGCGATCGAGATCTCCGTGTCCCTGGAGGTCATTCTGTCTGCCTACAAAGTTCCAGAAGAAGTATCTCCAGTACATGTAGTTTAGCTGGTAGTTGAGGAAGAAGCGGAAGTTGTCCCACTGTGTAGGCATCTTTACATTCATCACTTTTCCACCGACCTCGTATTCTACGTTGTAGCCGGTGATTTTTTCGCCTATCCAGCGTTCGTAC
>SUXT01000045.1 GCA_015060835.1 Bacteroidales bacterium
AAAAATAAGAAAGAAAAGATGCCAAAGTTGCGATTAAACGAGCGCAATGTGAACTTGTTCACAAATTGCTAAGCGAGTGAAAGCAACTTCAATAACATTAAAATAGACTCAATCGACGACAAACCGAGCGCTATTCAAGCTCGCTTGAAAATAGCCGAGGTGCGAAGGAGATAAACTCTGTTAAATAAGCCGAAATAAACAGCGCAAATATAGAATTATTTTCTAATAAAATTCAAACAGCTTCTAAGCAACAGAAGCTTCGCTTAACACTATTTTTCAACCACAAAAAACGATAAAATTAAATAACTATGATGCGTATCTTCAAATTCATTGGCGCTCTTGCAATAGCGCTCACAATTGGGGCAAGTTTCACCGCTTGCAACGAGGATATCGACACCTCGAACCGATACACATTTACCGGTGAAACTGTTGCCGACTTTATCCTCAACCGCGAGGACAGATTCAGCAAGATGATTACCATCTTGAAACAGGCAAACATGTTGGGACTGCTCTCAACATACGGTACTTACACCTTCTTCCTCCCCGGAGACTCGGCGATAGACACCTACCTGCGCGAGCAGTTCGAGGCATGGGATTCCACCAAGAACGATCCCACCCCCGCATGGACCGGTATTACATCTCCCTATCTTGAGGACCTCTCCGACTCTATGGCAGTTGTAATTGCAAAGACACACATTATCCCCTTCGGCTACGAAATGGCAGAAATGGGCGAAGGTGTAATCGACACACGTAACTACAACGATCGCTACCTGAGCGTCAGCTTCGTAACAGTCGACGAGAAATTCCGCATTATGATCAACAACCATTCGGGAATCATCGAGGGCGACAACCTTGTAGAGAACGGTGTCGTACACATTGTAGACGAGGCTGTAACTCCCTCAACAAACTCGGTACCGAAGTTGCTCGACGACCAGCCCTTCTTCTCGCTGATGTCAGCAGCACTTCAGGAGACGGAATTCGACAAGAAGCTGCAGAACTACATTCTTCAGCTCAACGGCGAGGACTACAAGCTCGGCTCTGAGCCTGCCAACTGTTGGCAGTGCGGCAACGGACAGGCACGCTACCCCCAAAGCTACTATGTAAAATACACCGGATTCGTGGAGACCGACGATGTATTTGCAGCAGAGGGCATTTACTCACTCGATGACCTTAAGGCATACGCTGAGAAATACTATGGTACAGAGGATCGCGACAATCCCAAAAGCCCCAATAACGCTCTCTACAAGTTCGTGGCATACCACTTCCTCGAAAGAGAGTTGAACTACAACCTCATGATTCAGCACAAGCTTGAGCACAGCAGCTACAAGAGCGAGGGCAACGGAGGTCTGCTCCCCGATGTCGACCGTTCGGACTATTTCGAGACAATGCTCGGAACATTGCTAAAGGTTACAAGGCCTTTGAGCTCAATGGATCCCGAAGTTGCCCAGAACATCTACCTGAACTTCTCGCACAAGCCCGCACGTCAGCAGAACATGCGTAAGAACATAAATGTGCGCATCTACGATGTTACCACATTCACTTCAATGGACGAAAAATATGCTCAGTTCGCATCAAACGGCATGAACGGAATCATCCACCCCATCGACAAGATACTTATATATAATGAGGATGAGATGAAGGGTAACGTGCTCAACGAGCGTATGCGCTTCGACATAGCATCGCTTTTGCCCGAGCTTACCAACAACGGTGTACGTTTCTCACGTTGGCAGCAGACAGGCAGCAAGTGCGGACATGGCGACTGGAACATCCCCAACGGATACTGCAAAAACATCAAAGTAAACGAGCCTACAACCGAGTGGCACTACTTCTGCCCCTATTCTTGGGGATGTAACTACCTCGGCGACGAGATTATCGTAGTGGGACAGTACGACTTTGAGTACCGTCTGCCGCCCGTACCCGAAGGAACATACGAACTTCGTTTGGGTTACACTGCAACAAGCATCCGCGCTATCACACAGTTCTATGTTGATGGCAAGGTAACAGGTATCCCTGTCGACCTGCGTATTGCATTCAGCGACGAGCGCATCGGTTGGATAGCAGACAACAAGACAGATGACGAAGGTGTAGAAAACGACAAGACCATGAGAAACCACGGCTACATGAAGGCTCCTGCATCATACAACTGCCAGCACACACCCGGAACACTTGCCCGCAACTACGATGGCGCCGGCCGCATCATCATCACACAGAAGACATTCGGTGGCGATGGCCATTGGCTGCGCATGAAGAAGGTCGACGAGCCTCTCGACCGCGAGTTCAACCACGACTACATTGAGCTTGTTCCCAAGTCAGTTGTAACAAGCCACATCCCCGAAGACAGATTCTAACATACTGTCCAATATTGCAAAACAGAGCCATGCGCAACACGCATGGCTCTGTTTTGTTTACACTTAGGGGGATAGCACCCCTGTCCATCCGCATTTGCAATGCGGATGCTTTGAGTATCAGCATTTACAATGCGCTTATATAATCCAATAGAACCTATATAAACGAAGAAAGAAGTACATAGATTCATAAGAGGTTTTATTTTAGCGCATCACAGATGCTTATACTCGTCCCTTCGCGTTACAAACGCGAAGGGACGAGGCAGATCTTTTAGCTTTTATACCTTTGCTAATCTCTTTTAAATAAGAAACTTAAAAAAGCTGTCCCTCTTAAAGGGGGACGAGAACTTTTTTCCAAGAAAAAAGTTCGGAGGGGGTTCTTAACCCATCGTACTACAATAAACCATACTACGCGAGGAAAACCCCTCCGTCTTCAAAAAACTTTGTTTTTTGAATCCACCTCCCCTTTAAGGGCAGGAACTTTTTAGAATAGTTTTTTATCAATTGAAGGATGGGGTTGTACTTTTTAGGTATAATATCGCATAATCATCTAATAATTTACCGGACACTAATAAACAAAAAGAAACCCTGCAAGGGTGATACTCTACAGCATAGTCCGTAAGGGCTATGTAATCAACCGCAAACAAAAAAGCCCTGCAAGGGTGAAATTATACAAACAACATTGTTCATAATTTCAGCCTTACAGGGCCGGTATTCTTTGGTACATTATCCGCAGGCACGACGGCCTACGCTCCAATAAGCACCTTGCAGGGTATCTACTACCCGAAAAAGGAAAGTTATCAGAAGTTATACTTAAGCAATGCACATATTCTGTGGTTGGTAACCGAACGCTCTTTGTCAACGCTGCCATCAGCCTTCATAGTGCCGTAACCTACGGTTGTAGGCTCATACTCAAGACCAATCTGCATAGCATTGTGAGTATAGAGCACGCTGGGCGACACTCTCCAGAAGTTGTCGATATTCTTGTAACCGCGCACATACATCATCTTGGAGCTTACAAAATCATCCTCACAGCCGAGGTTCTTGCCGTAACCGCCAAAGAGACAGTAAGTAAGCGTACCCTTCTTCAACTGCTGTTTGTAGGTAACATCCAACCATGCTGTTACGCTGCTGAGGCTGCCATACTCCACTTCGCCGTTGTCCTTAACCTTTGTAACACCGTAACCGCTGAGCATATTCAGATGAGAGGCATTCTGAGCGTATGTTACACGGCCCTTGATACCCCAATTGCCATCTTTGTAAGAGAAGAAAGCAGTGGGAGTAAAGCTTGTAAGAAGCTCATCGGAGAGCATCTTCTCGCCGTTGTTGTCTGTGTACTCAGTACGGGGCTTCAATGTAAGAATGTCTACACCTGCACCTGCCATAAAACCACCCTCTTTATACATAGCCTGGAAGTATAGTTCGGGGATAAGTGCCTTGCGGGCAAAATCTATCGAGGTAGTAGAACTTTCGAGATTGTTGGCATTGGGACCGTATGAAAGATACTGGAACTGATAGAGAGCTGTCGCTGTCAGTGTGAAGTCGCCGGCAATGCGGTTGTAACGCACCTGAGGAGAGCGGCTGAAGGGTGTGAAGGGCGCTCCTGTGGCGAGACTGAACACATCGGGCATCATGTCGCCCATCATGGGGTGCCATGCCTGACCTACGAGCAGATTATCCTTCTCCCAATCCATCTTGGCATATGCCTGACGTATGCGCAATACTGTATTGCTTGTGCCGAAGCCCGCGAAATCCGATTCTATTTTTGCCGAAGTCTTTGCTCCGAGAAAATCGGGGCCGGTGATGTTAAGTCCCAAACGTGTGGTGATGCTCAGCAGCAAAATGTCGGCCTTTGCATTAAGGTCGTCGCCGTAGCCGTTGAGGGCTTCGTCTTTGGGAATCATGTTGAACTGATCGCTGTTGCTGCTGAGATTGTCGCGTGAATCGAAGCAAGCGTAATTGCGCACAAAGCCGTAGGGCTTGAAGGTTATCTTCTTCTCCTGCGCGAAGCCGCAGAGCGCAAGGCACAATGCGGCAATTGTCAGAATAGACTTTTTCATTGTCGTTATCTTTTTATTTATTGTTTATGCAAAATATCCTATGTTGCCGAGGAAGAAGAGCAGCGTATATCCGAGAATTATTGATACTACGCCCATTATAATTCCGGCACGCGCCATCTGCGACGAAGTAACAAGTCCGGTAGAATAGGCAATGGCATTGGGAGGGGTACTTACAGGCAGAGCCATTGCAAACGATGCCGAAAGGGCTATACCGATGAGCAGTGTACCGATGCCGCCTGTCTCGTCGAGCAAGGGGCCCATACCCTTACCTACAGCTGCGAGAATGGGCACCATAAGCGCCGTTGCCGCCGAGTTTGAGATGAACGTAGACAGTACCCAGCAGAGAAGTCCGCTACCGATGATTACGGCTATTACAGGCCACTCGTTGAAGGGGATTGCCTCTACAAGAGTCTTTGCAAGGCCGGTCTTGTCCATGCCCACGCCGAGGGCGAATCCTCCGGCTACCATCCACAGCACGCTCCACTCTATCTCCTTGATGTCGTCGGTGGTAAAGATACCTGCTGCACAGAACACTCCTACGGGGATAAGTGCAACTACATATGCATTCATTCCTACAAGCTTTTCGAGCATCCACAGAGCAATTGTTATTGCGAATGTTATATATATAAGGTTGGTGCGCCAGTTGTTGCGTGCACCACCCTTGATTTCGAGTTTAATCTCTTTTGCCTTGAAGGGATACACAGTCTTCAGTATAAACCATGCAATCACAACGATGGTTACCATCAAGGGGAACATTACCATGAACCACTGACCGAATGTTATTCCCATGTTCAGACCCTCGACATCGTTAAGATAGCCGAGCGCAATGCCGTTGGGAGGTGTGCCGATAGGGGTTGCAATACCGCCGATATTGGCACCGATGGGGATTGCAAGTGCAAGCGAGATTCGTCCGCCACCGTCGGGGGGAAGCATCTTCAATACAGGTGTAAGGAAGGCGAGCATCATTGCTGCTGTCGCTGTGTTACTTACGAACATGGAGAAGAATGCTGTTACCATAAGGAAGCCCAGCAACACAGTGCTCGGACGTGTGCCGAAAGGCTTCAGCAACGCACGCGCGAGTGTTACATCGACACCGTACTTGGATGCAACTATGGCAAGCACAAAGCCGCCGAGGAAGAGCATCACCGTTTGGTCAGCAAATGTATACATTATAGACTTGTAGCTGACAAGTTCCTCTTTTGGAATGTAGTTGACAAGGGGAGTGATGCCGCTGTTGGAGACTGTGAGCAGCATAACCACTATGATGAGCACCGACGTTACCCATGCGGGTACAGTCTCTGTTATCCACATGAGGGCTGCAAACACAAAGATTGCAATCACTCGATGCTGCAATGTGGTGAGCCCCTCTATTCCGAACACACTTGTGGGCATCCACCAGATGAGCAGCGAGATAAGCACCACGATAATAGTTTTGATTACATCTCTTCTTCTGAGAAATGCAAGGATTCTTTTTATTGTCATATTTAGGTTTGTATTTCTTCCTTTTTTACAGGCTTTGCCTTATGGTTGCGAAGTTAACTTATAATCTGCAAACAAACGAAAGAAATACATTTTTATTTAGAAGCTGTTTGAATTTTATTTCGGGAAAGGGGTGTCAGAAGCGCGTCGCACACACCTACTGCTCACACCTACCCCATAAAAACACGAGGTTGCACCGCTAAGAAGTCGGTGCAACCTCATATAATAACTTTTGTCTATATTAGAAAAGATAAGCAGCAGAAATCTGCCATGTATTAGTCTTTGAATCGATAACATCGCCAAGTGCGCCTGTCACGCCTGAAATTTCAGACAATTCGCTGGTCTTGCCAAGCGCAATGTTGTAGTTCACGTGCAACTGAATTTTGCTCAGGACAATTGCTCCCAAACCCAAGTTGAGACTTATGTTGCTCTTTTTGAACTGGTATTTGGTTTTTATATTGTCAATTTCGAATTCCTCTTTTGTAGAACCGAAGGCAAAGCCGAACTGGGGACCTACAGCCACGAAGGGTACTGCTACCTTGCTGACCAAAGGCAATGCAAAGTCGTAGCGCAAATATACAGGAATCTCGATACTGTTCTTATCAATCTCCTCGCCTGCAATCTTAGAGCCGGCACGTGAATAGAGCACATCGGCTTCGAGTCCCAAACCTATCACAGGGATTGTAAATTTAGCCATCGGGCCGACAAAGAAGCCGGTCATTCCGTCTGCATCCAAATTTTTAAGGTCGCTGGGGGTCTCTGTAAGGTTGGTACCCGCCTTAACACCGAATCTGAACTGCGCCTGTGCAGGAATTGCAAAAAGCATACTTATCACAAAAAGTATTCCTAAAAATCTTTTCATAGTGTATCTTGTTTAATGGATTAATATTTTCGCAAAAATATTCTTTTTCCATAAAACTAACAACTTTTAAGATAAAAAGTTCTATCCATCAATCGAAGAAGCCATCCAAACAGGCATTATGATAGCACACACTCAAGGAAACATAGGAGATATTGGCACCGAAAATTGCAAATTCAGAGCTACAAACAATTATTTTCAGAAAAAAATGGCATTTACACTTGTATATCAAAAAAAATAACACTACCTTTGCACCGCAATTGAGCCGAAAGGCTATCTATATATATGGTGCCTTGACCGAGAGGCTAGGTAGCGGTCTGCAAAACCGTCCACGGCAGTTCGAATCTGCCAGGCACCTCCGAAGCAGTTACTCAAAAGGTAGCTGTTTTTTTATTTTATACTATTGGCATCCGTTAATTTTGGGGTCAACACATCTTTTGCTTTTATATCTTTCGCTAATCTCTTTAAACATACTAAAAACACTGTCCCTCTTGAAGAGGGACGAGAACTTTTTTCAAGAAAAAAGTTCGGAGGGAGTTCTAAAATCTTTCGTAGAGCAAAAAAACATGCGATGAGAAGAGAACTCCTCCGTCTTCAAAAAACTTCGTTTTTCGAATCCACCTCCTCTTCAATAGAGGAGGAATATATTACAAATGCTTTTTAAAATATTAGTGTCCTGTAAATTTTTATTCTGCTGATGTTTTGGAACTCCTCCGTCTTCAAAAACAAGTTTTTGAATCCACCTCCTCTTCAAGAGGAGGAATGTAAATTTCTGAATATTAAGAATGTATGATATTCTCCCTCTTGAAGAGGGACATTGCGTAATAAGCAATGTTTGCGACGACGAAAGCTTTAGCTTTCCAAAGGAGTGCCGAGCTTGTGAGGCTTAGCAGGGCGAGGGAGTTCCAATCATTGACTTAACTTTGTCTTAATGAAGAATGGGGCTTGTAGCTACTTAAATATTTAATTTTAAACGACTTAAATACGTTTACCGAACACTAATATTTTGAAAATAGTAACAAAGTTCGGAGGGAGGTTCTCTACCCATCCTACAGCAATACCCCCTGCTACGCGAGGAAAACTCCTCCGTCTTCAATCGCTAATCGCGCTTGAATCCACCTCCCCTTTAAGGGCAGGATTTTTTTCAATAAGCTACAATAAAAGCGCCGCGCAAAATGACGCGGCGCTTTTATTGTTAGTATAATATTTTTCAGAAGTAAATACCTGCTGATATCTTAAATGTCGTTGTGCTAACATTCTTAGAAATTTCCATAAAATCTGTTCCGTAGCTGAGACCGACATTGAACCTATCAATATTAAAAGCAGCACCTACCTGCCAACCAATTTGAAAACGTTTAAACACGCTATCATCACCCATTTCATCCTCGTCAAAAATATCAGCTACTTCAGATTTGCCGTAATATGACATTTCCATTTCTCCTGATAAATGACCCTTAAGAGAAAGGCCTGCATATGGGAACAATGAAATTTTATTACCCAAAGCCACTTTATAACCAACATTAAAAGGTACATTCAATGAAACCATATTCAAAGACAAATCCAATCCATCCTCACTGAAAATATCGCCATTTGTATATACAAAACTTGCGCCAGTTTCGAGGAAGAAAGGATGTATCTGCGAAATAGAGAATGCTTTTACAAAACCCAACTCAAATCCAGAAATAGCATCATACTCAATTCCTCTCTCATCAAGAGTATAACTATTATAAGAAAATCTTACACCTTTCCACCCCTCTGTATCTACAGTTTTTGCTACCTGCGCATTCACAACTGTTGCCAATGTTAAAAAGCACAGAGTCGATAAAGTTCTAAAGTTTTTCATAGCACAATTATTTTAGGGAGGTTCTATAAATTCATTTTTTCATAAGCGGGTAGTCAGAACCTCTTTAAGGTTACCGCTAATGTGATTTTGTTTTCGCAAATATAGCAATACTCTTTCTAATTTTTGCACAAATTTTAGTGTTTTTTACAGGGGGGGGTAATTCATTGAATATCAACAGCATAGACTTTGATATTTACATAATTATCCACTCCTTATGGTATCTGTAAATTTGTATTAAGCGTACTAAGTTATAGGTGAGGATTATCGTTCCATAAACTATCACTCTCACCTTTTCTTATTGTATTATTCTCCTCTTGCGTGTTTCGTTGGCGAGGGGATACAACGAAACGGGCATCTATTATTTTTATTGCTGCCCGGTTAATTTTTATTCTGCTTATGTTTTGAACTCCTCCGTCTTCAAAAACGAGTTTTTGAATCCACCTCCTCTTCAAGAGGAGGAATGTAAATCATTGAAAATTATTAATATACGACATTCTCCCTCTTGAAGAGGGACATTGCGTAATAAGCAATGTTTGCGACGACGAAAGCTTTAGCTTTCCAAAGGAGTGCCGAGCTTGTGAGGCTTAGCAGGGCGAGGGAGTTCCAATCATTGACTTAAATTTGTCTTAATAAAGAATGAGGCTTGTAGCTACTTAAATATTGAATTTTAAACGACTTACATACGTTTACCGGACAACTATGATTAAAAAAACGTGCCACTCTCATGAGCGGCACGTTCGGTTATATTGAATAAATCAATCCAATTAGAGCTTGGGACCAGCCTCAACCAAAGCCTTACCAGCCTCGTTGCCGGTGTACTTGGTGAAGTTCTTGATGAAGCGGCCTGCGAGATCCTTAGCCTTCTCTTCCCACTGGCAAGAGCACTCGTAAGTGTCGCGGGGATCGAGGATACCTGAATCAACACCGGGGAGCTCTGTGGGAACTACAAAGTCGAAGAAAGGAATTGTCTTTGTAGGAGCGTTGTCGATAGAACCGTCGAGGATAGCATCGATGATACCACGTGTATCCTTGATAGAGATACGCTTGCCTGTACCGTTCCAACCTGTGTTAACGAGGTAAGCCTTAGCACCGTTCATCTCCATCTTCTTAACCAACTCCTCACCGTACTTTGTGGGGTGGAGGCTGAGGAATGCTGCACCGAAGCAAGCAGAGAATGTGGGAGTGGGCTCTGTGATACCGCGCTCTGTACCTGCCAACTTAGCTGTGAAGCCTGAGAGGAAGTAGTACTGTGTCTGCTCGGGTGTAAGAACTGATACGGGAGGAAGCACACCGAATGCGTCAGCTGAAAGGAAGATAACCTTCTTTGCAGCGGGAGCCTTAGAAACGGGCTTAACGATGTTCTCGATGTGGTTGATGGGGTAAGATACACGAGTGTTCTCTGTTACGCTCTTGTCAGCGAAGTTGATTTTACCCTCAGCGTCAACTGTTACGTTCTCGAGAAGTGCATCGCGACGGATAGCGTTGTAGATATCGGGTTCGCTCTCCTTGTCGAGGTTGATAACCTTTGCGTAGCAGCCGCCCTCGAAGTTGAATACGCACTCGTCGTCCCATCCGTGCTCGTCGTCACCGATAAGCATACGTTTGGGGTCTGTACTCAAAGTAGTCTTACCTGTACCGCTAAGACCGAAGAATACTGCTGTCTCACCCTTCTCGTTGGTGTTGGCTGAGCAGTGCATTGAAGCGATACCCTGCAAGGGGAGGTAGTAGTTCATCATAGAGAACATACCCTTCTTCATCTCACCACCGTACCATGTGTTGATGATGATCTGCTCCTTAGATGTAAGGTTGAATACAACTGCTGTCTCTGAGTTGAGGCCGAGCTCCTGATAGTTGGGAACAGTAGCCTTTGAAGCGTTGTAGATTACGAAGTCGGGCTCGCCGAATGATGCAAGTTCCTCAGCAGTGGGGCGGATGAACATGTTTGTAACGAAGTGAGCCTGCCATGCTACCTCCATGATGAAACGTACTTTAAGACGTGTGCTGGGGTTAGCGCCGCAGAATGCGTCAACTACGAAAAGTCTCTTGTTTGAAAGCTCCTTCTGAGCAATCTCCTTGAGAACGTTCCAAGACTCTGTTGAGAGAGGCTTGTTGTCGTTCTTATATTCCTCTGAAGTCCACCATACAGTGTCCTTAGAAGTCTCATCGAATACAATGAATTTGTCTTTGGGTGAACGACCTGTGTAAACACCTGTCATTACGTTTACTGCACCAAGCTCAGTCTCCTGACCTATTTCGTAACCTTCGAGACCCGGTTTTGTCTCCTCAGCAAAGAGCTGCTCATAAGAGGGATTGTAGATAACCTCTGTAGTACCGGTGATACCATACTTGGTAAGATCAATCTGTGCCATAAATTAAAAAATTAAAATTTATATTACAATATTTATTACTCTGAAAACTAAGGGTTTAACTCGCGACACTCTCTTCCGTTCCATGCACTCCCGAAGAGCGATGCAGAAGAGAATTTACAGTTTGCCGAAGTTCTCCTACTGCAAAGATAATTCTTTTTGGCGAATCTGCAAAAGGTATTAAAGAAATTTTTCTTTAATTACTGTAAAAACTATATAAAAGAGAAAAAGAGTGGCTGCGGAAACACATCCGGCAGCCACGCTTTTTCATTATTGTAATCCGGGAATTACTTGCCTAAAAGTTCGGCTTCGAGCATCTTCATGAAGTAGCCGCCTACCACCGAGCGTGCTCTGAATCCTACCCAATTGCCGTTTGTAGTTTCGTGCCAGTCGGAGATGGGCATACGGCTCTCTGTCTCGTTGGCATAGTTGTAGACCGGTTCCAAGAGGGCATTGAAGTCGTCGGCATTGCCGGTGAGGCAGGCCGACCACAGTATCCAGTCGGATTTTGTGTAGGTCTTGCGGCTGTCAAGGGGAAGACCGTACTTCTGCTGTTTGGTCTTGTAATATGCAACTTCATCCGCAGCAATCGACGGGTCGAAGATATTGAGTCCGAGCAGACGATCCCACACAAGGTTGTACTTCTGACTCCATGTGCCTGACTTGTCGAATGTCAGTTTATAGTGGTCGCCATCCTTGGCCATCTGCTGCCATTTTGACGCCATCTCTTTTGCTGCCGCCATGTATTTGTCGGCTGTAGCGTTGTCGCCCAACATTCCTGCGAGCTTGCCGTAGCTTGCGATGCCGAGGATTGCCTTGATTGAGAGGTTGGCATTGTGGGCGAAGTGTCCTGCAAAGTCGTCGGTGCAGAGCTGGTTCTCAGGGTCGAGACCGTTTTCAAGAAGATAGTTTGCCCAAGTTGTGAGTGTCTCCCAATGTTTCTTTGCATATTCGGCATTACGTTCGCGGGCAGCGATGGCTGCTGTGAGGATAAGCATATTGCCGCACTCTTCGATGGGCATATCCCCACCGTATGTCTGTCCGTTGCCTATGGGATATGTACCGATGTCGTGTGCAGCGAAGGGCTTTGTCCACTGTCCGCTCTCGCTGTAGTAGAATATGTGGTTGAGAAGGCCCTTTGCAAGTTCTGTATTATATATAAGGAATAGAGGTGCCGAGGGGTATGTTACATCGACTGTACCTATTGAACCGTTGCTGAAGTTCTCCTTAGAGAGGAAGACGAGATTACCCTCCTTGTCGGTGATGAGCTTGTGCGCAGCAATAGCCTGACGATAGGCAAGTGCACAGAGTTCGGCATACTTCTTGCCACCTGCCTTTTCGGCATCGGCCATCATCTGTTTGTCGAAGGTGCGGCAGCGTTTCATAACATCCTCGTAATCGGCTGCGGCATTCTGAAGCGCCTGAAGCATTGTTACACGACCATCGTGTTTCCAGTATGCCATGCGGTTCTCTTTGAAATACTGTATCGAGTATAGGTCGTCGTAACCTACGAGCATATAGCCCTCGGCGGGCGCGGAGATTGTACCGAGATTTTCGGAGAATGCAAGCACGCAACGGTTGTTGTCTATACCTTTGTGCTGCGCACCGGCAACAGCCTCTGTGCCTTTGCCTGCAAAGTTCTTTTTCATGGGGGTGTAGTCGCCAACACCTATCGCCACGTTATCCTTCTTTGGCGATGCAAGGAAGAAGTATCCCCAATCTATGCGCACATCGTCGCCTCTTCTCTTGAGGACAGCCTGCTCGACTGTTCCGGCTGTTGCGTAGAGCATAGGGCACTCGTCGACAGAGACAGCGCATGATACCTTCTGACCGGGGGTGTTTATCGCCCAGTCGGGGGTTGCGTCAATATATATTTCAACATCGTGCGAAGCGCCATCGATGGGTGTTGCACGATAGGATACATAGTTTACGGGGGCTGTCATAAGGTCAAGATCGTCCATCAGCAGAGGCGAGGTAAAGACAACCTCCAATTCCACGGGGCCGCACTCGAATGTGTAGAGCGTACGGGTGGGGAGAAGATTGACCGACTTCTGCACAGCCTCCTCGGCAAAGACAATCTCATCGCCCTTCTTGTAGAGTCCGAAGTCTACAAGGGCACCGCCGTATGTATTGTGGCAATGTGCTGCAATGGTATTCTTGCCGGGTTTAAGCAGTGATTTCAGTTCGTCATCAAAGGGAACCCGCACATTGTTCTTCCAAACAAAGCCGGTGGATACTATCTGCTTGCCGTTGATGTATAGTTCGAAGACATCATCGTGTGAGTATTCGAGTCCTATTATATCTGCGGCATCAGCCTCGCCAAGCTCTATGGTGCGTCTCACCCATATATCCTTGCTTGTCCACGTAGTGGAGATTGCATCCTGGTCTCTTGTGCCGAATGCTCCCTTACCCTCTTTCCACTCAGAGTCGTTGTAACCGCATGAGGTCCAGTCGCCTTTGGGTTCCTGCTCGGTGTATCGTGCTGTCCAGCGCTCGGTTGTTGCGGGAGGAACCACAAATTCGAGAGGGGCCTCCTCCTTGCCCATGAAGCGATAGAGTTTGCCGTCGACCTTCAGGACACCGACCATAGGGTGTTCCTTGCCCGTCCAGTGACGCACGGGAGATTCGTTAAGTTTGTCGCTGAACGACCATGCACTTGTAAAGGGGTCTATCGTTACCAACGGATAGGCCGGCGCACGCAATTCGTTGACATTGTCGGCTGTAAAGACATCCGACTTGTTGCTGCACGCCGCAAGCATGGAGGCTGCAATCAACAGAAGAAAAGATGTTTTTTTCATAGTTATATGGTTATATTATTGCTTTGTAATATTCTGGAACAACTGCGGAACAGTTCCATATGTAGGCAGCTTTCCATCCCACTTCTCTATAAACAGCTGCTGGATGATAAGCGGTGTCAATGCCGATGCTTTCAAATCGTTAGCCTTTTTCTCGGCCTCGGCTGCTATTATCTTGGCTTTTGCCTCGGCTTCGGCCTGACGCAGCTTGTTTTCGGCCTGATAAGCCTCCTGCGTTGCCTTGTTCTTGGCGTCGATTGCATCCTTCAGCGACTGGGGAGCCGTAAGGTTAGATGTCAACTGCTGGAAGATGAACCCCTCCTTGCGCAATTCGGCTTGAAGCATTCCCTGAACCTCCGATTCGAATTGCTGACGGTTGCTTATGAGCGAATCTGAGGGGAATTTGTTTGCTATTATCCTGTAGCTGTCCATTATAACATTGCGGATATATCCGTTCTCAAGTTCGGGAAGCTGTCTTCTGTATTGGCTGAACATCTGCGGAACCATTTCCCTGTCCACATAATAGGAGAATGTAGGATCGACGGTAAATTCGGAACCATCCTTGGCGTTTATGTGAAATGGCTCATAATCCTTCACCTGTGTGTATGTGGGGAACTCGTGTATCTGAGTGAACAGGGGCATATAGGGCACCCAACCGGTAACCTCGGTAATATCGTCCACTCCGCGATTGTCGCCTACAAGGTTCACCTTTATGCCTACACAACCGGCATCGATTCTTTCGATGGCTACAAAATAGTTTGCGAACAATGCTGCTAAAGCCACTATTATGACACCTGTCAATACAAGTCTGTACTTCTTTATCATTATCATAAGTATGAAAAGTTTTTTCGACAGCACTCGGAATACCCGAATGCTGTCGAAAAAACGTTCGCCTGATTTTTTATTTTACAAAAATCTTCTTGCTCTCTACAACACCGTTGGCATAGACAGTCTTCACGATGTTTACCTTGCCCTTGACGGGAGCTGAAGATGCAACACCGTCGACAGTGTAGTACGACTGTGATACCACCTCACCGGCAGGCTCCTCTATAATAAGGTCGTCGATGGATGTTGTCTGCGACACGGGAACAATTCTCCACTGTGCAGTATTTGCAAGGAAGTACCACTGTGCCACGTGTCCGTAGTGTGCTTCGCCACCTGTGCCGTAACCACCGCCACCGGTACGTACCTCGAAGTATGAGTAGATGTTATCGGTTGACTTCCATGCCTCTACACCTACGAAGCGGCGTAAACCGGGATTCTCAGAGGGAGCTACAAAGATGCGGGGTGCATCCTCGGGAGAGAATTCGCCCACCACAAGGTTCTTGCCGTGGCTTATCTCAGGAATGATGTACTTGTCGGCAAATACATTCTTGATGGTATATTTGCCCCAGTTGGCTTCGCCTTCGCCCTCTACTTTTACTGTATCCTCAACGAATGTGAAGTGGTAAGCTGTAGAATCGAGACCGTTGAGATACTCATACGACCACCACAACATTGTCTCCTCCTTGCGCTGTGTATCCTGGAAGTTGCTGGGACCTACGTACATTGCGAATTTACTATCACCGTGGAAGGGCTTGAACTCTTCGTTGGCACTGCGGATTACATAATCCTGTCCCGATACAATCTCAACCATCTTGAGGTTGCGCACTGATGACTGCAACAGATTCTGCAATTCGGCAGCTGTTGTTGCGCAAGCTGCATCGTCGTTGGTACCGACAACCGCCTCAGCCTTTGAAACAACATCCATAAGCTCGGCTACTCCTGCACCGCTGTACATACCTACCGACTCGCCGATGTTCTTGGGCTCGACACCTACAGCCTTGACTGCATTGATGGCACCGTTGAGTTCCATTTTGCCACGGTTCTTGACAGACATCTTGTAGATATACCAGTCGCTCTCGCCATCCTTGTCGTCATCAGCCATATCTGCTATTGTGTACATACCGATATTGTCGCCCCAGTCCTGCATCATGAAGTAAACCTCACCCTCGCCAAAGAATGCAGCCAAAGAGTCGGTTACTTCGCCACGCCAATAGATTTTGAAGGCATCCTGCAAATTGGTGCTCTCTACAATAGTCAAGGGGAATGACTCGTCCTTGAAGTATGTATTCGAAATTCCCGACCATTTTTCGGGTTTCTTCATATACTGGTCGCAATTGATGCTGCGCATGTAGAACTGACCATTCTCTGCTGCCTCGAACACTACTGCACATGAGCTGTGAATATCCTTACCTACCATTTTGTAGTCGCCGTAGAAGCCTGAACCCTCGCCTACTACCTCGCCTTTATCGTCGAGTTTTGAGAGGTTGCCGTAAAGCGCATAAAGTTCACCGGGAACAATCTGTTCGGGTTTGGTAATCTGCTCGCCGAGTACACCCTCGTATTTGTCTATGGGAGCACCCGCAAGTGCATCGGCCTCATCCTTGGTGATGGTTGTACCGGGAGTGAATGCGAAGAACGTAGGAATGTGTTTGTAGTAGTCGCCACCATACTGACGGCTTACAAAACCGTATGAGAAGGCTGTAATCTCCTCGTCGAGGGCAACCTCAATGTAGCAGTATTCGCCATTCGCAGCATTTTCGGGCGCATAGCTTCCGTTGCCGGGATCAACCTGATAACATCCGTGGTAGAATGTATTGGGATTACCGTCGCACAAGCCTGCAAGCCCCCAACCGTCGTTTGTCTGTATTGAGTTTGTTGCAAACATATCTTCGCGAAGTTCAATCTGACGGCCCGAAGCATCGTAGAGTATGAACTCGCCGAGGGCAAAGAAGGGTGTGCCGACACCGAAGTCGGGCTCAGTCTCACCGGATGAGTTTGTAAATACGGTCATGCGGATAACATCAGTAGGCTGATCCATATAATATACGGGAGAAGTCCAATAGTAGATATTGTCGCGCTGGTCGTTGAGCATTCCATTCTCGGTCTGGAAAAGGAGAGGATAGCTTGATACGCCTGTTACAGGTGATGCCCAGAATTCGGTGATGACACCTGCAATTTCAGTAACCATCGCATCGACCATTGTATAGTGCTTTGCATTGTCGGCAAGCACAGAGCCGTTGTCGAGAAGACTCTGGAAGCGATCCTTATATTCCGAAGGATAACCACCGTTGATCCAACCGCTCTCTTCGTCACAGAATTCAATATCGTCATTTTCGAGAATAGCATTCACCGAATCGAGAAGTGTGAAGAGATATTCGGTACGGAAGGCTGTTATAAGTCCGTTAAGCTCAGCATTAAGTGTGAACATTGCCTGCGCAGGCATTGTCTTTTCGGCATAAGCCTTCTTCGCATCATTCAGAGTGGGGATATAGGCTGCAACTTCGCTGTCGTCCGAGGGATTGCCCTGCTGCTCAAGCAATGACTCAGCAAGTTCGATAGACTGCTGAAGAACGGGAAGTACAGCGCTGTTGTCAATGTTCACATTGTAGATGTTCCATGCATAGTTGTATGTAGATGTCTCAATGTCTCTGTTTGCCTCATTCACCCAGCTCATCTTCACAAAACGGCGCTGACCGAGAAGACACTCGCCGCTCCTTGCCTCAAAAGCGCCCTCAATAGAGTCGCACTTGAAGAATTCAAGAGGAGCTGCATAGCTTACATCATCATGCCATCCTGCATATGCAGCCTCAGTAACCATGCCCGGCTCAGCTACATAGTGGTCGTTCTTCAACCAACGCATATAGTATTTGCCGTCGCCGGCCTCTTCGAGCCACATTACACTTGCCGATGAGGGTGTGAGCGCAGCACCGTGGGGAGAGTGGTAGAACGCTTCACCGTATGAGGGAAGATAGCGACCATCCTCGAAACGTGTATATTCAAAGTAATTACCGCGTATAGCATAGAATGTGTTGGGTTTAAGAGCTGCAACATCCTTGACCTGCTCACCGAGAGAGAAATTCTCCTCTGCCCAGGGAAGAGCCTCTGTGCCGCCGGTAATTGCCACATGTGTGGGATCGGTAAAGTACCAATATTGACGCGAGTCATACTCGAATGTAAATTTGTCGAGCGCATCAGGAAGTGCAATATCAATATAGTGATAAGCCTGAGGAACCTCACCCTTGGAATATGTAGAGTGGAAGAATGTGTTCTTGTCACCGTCTACAAGGAAAGCAAGTGCACCCTCGTCAAGCGAAAGAGCATTGGTCTCAAGATTTTCTTCTGTCAGGTCAACAAGATTACCGTTGCCATCGTAAATTCTGATTTCACCGATAGCAAATGTAGGGAAGCTTGAGCTGGCATTAGCATAACCTTCAGCTCTGTATCCGGCATTATCATCGGTATTCTTTGTAGAGAACACTGTGAGACGGATAACATCTGTCGGCTCTTCAAGTTCGATAAGCGGTGTCTTCAAACTGTTATAGACACCCATCTCTTTTATGGCATCCTTAGATGAAAAGGAGTACTGCCATGATTTCTGTGCATTCACACCCGACACAGCAAGCAGGGTGAAAAGCATCGTCAAAAAGAAAATTTTTTTCATAATTATATATATAAAACGTTTATATTAGTTCATACAACCGCAAAGGTATCATATTTTTACATAAAAAAAGAAAAACCGACAATTATTTACAAGGCTATTTTGATATTCTCGCATACAGACACAAAAAAAAGTTCCCTCAGCTCGTCTGAACTGAAGGAACTCACAAGTAAAAGTGGCGATGACCTACTCTCCCACAACTAAATGCAGTACCATCGGCGCGGTTGGGCTTAACTTC
>SUXT01000046.1 GCA_015060835.1 Bacteroidales bacterium
CTTAAAGGGGAGGTGGATTCAAAAACGACAGTTTTTGAAGACGGAGGGGTTTTCCTCGCGTAGTATGGTTTATTGTAGTACGATGGGTTAAGAACCCCCCTTGTCCATCCGCATTTGCAATGCACTTACATATAATAATCCAATTAACCCGCTTCAAGAGATTCATACGATTAATAATAGGTCGTATTTTAGCGCATCACAGATGCTTATATTCAAATCTTCGCGTTACAAACGCGAAACGACAGAGTCTATTATTGGCATCTTTTCTTTCTTATTTTTTGGAAATAGCCCGCTATTCCCTGCAAAACAACAAAGAAAACCTACTCAAAAGATGCGGTTAAACGAGCGCAATGTGAACTTGTTCACATATTGCAGAGCGAGTGATAGCAACTTCAACGAAGTTAAATAGCTCTCAAATAATTCCGAAAGATAGTGCAAGCCGAGAGAAGAATATCAAGTTTACTTGAATATTATTCCGAGGTGTAGCCTATCTTATGAAAATAAAATTCAAACAACTTCTTAATCGGTAAGGTTGATTTCGTAGATGTCGTATGTTACTGCGCGTCCGCCGAAACCCTCTTTCTGGAACAATAGGCCTTCGTTCAGGTATGTACCCCTCCTTTCGGTTGAGATTCCGAAGTCAATGTATTCTATCTTGTTGTAAATATTTTCGAAAAGATATTTGAATAACCCGTCAAGTGCTCCTTTCTCCTTTCCTTCGGGAGATGAGGCAATGTATTGTATGTGGGCTGTCTTTTTTGTTTCGTAGACTACGCAGCCGGCAAGCATCTTCTCCGCCTTGTATGCCGTATATAGCTTTATCTTGTCGGGGAAGCGCGAGTGGAGCAGTTCAATCTCTTCCACTGTATGAGTGGGGGTGCAGTTATGGGATTCTGCAAGTAGGTTGGTGAGTATCTTCCAGTATGTTGCGTAGTCGTTGTCCTCTTTGTATGTGATGCCCTCCTTTGCCGCTTTTTGGGCTTTTCGGCGACGCAGCTGGCCGAATGCTATGCGCTCCTTGTTGTCGATTGTGGAGGAGAGGTTGCGCCCTGCCAGTTGTGCTCCTATGGCAAAGAGGGCATATAGGTCTTCTTGCGAGGGTTGCAGGTGGTAGATGTATGGTGTGGGCTTGTATATGATTTTCTTTATGTGCAGATGCTCTTTTACCCATTCAGTGGTGAGGTACATCATTTCTGTAACCTCGCTCATCCTGCTGTCGTTTGAGAGTATGAAGCCGCCGTATGTGAGTCCTCCGTGGGAGTCGGCTGTGCAGTCGGCGATATTGTGGTTCAAGGGGAGCAGCGCCCGCAGTTCGTTGCCTTTGTAGAACATGAGCGAGGCATCAGTGAAGCGGTCGGAGTGATAGTCCATGTAGTCGCGCATGAACAGGAAGGTGGCGTTCTTTGCATTGGCCACAAATTGATCCCATTCACTCTTCAACTCTTTTCTGTATCGGATGATGTGCATACGGTGTCTGTTTGTCCTGCGAAGATAATGATAATAGGTGGTATCTGCAAATGGGGCGCTGTTATATGGTATATGATTTTTTTTTGTCTTTGGTGAACTTTTTTCCTTTTTCTGTGTTTAATGATTGACAGCAGGTTTGTATGGCTGTTGTTTATAATGAATTTGCAGTTAGTGTAACAAAAATATTACTTTTTCTTAATCATTCAATTCCCCGGACGGTCCTTCGTAGTGATTACGCGGGGCCGTTTCTTCTTATCGTGCTGTAATGTTACGAGTATAATGTCGCTCGGTGCGCAAAAACGGATTTTTCTTCTTGATGTGCCAAGTCCGTTGGATGTTATTACGGGTATATTTTTCGTTGTATAGTTGAGCCCGGAGAGAAAACGCCTGCCATACTTCGAATTTGTTTCGGGGGCGTAGAGCCCCAACAGTGTAACTTGTCCGCCGTGGGTGTGTCCCGACAGCTGCAGTGCGTTGCCTCCAAGTGAGTAGTCGCAGGCATAGTCGGGGGAGTGTACCGCAACAATTGTAAAGCCGTCGGCTGTGTGCCTTTCAACCCATTGTTTGTCGGATGTCCTGTAATTTTCCACTCCGCAGAGGAATATGCGGGCACCGTCAATGCTTATGGTGTCTGCCGTGTCGCGCAATGGGGAAATCCCGTTTCGTAGCATGGCTTTGCACAGTGTGTCGGCATTGCGTGTATCGTGGTTGCCAAGAACAGCGTGTGTCCCATAGGGGGCAGGGCTGCTTCCTATTGACGCGAACAGTTCATCGGCGTAAGAAAGGTCGGTCATATAGTCTCCGCCGAGCAGGATAAGGTCGGGGGATAGGTCGTTGAGTGCACGTACTGTCTCGGCAAGCCTTTTTCGGGTGAATTTGCTCGGATAGTGTGTGTCCGAGAGAAAGGCTATTGTGAAACCATCGAATTCTGCGGGAATCGACTGCTTCTCTATGGTGTAATGACGGATTCGTCCCACACCTTTGTATTTCGACAGAGAGGCGCAGGAGTCAAACAATAATATAAACAACAATAGGACGAGAGAATATCCCGCCCTTATTGAAATATTTTTGAGTGAATTATTTTTCAAGAAGTACAACCGCGTATGCCGAAATTCCCTCCTTGCGTCCTTCGAAGCCCAGACGCTCAGTGGTCGATGCCTTTATTGAAATAGCATTCTCTTCAACTTCAAGCACTTCGGCAAGCACCTGCTGCATGTGTGGGATGTAGGGGGCCATCTTGGGCTGCTGCGCTACTATTGTAGTGTCTATGTTGCCCAATTTGTAACCCTCTTCCTTTATAAGGTCGAGTGTGCGTGCAAGGATAATCTTGCTGTCAATGCCGTGGAACTCAGAGGAGTTGTCGGGGAAGTGGCGGCCTATGTCGCCGAGGTTGGCTGCGCCGAGCATGGCATCGCAAATTGCGTGGATGAGTACATCGGCATCAGAATGGCCGTCAAGACCATATTTATAAGGTATCTTTACACCGCCGATGATGAGGTCTCTGCCCTCAACAAGGCGATGAACATCGTATCCGAATCCTATTCTAATCATATCTTTTCCTTTCTGCTAATTATATATTTTGTAAAATCAGTTGCGAAGATAATTGATTTTTTAACAGTTTCAAAAAAAACTTGCTCTTTTATCTTCGTCCCAACAGGTCTTTTATGCCGTCCATGTCAAACGAAAGGGAGAAACGCAGTGTCTGGTCTAGCGGGTTGCTCTGTGCTGTTGAGATAAGATAGGCAGCATCGAGCGAGAAGACATTCATCTTGAATCCTGCACCTAAAGTGTAGTATTTTCTGTTTCCTTTGTACTCGTTTTCGTAGTGGTAACCGCCACGCAGTGTAAACTGGTTGTTGTAGCAGTACTCTATACCTATACCTCCGTAAATCTCCTTAAGCTCCTCGCTGAAGCCTCCGGGGGCATCTGAAAACGACTTGAAAATTCCCGATATAGGCGAAATGTCGTTGTATCCGGTTGTCTCCAGCCATGTCTGATACTCCGAGTAGCGGCTGTTGTCGTTTGCCGCGTAGCCCTCCTCTTCGAGGAATTGTGAATAGGTGGGGCGTGTGGGTACAAGCAGTTTGTTTAGGTCGAAACTGAACGAGATTGTGTTGTACTCGTCAATGGGCATCAACAAAGAGGCTCCTATTCGCAGGTTGGTGGGGATAAACTGGTTGGTAGAACCGCCATCGTATGATATTTTGCTACCTATGTTTGAAATGTTCATTCCCAGTCCCAACATACATTCGCGGTTGCCCATAAGTACGTAATTGTTGTAGTACATGGCAACGTCGGCAGCAAAGGCGCTTCCGGCTGTTACATCCTCTTCGTAATCGTACTGCAGGTCGGAATAGATGAAACGCAACGCTACTGCTGCCGAGAAGGTTTCGGAGAGCATGCGCGAGTATGCAACATCGAGTGCAAGTTCGTAGGGCTTGATGGTATACTGGTCGGCAATTACCTCGCCAAGAGAGAAGTATGTGAGCGAAGAACTTACTGCCGAGTAGTCGCCTATGCGGTAGAATCCTGTAACGTAGGCAAGGTCAATGTCCTTGACAAGCTGTCGCAACCACGGAGTGTATGAGAGCGATACTCCTGCGCGTGCGATGTTGAAGGGATATTTTGCGGGATTCCAATATTGCGAGTTTACATCGGCTTCGGTTGCGCAACCTACATCGCCCATAGCGCCGGCGCGTGCGTCGGGAGCGATGGAGAGTGATGTTACGCCTGTGTATACGGGGTTGAATATATCTTTCTGTGCGGCGAGGGGCAGCATCATTATAAGCCCCATGAGTGTTAGTAATGTTTTTTTCTTTATCATTGCTGTATCTATTCTGCTGTTTGTATCTGATAGGTCTGTTATATTTAAACTATAAAATAGGTTATTTATTGTTCAGGACTATTATTTTTCCGGTTTTTGCCTCCGAGGTGGCACCGTACGATGAAATTTCGGCGCGGTAGATGTAAACTCCGGTGGGCAATGGCTGTCCTCCGGCGCACTGCATGTTCCATGTGCGGGCATATACGTTTGCTTCGCATACGGCAGTCTCGCTGTTTGTCCACAGGTGCTCGCCGCTGAAACTGAAGAGGTCGAACTTGACGGTAATTTCGCTCTGCGGTCGGTTGTGCACCAGAATGAATGTGATGTTTTCGCCGCGGTGCACAGGGTTGGGCGTTACTTTTAGTTCAATGAACTCAGGAGCAAGCTTGCCTGTTACGTTGAATGTTGCCGTTACCGTAGAAGAGTTGTTGAGCATGTCCCATGCTCTCACCAGCAGTGTATGTTCGCCCTCGGGCAGAGCAGGCAACGGGAATGTTATCCGTCCCGATGTGTAGTCGCCTATAGAGGGAACGAATGAACTGTTGAGGTTGAATGTGTAGGCAGGGTTGTTGTCTATGATGGCAACAACATCGTGGCCTATGCCTGAGCCTACGGTGTTTATACCGTCCTCGTCCCTAAGCTCTACGAATAGGCAGGGTGTGGAATTGGTTTCACCGCCATCGGAGAAGCCGGGTGTGTTCAGGTAGAATTTTATTTCCGGTCCTTTTCTGTCGTCCGAAATATCGGGCGATGTCCCGCCTACAATGAAGTTGTCGTATCTGCCTTGCGCCGACGAACGCTTGTCGTGTGCGACGGCATACAGGTTAAGTAAGCCATTCTCGTCGCTGTAGCTTATGTCCATAGGCATTGGGACGGTGATTGAGAAACGACCGCCACTGACAGAATCGCTGCCCGAATAGAGCTTGCTGCCGGGTGCTGTGTACTTGAATGCTCCCAAGCCGGTGTTGTCTTTTGTGGCAACCTCCTGCTCGTGGTCGAACATAGTGGGTGAAACAATGCCGTTGAACCATGTGGCAAGGGTACCGTCTGCATCTTCAATGTGTCCTTCAATTTTCAATTTGCCACCGGCATTTGCCGAACCCTGTTGCGAGGCCGATGCTCCGTTGAATTTGTCAACCACTACTTTGCAGGTGGGTACGTTGAGCCTCAATGCAGGGTCGCCGAGCAGGATATATTGCAATTTGTTCTCTGTATTGTCCGAGCCTACTAAAATCAGCGACTCTTTTGCCTTGCGTACAGCCTCGCCCAGTGTGTATGCCTTGCCGTCGCTGCCGGGGCCCAGAATGTTGCGCATGAAGGCTTGGTTGATGAGCGCATTGTGCGACTGATAAACGGTTCTTGTGGTGGTTAGCAGAGCAATGGCACCTCCTGCAGGGTTGAGGATGGCCTCCTCGCCGAGTGAGCCGTCGCCGATGTCAAATGGGGATATGTCGCACGATGCCGTCACCCACACAGGCAGGCGCGTGGTTACGGATTCTGCCATATCCGATGCCTTCCATGCCATTTCGGGCGAGAAGAGATTGGCGCTTCCGTGTCCCGAATAGTTCATGATGAGTGCCCCCTCTTCGAGCTGTTCCTTTATGGCGGCCGTTACTCCGGGGTAGCTGTTTCCGGTAGCCAACGGCACTACGGGGAAATCGTCCCAATATATTCGGCGTACCATGAACGATGGATAGCTCTGCGATACAAGTGCAGCGATGTTCTCTGCATCGCGCATGTGGGAATTGGGGCTTTTCTCGTCGCCGTCGTCGGCAAGTACCACAATGTTGTTTTGCCACGGCCCCGCCTCTTTGTTGCGGGCATAGTCTATAATCTTGTCGACAACGGGGGTGAGTTGCGCAAGGTTCTGCGCGGGGATGCGTCCCACTCCTATGTCGGCCTTGTCGGTAAGGTGGTTGCTGCCTTCGCTGTCGTCGAGGTAACCGAAGTAGTCTTCAAGCACATAGGACTTTGTGGTGCTTACTGAGTTTTTCGATGAGTAGCAGAGAAGATAATCCTCCTGACGGCGGTTCTTGTAGGTAATCAGACGGTTATCGGAAAAAGCATCGCCTAAGAGAAGCAGATATTTGGGCGCTTCGTCGGCGCTTCCGGCGCGGTCGTACAGCATCTTCATCAGTCGGCGGTAAGCTGTTGCATCGGGTGTGCCCGATGAAAATTCGTTGTATACCTGCTCGGCCGTTACCACAGCTACGGTCAACGAGTCAAGTTCGCTGTGGAGGTCGGCTATGCGCTGTGCCTGAGCTGCGAAGAGGCCATTGGATGGTACTATTATCACCATGTCTGTCTGTCCCAACGAGTGCAGATTCTGGTTGGGCACTTCGCCTGCCATCTCCACCGAAGGGAATGTGCCGTTGATGTCCACAGCCACAAGCTCTTCGCGGTACGATGCGGGGGCAACCACTGTGTAGATGCCGTCGGTGTATGTGCCTTTGTACTCCTCAATCTCTTCGGGGGTGGTTACTCTCCACACTCTTATGTCGGGGCGCGAGGTTGCTATCTTGAAGTTTGCAACACCGCTGACGGTTGTTCCTCTGAAGCAGGTGTATGAACCGCGCAGTGCAAGTTCTCTTGTGAAACTCAGGCGAATATAGTCGAGGAAACCGTTTACGGCAAATGCGGGGGCATTGTGTTTGAGTGTAACGGTTGTCTCCTGCTCCAACAATGTGTTTGCGTAGCTTGCCGATGTTATAACACCCTTGTCGACGGAACCTACCATGCCGATGCTGAGATTGCCTGCATTCTTGTTGTTTACATACACTCCCAATGTGCTCTCCTGCGTGGCATTGCTTCCGAAGCCTACATCTATCGTTGCCTTTGCCGATGTTACTCCGGGGAGAGTGAATTTGTAGCTCTTGTTGCGTCCCGATGAGAAATCGCTGCCGTCGAGCAGTGTGCGCCCGAATGTGCATAGCGATATTTCGTCTCTTTCGTATAGTGCGTAGTCGGGGTAGGTGGTGTATGTGTACCGGGGTGTGCCTTTCGGCTCGGCTACGGGGATTGTGGCAGGCTCGGCACCGTTGCTCTCGTTGAGGAAGTAGTATCCATAGTTGGAGTAACAGTTCTGCTCGTGTGTGAATGTTCCTGCATTGTATTTCCATTTTACGGTACCGTTAGCGTAGAAGAGCATGGCATTGCCGGTGCGGTGGGTGGGTACCTCTTTAAGGTCATCGGGCAATGAACTTAGGTTGGTTTCGGGCAGAATGTGTCCGCCGTAGCCGAAGAGACGCACTTTTGCCGGGTTTTTGAATCCCATCTTCGAAAGCTCGCTGTAGGTTATCTTGTGGACACCATTTTCGGATACGCGTATCTTCACCCATCGTCCTTCGGAAAGTACCGACGATTGGGCATATCTCTCCGATGAACGTGTGGCGGGAGCGTGCATCCTGCTGTTCAGTCTGCTCTTGTTTACTTTCTTGCCAATCGCTAATTTAAAAGAGTTGATACGTGTGTAACGCCCATCGATGCAGACAATGGGGACAAACGATACATCGAGCATCCCCTTTTTGGCTGATATTCCTATGGCTGTGCTTATCTCCGGCCAAGAGGGCAGACTGTCGGTGAGGGTGTCGAGCCTGTATCTCTTTATCTCCTCCTTGCTCATGGGGACAAATTCGGGGTATTCTATCGATGCCGTATAGTCGTACAACGCGTAATCCTCGCCAAGTTCAACCGAACAGCTGTAGCGGGGCATCACCGAATCGCGGGCAAACTGCGCCCAGTCAATGTCGGCGAATGTCTGTGCTTGCGCAAGGAGTGCGGTGAGCATCAGCAACATCGTGTATATAATCTTGTGTCTGTTCATCGGGTTATCTTACATAAAAATCAAGCACTTTTTCATCGCCTATATATCCTTGCAGGTGGTTGTCGATGGCTACGGGACCAACTCCTGCGGGGGTACCTGTGAATATCAGGTCGCCTGTCTTCAGAGTGCAGAAACGGCTTACATATTCAATGATTTCGTCGATGGTAAATAGCATATCCGCGCTGTTGCCACGCTGTACTGTGGTGCCGTCAATGTCCAGATGGAAGGGCAGATTCTTCATGTCCAACCCCTCCGTAGGGCGGAAATCGCCAAGATAGGCTGCACCATCGAATCCTTTGCACAGTTCCCACGGTGCGCCTTCGGCAATCAGTCTGCGCTGCCACTCGCGTGCGGTAAAATCGATGCCTACGGTTACAGCATCGTAGTATCTGTGGGCGAAACGTGCGGGGATATTCTTGTTCAGGTTGTTTATGCGCACCACAATCTCTGCCTCATACTCTATTCTTCCCATAAAGTCGGGCACGAAAAAGGGGCGGGGATTCTTCAAAATGGCCGAGTCGGGTTTCATGAATATGATGGGTGCATCGGGCTTTTCCGATGTCCCGTCGAACTCTATTGCATGGTCTCTGTAATTCTTTCCTACAGCTATGATTTTCATCTTTTGCCTCCTTTCTCTTTCTCTTCGGGTGCTACAGAACCGTCCAAGCGGTTGAACATCAACGACAGATGGGCGTACAGCGATGTGTTCTGCACCACAATGTCATCGGGTACGCGTATGCGCAGGGGTGTGAAATTCCAAATTGCCTTTATACCCCAAACTACCATGCGGTCGGCAACCTCCTGTGCATTGTTTATGGGTACAGTCAGGATACCTATCTTTACACAGTGGCGGCGCATTATTTTCTCAAGGTCGCTGATGTGGTATACGGGAATGCCCGAAATGCTGTGTCCTACAATCTTCTGGTTATTGTCGAATGCTGCTACTATTTCAAGACCGAACTGTTTGAGACCGCTGTCGTTGAGCAATGCGCTTCCCAACCGTCCGGCTCCGAACAGGAATGCTTTGTGCATGGATGTAAATCCGAGGAATGTCTCAAGCACCTCCAGCAGATTGTCAATATCGTAGCCCACTCTCGTGCGGCCTACCACATCCACAAAAGAGAGATCCTTTGCTATTTGTGATGCCACAATGTTGGTCTCTTTGGAGAGACGGGTGGATGATACATACACCTCGCCCCTCGCCTTCAGCAGACGGCACACAGAGAGGTACCACGGCAGACGGCGCAGGGTAGGTTCGGGAACTTTATCTATTTTTGTTGAATCCATCGGTAAAAAAATTATAAGCTCTGCCGAAAAATTGCTATTTTCGCAAAAAAACAGCAGCAGTTATATAAAAATAACGAAACAAAAGTAAGGTTATTTTGCGAGTATGAGAAATTTATGAAGAAAAGATTGTAACTTTGAGGCGATAATAATACAGTTTATGAAGAAGAACGACTGGAAAGAGAGACTGAACATAGTATATTCTACCAACCCCGACTTTGTGTACGACACAGATGAGGCGGTCGAAGAGGAGACACTCCCCAAGAGCGCGCAGAAACTGCGTGTGCGCATAGAGAGGAACCACCGCGGCGGCAAAAGCGTAACCATCGTTGCCGGCTTCACCGGTGCTGAAACCGACCTGAAGGAACTTGGCAAACTGCTGAAAACCAAATGCGGGGTAGGGGGCACAGTCAAAGAGGGTGAAATAATAGTTCAGGGCGAATTCAAGGAGAAAATCGTCGAACTGCTCAAACGCGAAGGATACACACAAACAAAATAGTTGAACATTTAAATATTTACGATTATGGCAAACAAATCAGAAGTAATACTTGCAGCCGAGCTGCTGAAAATCAAAGCCGTCAAGTTGCAACCCGAACAGCCTTTTACATGGGCATCAGGCTGGAAATCGCCTTTCTACTGCGACAACCGCAAGACACTTTCGTTCCCCGAACTGCGCACACGCGTGAAGTTAGGATTGGCTAAGCTCATCCTCGAAGAGTTCCCCGAAGCCGACATCGTTGCAGGTGTGGCTACAGGTGCCATCGCACAGGGCGCTCTCGTTGCCGAGGAACTTGCCAAACCTTTCGTATATGTTCGTCCCAAGGCTAAAGACCACGGTATGGGCAACCAGATTGAGGGCGATGTATTCCCCGGCGCAAAGGTGATTGTAGTAGAGGATCTCGTATCAACAGGTATGAGCAGCTTGCGCGCTGTTGAGGCATTGCGTGCTGCCGGCGTAGAGGTTATCGGTATGGTAGCATCGTTCACATACGGTTTCAACGTGGCAGAAGAGGCATTTGCAAATGCAGGTGTAAAGCTCATCACTCTTACCAACTACGAGGCTGTGCTCGAAGCTGCAAAATCAACAGGTTACATCACCGAGGAGGTAATGCCCACACTGCGCGAGTGGAGAGCAAACCCCTCAGAGTGGAGAAACGACCTTAAATAAGAAAATAAAAACACGATAAATACATTATGGCTCAATACGAAAGCAGCACATTCAATATACCCTATTCACAGGAGAGAGTATATGCCAAGCTCGAAGACCTCAACAGTCTTGAAGGCCTGAAGGACAGACTCCCTGCGGACAAGGTTAAAGAGTTTACATTCGATCGCGACAGCGTGACAGCCGATATACCTCCCGTAGGAAAAGTTACCCTTAAAGTGGTAGACCGAGAAGCTCCCAAATGCGTAAAATTCGGAGCCGACAACTCGCCCCTGCCCTTCAATATGTGGGTACAGGTAATACCCAACGGAGAAGAGGCATCCAAGATGCGTATAGTTGTCAAGGCCGAAATAAACTTCATGCTCAAAGGCATGATAGAAAAACCTTTGAAGGATGCTCTTGAAAAGATAGGCGAAGTGCTTTCAAAAATACCTTATTAAAACAATCTGATATGGCAAAAAAACTGTGGGAGAAGAATATAACGGTGAACCCCGAAATAGAGCGTTTCACCGTCGGACGGGACATAGAAATGGACCTTTTTCTCGCTCCCTATGATATTCTCGGTTCGTTGGCACACAGCGCAATGCTGCAAAGCATCGACCTGTTGACAAAAGAGGAGGTCGACGACCTTCACCGCGAACTAAGAGAGATATATGCAACCACCGAAAGTGGTGAATTCATTATAGAGGAGGGTGTGGAGGATGTCCACTCGCAAGTGGAACTTATGCTCACCCGCAAACTCGGTGACACAGGCAAGAAGATACACAGCGGCCGTTCGCGCAACGATCAGGTGCTTGTAGACCTCAAACTCTACACCCGCAACGAACTTAAGGAGATTACCTTAATGGTGAAGGCTCTGTTCGACTCACTCATAGAGCAGAGCAACCGCCACAAGGATGTACTCATGCCCGGATACACCCATCTGCAGGTGGCAATGCCCTCATCCTTCGGTCTTTGGTTCGGCGCGTATGCCGAGGGACTTACGGACGACATGCTCTTCTTGCAGGCAGCATACAAAATGTGCAATCGCAACCCGTTGGGTTCGGCTGCCGGATACGGCTCATCGTTCCCCCTCAACCGCACCATGACAACCGAACTTCTTGGCTTCGACTCCATGAACTACAATGTAGTCTATGCACAGATGGGACGCGGCAAGAGCGAGAGAAACGTAGCCTATGCCCTTGCAAGCGTGGCCGGCACACTCGCAAAGATGGCTTTCGATGCCTGTATGTTCAATTCGCAGAACTTCGGCTTTGTAAAACTGCCCGCCGAGTGCACCACAGGTTCGAGCATCATGCCCCACAAGAAGAACCCCGATGTATTCGAGCTTCTCCGCGCAAAATGCAACCGTCTTCAGGCGCTCCCCACTGACATCATCATGATAATGAACAACCTGCCCGTAGGTTACTTCCGCGACCTTCAGATAATAAAGGAGTTGTTCATCCCCGCTATCAACGAGCTGAAAGAGTGCATAAAGATGGCTACATACATCATACAGCGTATGGAGGTTAACGAGAATATCCTCGACGACAGCCGCTACGATGCAATGTTCAGCGTGGAGGAGGTAAACCGTCTTGCAAGCGAAGGAATGCCATTCCGCGATGCATACAAGAAGGTCGGACTCGACATTGAGGCAGGCACATTCGTTCCCGACAAGAAGATTGCCCACACCCACGAAGGCAGCATAGGCAATCTGTGCAACGACCGCATAGAGCAGCTTATGGAGAGCATACTCGCAGGATTCGGATTCGAAAAAGCCGAAAAGGCCGAAAAGGCTTTGCTCGGCAGATAACTTTCTAAATATTATTAACGGTAAAAGCAGCAATACAATATAATGTTGCTTTTACCGTTATTCTATTGCTGATATTCAATAGACAATGAAGAAATTTCTCTATACACTGCTTACACTGGCAATCATCTTGGCCTGCGACAGCGAAAGTCCATATTCGGGATATAGTGTCTATTTCAAATGCGACACAGCCTACCATCCATTCAATCAGATAACCTCATTCGGACAGTTCATTACCGTGCGGCGCAAGACAAACAAAAGCTACGAAGTAACCGATGCCAACGGCTATAAAACCACCACCAATCTTTCGGAATTGGAGATGCGCAACCCCTACTTCTACGGCCTTGGAGGACTGATAATAGGTACTCCATCGGTCAGCGATGGCAATGTGTGGGTGTACGATTGGGCGTGCCCCACCTGCGAGGCTGCACGCCACAGGCTCGATGTCTCACGCGACGGCACAGGCCTTGCCACCTGTCCCAATTGCGGCAACGTGTACGACCTTAACAACGAGGGAATCCCGGTGAAAGGAAAAGGCCGCTCATTGTGGAGATACAGATATATGATGTACGGCACAGAACTTGTAATAAGGAATTAGAGGAGCTTATGCACGATAGAATGTCTGTTTCTCGAAAAAAATCACTACCTTCGCAGAAATAGAACTTCTTATGGGAAATATAAAAGAAAAAATCCTATACTTACTAAGATACTATGTGACGCTGTTGTTGTGCTTCGTCCCCCTCAGACTGCTCTTCCTTGCAGCAAACAGCACAGAAAGTTACACCTTGCACGATTATGCAGATGTTGCACTCTACGGTCTGCCGCTCGACATTGCCGTGGCCGGATACCTTACAGCAGTCCCACTGCTCTTTGCAATAGCAGGAACATTTCTCCGCATTCCGTTACGCAAAGTGCTCATTCCGTATAATCTGTTGGCAGCTACGGCAATAGCTGCTGCATTCATTGCCGACATAAGTCTCTACCCATTCTGGGGATTCAAACTTGATGCATCGTTCCTCATATACATCGATTCGCCCTCAAATGCCTTTGCCAGCGTAAGTACAGGCTATATCATCACACGTCTGATTATGACTGTGGCACTACTGGCGACACTGTTTGCTGTATTGCACAGGGCCACAACGAAAGAGTTGCACCCGTATGGCAGTCGTGTTGCCACATTGGTTATGCTGATATTCTTTGGCGGCATACTGTTCTTGGGCATACGCGGAGGAGTAGGGGAGTCTACCAACAACATAGGAAAAGTTTATCATAGTGACAAGCAGTTCCTTAATCACGCAGCCGTAAACCCTATATTCAGCTTCATCTATTCGATGGGCAAGCGCGAGGATTACAAGGATGCATACACCTTCTACACCCCGTCCGATGTAGAGGCCCGCATGAAAATGCTCTATCCCCACGACAGCGCAATCACCGACACACTGCTCAACACCACCCGTCCCAACATCATAACCATTATACTCGAAGGCATGGGAAGTGCCCTCATAGAAAGTCAAGGCGGCATAAAAGGAGTAACACCCAACTTCGACAGACTTACTAAAGAGGGAGTTATATTTACCAATTGCCATGCCAACAGCTACCGCACCGACCGCGGCGTGCTCTGTACCCTCAGCGGCTACGCATCGTTCCCCAAGACTTCAGTGATGAAGTCTCCCGTAAAAAGCCGCAATCTCCCCTCGTTGGCGTCCACGCTCGCTGCGGCAGGCTACCACAACACATTCCTCTACGGTGGCGACATCAACTTCACCAACATGAAAAGTTACCTCTATTCTACAGGGTACAACGAACTGATAGCCGACAAAGACTTCACCATGCAGCAGCAGAGTACCCATCTGTGGGGTGTAACAGACCACATAACCTTCGACTCTCTCTATACGCTCACCACCACCCGTCCCGGCGAGCCGTGGCACATCACATACCTTACTCTCAGCAGCCACGAGCCTTGGACTGTGCCGTACAACCGCATCCCCGACGACGAAATTGCAAACTCCTTTGCCTACACCGACTCATGCATAGGCCACTTTGTCGACCGTCTCAAAAAGAGCGAAGTGTGGGAGAATACCCTCGTAATAATGCTTCCCGACCATACCCTCGCCCGCTACCCGCAAAGAGTGCCCGGCGACGAGGCAGAACACAATCGCATCCCAATACTGCTGCTTGGTGGTGCAGTGCGCGCGGCAAAGGAGGTTACGCAACTGTGTAATCAGAGCGACCTGCCCGCAACCATCCTTGCGCAACTGGCACTCCCCACGGAACAATTCGAATACAGCCGAAATATACTCTCTCCGTCGTACACCTATCCCTTTGCCTACCATACATTCAACAACGGAATATCAATAACCGACAGCACAGGTTACACTCTTTACGACCTTGATGCACAGAATGTGAGCATAGAGGAACCGGCAGATGCGACAGGCAACCGCATCACAAATGCCAAGACCATACTGCAAGCAACTTACGACAACTTCCACAACCGATAAATCCCTTGTAAAATGGCAAAAAATACCAAATTACTATACTATCTGCGCAGCTACTCGCTGTTGCTCTGTCCCAAATTCATCCTGCGCCACATTCTGCGCCGCCGCATGAAAGAGATAAACTCCTCGGCCGAAAAAGAGCAGATAATGGCCCGCGTAAACTATTACAACAAACTCACCGACGGAGCAATGCTGCCCACAGATGCTCCAACGCTCGGCAACCATACACTGAAAAACAAAAAATGCGGTAGTGTCTACTTTTTCGACACCTATGAATATACCCGCTACTTCCCCGATGCACTCCGCTGGATGCTTAAAGGTGGCGATGTAACCACCATCCCTCCGCATCCCACAATCGTGAAAAGCCGTCCCATAGCAGGCGACAACGCAAACTCGGTGCTGATGAAACTGAACAAGGTAAGGCACTTCTTCTTTGTGGACGATAAAATACCGTTCGAAAAGAAAGAGAACAAAATACTTTTCCGTGGCGATGCCAATGGTAAGCCCGGCCGCATCCGCTTCTTCGAAAAATGGTTCGGGCATCCCATGTGCGACCTTGTAGACACAGCCGGTCACTCGGTAAACCCCGCCGAATGGAAAGGCGCAGGCATGAGCGTGGAGGAGCATCTTAAATACCGCTACATAATGGCTCTCGAAGGCGTGGATGTAGCAAGCAACCTCAAGTGGGTGATGTCGAGCAACAGCATAGCAGTCATGCCCCGTCCCACATACGAGACATGGTTCATGGAGGGTACGCTCATCCCCAATTACCACTATATTGAGATAAAACCCGATTACTCCGACCTTTTGGAGCGCATCGACTACTACAATAACCACATCGACGAGGCCAAAGAAATAATAAAACACGCAAACGAGTATGCCCGGCAATTCCGCAACAAGAAGCGCGAAAATCTAATTTCGTTGATGGTTCTTGCCAAATATTTTGAAAAAACAGGGCAGAATATCAACTGAATCACACAATATTGAAGAAAATCTTTTGATTTTCACGCAAAACTGCTTACCTTTGCAAAGTTGCAACGAAAAAATGTTTGCAACTACATAAATACAGGTTGCTCGAATGGTGGAATGGTAGACACGAGGGACTTAAAATCCCTTGGCCATCGCGGCTGTGCGGGTTCGAGTCCCGCTTCGAGTACTTTCTCAAACGCTAATTACTTGCTTTTTAAGTAGTTAGCGTTTTTGCTTATCATTTTTTGTCAACCATTGTCAACCAAAATAAAACAATTTGTTATTTTTGTAAAGTTTAACTTTTAATGATATGAACAACGAAACAAAAACTTCAAACTCATTTTGGGCAACAGAATTTGAAAACGAAATTTCAACCCTTTTTGACGCAAGTGAAAAAAGTAATATTATAACAAATATTGTCGGCCTTATAAACAAATGCAATACAGACACAAAATTGCTTTACAAAAATTTCTACGATATAATCGTTGTGCTAAAAACACAACACCACGATAATAGAAATTTATATAAAGCGTTTATGAATCACATCCAAAATAGATATGTTGATCACTGGGATTTTACAAACAATTACAAAAAAGAAGATGCTGATATGCATTACTACACTTTATTTTGTGATTGTAAAGATAAAATTGCAAAATTTATAGATGAATACTATACTACTGAAACTGAACTAATAAAGACTCATTATGTAGAAGTATTAAATAAATACCTTTCATTTCTATACATACTTTATACTAAAGTTGACAAAACTGATTGGGAATATGATTCAGAAGGCATTGTTAAAGATCAACAACAGATAATAAAACTAAATAAGCACAAACATAAAGTTTACAATGTCAAATTTTATGATATAGATCAAAAAATATTAGCCACTTTCAACTCAGAAAAAGTAATTGACCTGATTAGTGATTCTATAACGGGATACATTTCAAGAAAAATAATATTCAACCTTGAAGATATTAATAAAATATCAGAAACTGAATATAAACTTGAAATATTTGGCCTATTAAAAAGTAACATAAGATTTATAAACGCAATAATAAAAGCAGTAGTAATCGCCATAAGTAAAATCGAACCAACATTGGCATTCAAATCAGATGGTAAAAAGTATGAATTTATATATGATATAATTGATTCGCTAATACCACGATTAATTATTCCCGATTTCATTCCTATATATTCAGATAAGACTAGTAAGGTAAAAAGTATAATTAGAACTGTTGGCCAGAACCTAGATAAAGATTTTTTCTGTTTAACATATCAAGGTAGTGAAAAAGGCATATTTAATGACAATTATCAACCCAAACTAATATACACAGATGAAAACGGTAATAAAAATATTATAACCACATTCAGTGACCTATTTTAATCCTCTCAAATCCTTATATATGTGATACAACACTTAATATGAGGAGAGTTAAGAGTTTTTCACTAGCCAGGAGAAATCCTGGCTATTTTTTCTTCCGTCTCAAATCCCCTGACCGCCTTATAAATAGAAAGAGCTATAGTCCGGCCTTTAACGAGAGGGGGCATAGCAACTAATAAATTATCAAAAAATATACCTGGTAAGATTGAGAAAGGGCGAAGAGCGTCTCGGTCTTATTGGAAGAATAGAAGAGGTGTCAGTAATCATTGAGGTTTTAGTCCCTTTGATGAACGCACCAAACTATTAAACCACCAAGCTACAGTTGTAGAGACTGCGGCAAGGTGGTTTCTTTTTTCTTATTTTAGTCGTAGGTTAGGACTGGAAAAGATCGTCCATATCAACCTTTGCAATTATCTGGTCGCTATACATTCCTTCTTTCATACCAAAAGTGGTAATCATAGTTGGAATTATACTGCTGCGAGTTCCTGTAACATCTTTGAACGCCTTGATTCGATTCTGTATTTTAAGAAACTCTTCTTTGTCCAAGCTGTATAGGTCTTCGCTATATTTGACCTCGCATATATTGATGGTGTTGTCTGCCCTATCAATAACAATGTCTATTTGTGCTCCATCTTCAGTTTGCTTGCTTTTCCAGGTATAGAATTCGGTAGAGACACTAGCAATGCCAAGTGATTTCTTTATCTGTTGCATATGTGCTTTGCATACTCGTTCAAAAGCCAATCCGTACCAAGTATTTATCTCCGGTGTGTTTACATTGCGTGTCCAAAAATGTTCTTCTACAATATTCTTGGAGGCGAAAGCATTATAGAAGATTGTGTAAAAATCAACAAGTTGGTAGATACCAGAAGCTGCTTTTATTTTCTTATCTCTTACATTGTATTTTCGCAAGAAATCACAATAAATCAAGTCGGTAAGCATATCTCCCAATCTGCCGTTGTTGCTTGTCTTAAGCGCAGTGCAAATATCCTCTCGTGTCAGTCCTTTGGGATGCTTTGCAAGTAAAGAGATTATTTCAAGATATGGTTG
>SUXT01000047.1 GCA_015060835.1 Bacteroidales bacterium
TAAATTTTTATTCTGCTTATGTTTTGAACTCCTCCGTCTTCAAAAACTGTGTTTTTGAATCCACCTCCTCTTCAAGAGGAGGAATGTAAATTTCTGAATATTAAGAATGTATGATATTCTCCCTCTTCAAAGAGGGAGAGTTTTTTCTTTCTCTTTGTCAATTGTTTATATAAACTCCTCCTCTTGGATAAGAGGAGGTGGATTCAAAACTCGTTTTGAAGACGGAGGAGTTTGAACTTTTACTTGTGTATTCGGTCTAACTCCCTCCCCCGTTCTAAGCCTCACTTTACGTTCGGCACTCCTTTGATAATATCGAAACTATGCTGCGCTCGTTGTAAATGTAAGTAAACTTCCATTCACTCGCTTGCTATAGTTTTGGGGAGCTAAAGCTCCCGTCGTCGCAAAGCTCGTGCCAGCGAGTACAATGCAAGCTTGCTTGCAAATTGTAAACGAGCGCAGCCGAGTTTCGCATAAAGCAAAGCTCGTGCCAGCGAGTACAATGCAAGCTTGCTTGCAAATTGTAAACGAGCGCAGCCGAGTTTCGCATAAAGCAAAGCTCGTGCCAGCGAGTACAATGCGAGCTTGCTTGCAATTGTAAACGAGCGCAGCCGAGCTTCGCATAAAGCAAACATTGCTTATTACGCAATGTCCCTCTTATCCAAGAGGGAGAGTATATACTATTTGAAATTTTGAAGACGGATGAATTCTACAACATAAGCAGGATAAAAATTTACCGGACAGTAATAATAAAAATTAACCACACACTTATACTCTTTATACGCATTTAAGAGGCTTCGCCAAAATAAAATTTGGCGAAGCCTCTTAAAGTATGTGATTGGATTTCTGTTTTATGCAAGTAATCCTATAAAAAATCCTCCTACCATTGAAGCTATTGCTGCGTAGAGGTAATATTCGGCATAATCGTCTTTTTGTCTCTGTGCAAAATATATTATGATGCCTACGATGGGGATTATAAATGACAATATCGTCAGAAGAATATTTTTTGTTGACATGTGTTTTAATGTTTCAATCTGTTTGTAAATAGGTGGGGTGCTTGTATTATTATCGTTGCAAACTTCTCCCGTTGATTTGCTATAAATGGCGGTATGCAATAATACCGTATATTGATATCGGATTCAGTCTGTACTTTATGTCCCTGTTTCTTTCTTCAATTTCGGCATTTTACATTTTGTATTATTGAATATGAGGATGGTGCGCCATAAATATTATTCTGACACACCACCCAATTATATTCTGTTATATTCGGTTAGTGAATATTATTCGCCACCTTCGAGCTTGCTCTTGAGTGCTGCAAGTGCGTCGAAGTCACCGAGTGTTGTAGAAGCTGCCTGGTTCTGGATTGCAGGTGTCTCTTCAGCTGCTGCTTTCTTGCTGTTCTTGCGAGCCTGTGCAGCTGCCTTCTTCTCGTTCTTCTCCTCTTCCTTAGCTACATCTTCGAAAATGCGGCTGTGTGAAAGGATGATACGCTTAGACTCCTTGTTGAACTCGATTACCTTGAATGAGAGTGTCTCCTTCTCTGCTGCCTGTGAGCCATCCTCTTTTACGAGGTGCTTGGGAGTAGCGAAGCCTTCAACACCGTGGGGCAATGATACTACTGCGCCCTTTTCGATGAGCTCTGTGATTACACCTTCGTGGATAGAACCTACAGTGTAGATTGTCTCGAATACATCCCAGGGGTTCTCCTCAAGCTGCTTGTGGCCGAGGCTGAGACGGCGGTTCTCCTTCTCGATTTCGAGTACCTGAACCTCGATAGTCTCACCGATCTGTGTGAACTCAGAGGGGTGCTTGATTTTCTTTGTCCATGAGAGGTCGCTGATGTGGATGAGACCGTCTACGCCCTCTTCGATTTCAACGAAGATACCGAAGTTTGTGAAGTTGCGAACTTTTGCTGTGTGCTTAGAACCAACTGCATACTTCTCTTCGATGTTAGCCCAAGGATCTTCTCTGAGCTGCTTGATGCCGAGTGACATCTTACGCTCTGCGCGGTCGAGTGTGAGGATCTTAGCCTCTACCTCGTCACCTACCTTCATGAAGTCCTGTGCTGAACGGAGGTGCTGGCTCCATGACATCTCTGATACGTGGATGAGGCCTTCTACACCGGGAGCAATCTCGATGAATGCACCGTAGTCTGCCATAACCACTACCTTACCCTTAACTACATCGCCAACCTTGAGGTCTGCATCGATTGCATCCCAGGGGTGGGGTGTGAGCTGCTTCAAACCGAGAGCGATACGCTTCTTCTCGTCGTCGAAGTCGAGGATAACAACGTTGATCTTCTCGTCGAGCTTTACAATCTCGTTGGGATCGTTTACGCGGCCCCAAGAGAGGTCTGTGATGTGGATGAGACCGTCAACACCGCCGAGGTCGATGAATACACCGTAAGAGGTGATGTTCTTAACTGTACCTTCGAGTACCTGACCTTTTTCGAGTGTGCTGATGATCTTCTTCTTCTGCTCCTCAAGCTCTGCTTCGATGAGGGCCTTGTGAGATACAACAACGTTCTTGAATTCCTGGTTGATCTTTACAATCTTGAAGTCTTCTGTCTGACCTACGTATGCATCGTAGTCGCGGATGGGCTTCACGTCGATCTGTGAACCGGGCAAGAATGCCTCGATACCGAATACGTCCACGATCATACCGCCCTTTGTGCGGCACTTGATGTAACCGCGTACAACTGCCTGTGCTTCCATAGCCTCGTTGATGAGGTCCCATGAACGGCGTGTGCGTGCTTTTTTGTGTGAAAGGATAAGCTGACCTTTTTTGTCCTCCTGATTCTCGATGTAAACCTCAACTTCGTCACCTACCTTGAGGTCGGGGTTGTAGCGGAACTCGCTGATGGGGATGATACCATCTGATTTGTAACCGATGTTAACGATTACCTCTCTTTTGTTGATGCTGATAACAGTACCCATTACAACCTCGCGGTTTGATACTTTGTTGAGGGTGCCGTCATAAGCCTGCTCAAGCTGCTCCTGTGAGAGACCTGAGATGTTAACGCCTTTCTCGTATGATTCCCAATCGAATCCGGCGTTGCCTGTTAAGTTTTCTGTGCTCATAAATTTGTTAATTACTAATGAGTTAGACATTATGTTGTTAGAATTCGGCTGCAAAGGTACTGCTTTTATTTGGAATATTATAATTTTTTTATCTTTTTGTTAGGGTTTTTGCCTATTTTTTTTGTTTTATATTCGCATTGTCTGTTTTAAATATTATCTTTGCGCTACGGCAGTGATGCGTGCATTGCTTGTGCAGTGTTTTAATTTTTAATGATATGTTGTCGACATTTAATTTTCTCGATTTTTTCAGCGCGTTTATCGTGCTTTTTGCTGTGATTGACCCCATCGGGGCTATTCCTATCGTTATTTCAGTAAGGGAGCAGGGTAGGGCTATCAGTGCTTTCAAGGCTGTGCTTTATTCGTTTTTGCTGATGATGCTTTTCTTCTTTATGGGAGAGGGCCTTTTGCGACTTTTCGGCGTGGATATAAACTCGTTTGCCGTAGCCGGTTCTTTGGTACTGTTTCTTCTTGCGATGGAGATGGTGCTCGATATTGAGATATTCAAGAACGCAGGCCCCATCAAGGAGGCCACATACGTGCCGCTTGTATTCCCCATGTTGGCGGGTGCCGGGTCGTTTACCACTCTCCTTTCGCTCAGGGCAGAGTACTCTTCGCTGAATATTCTGCTTGCCCTGTCGATGAACATGATAATTGTCTACATCGTGCTGATGACTACAGGGCGTATGCAGCGTATACTGGGCAAGGCGGGTATGTATTTTGTGAAGAAGTTCTTCGGTATAATCCTTCTTGCCATTTCGGTAAAACTCTTTACTTCGAATCTCTCTTATCTGCTCAGCAATGTAGCCGATAAATAGGATGCGTAGAACATCCAATAATACAAAATGCTGCGCCATCGGTATGTTTGGCGCAGCATTTTGTATCTTAGAAGCTGTTTGAATTTTATTGGAAAATAATTCTTTCTTTGCGAAGCTGGTTTCGGCTTCTTTGAGTCTATTATTGGCATCTTTCCTTTCTTATTTTTTGGAAATAGCCCGCTATTCCCTGCAAAATGCGAAAGAAAATCTACTCAATAATAGCTCTCAAATAATTCCGAAATAAAATTCAAACAGCTTCTTATTTAGGTTCTATTGTGTATTTCTTGTTTTGCATGATGTGGGTTACAACAACCCTTACATTGTGCTTTTGAGCGATGTGGCGTGCCGTATGTTCGGCGCTGTATACTGAGCGGTGTTGTCCGCCGGTGCATCCGAAGCATATCTGTATGTGTTTGAAACCTCTCTCCTTGTAGTTCTCCACCATCATGTCAGTTATTGAGTAGACATTCTCAAGAAACTCTCCTATGCGGCTCTCTTCTTCGAGGAATCGTATGACGGGTTCGTCGTATCCGCATAGTTTTTTGTATGGCTCATAGCGGCCGGGGTTGTGCAGGGCGCGGCAGTCGAATACGAAGCCTCCGCCGTTGCCTGAATAGTCGTCGGGGATGCCGCGTCTGTAGGAGAAACTCATGACATCCACTGTGAGACCTTCATATTCCTGTTTGTTGAGTATGGGCAGGCCGGCGGCTTGTTGCAGCAGTGTGGCGAGGGTTGGGAACTCATCTTTCAGTTGCTGCATTACTTCTGCTATCTGTTGCATTGCGGGGGGGATGCTTTCTATGAACTTCTTCTTGCGTTCGAGCAGACCGCGGAAACCGTATGCTCCGAGGTTCTGAAGCAGGCGGAAAAGGCGGAAGTAGAGCAACTGCTCCATGAATGTTGCTTTGTCGACGGTGCGGTAGCGTTTAAGTGAGTCGATATAGGCATCTATCATTTTTTCTACTGCTTCGGGGGTGTAGCGGGCGCGGGCTTGCCACACGAATGAGGCTACGTCGTAGTAGATGGGGCCGCGTCGTCCGCCCTGGAAGTCGATGTAATGGGGCTGGTCGTTGTGCCACATGATGTTGCGTGACTGGAAGTCGCGGAACATGAAGGTGTTTTCGTTGTCGGAGAGCAGTATTTGGCTCAATTTTTCGAATTCGTCTTCCAACGGTGCTTCGTTGAACTCTATTCCTATGGCTTTGAGGAATGAGTATTTGAAGTAGTTAAGATCCCAGAAGATTGAGCGGCGGTCGAAGGCGGGTACGGGGTAGCAAACGCTGAAATCGAACTCTTTAGCGCCAAGGTATTGTATGTCGGGCAGTTGTGCCATCACTTTGCAGAGGTCGTCGCATTGCTGTTTGTCGAATGTGCCGGCTTTGCGGGCGGGTTCCAGGCGGTCGTACAGTGTGGTGTCGCCGAGGTCGCTTTGCAGGTAGCTCAGTTTGTCGGGGGATATTGCATGTACGACGGGAACGTTGATTCCTTGTACAGCGAGGTGGGCCGAGAGGGCGAAGAAGGCGCTGTTTTCCTCTACACCGGTTCCTGTGGTGCCTATCAGTGTGGTGTCGCCGCTTTTCATGCGGTAGTAGTGACGGTTGGAGCCGTCGCCGGTGAGCTTGATTGTCTCTTGGGGTGTCTCTCCGGTGACGGTGTGGAAAAGTTTTTTGAGTATGGTTGTCATTCTGTTTCTTATGTTATTTGTTTGTTGTCTTTTGATTGGTGTATATGTCGCTTAGAAATGGCAACAGCAGGAATATATACTCTGCTATCGGGTAGGCGAATAGCGGATATTCAAGATGGTTGGACATGCTTATGAAGAGTGCTGCGGGTATGAGTGCTGCTATCGAATGGGCGTGTGCGGCTATAAGATGCGATGCTCCTTTTATTATGTCTTCGATATTCCTGTAGGTTCCGGCTACTATTCCAAAAACTGTGGTGGTTGCTGCTATGATTGCTGACAATAGTATGAGCCATCCGTGCGCAAGCGGGGATTGTGCAAATTCTCCTGTGATGCCGGCGGTAAGGTTCCATGGGTATATTGTTGCGGGTATCAGCAATGCGAGGGTGAGCATCAGTGTTACGGCTGCCGCAATGAGGGCACTGCGTATTCTGTTTGAGCGCATCTCTCTGCGTAGGGTATGGCCCGTTGCCGACAGAAGTCCGCTTGTGTATATCATGCTTGCGCTTATAAGTATAAGGATTATAATCCCTATAGGCAGGTGGGATATACTTTCCTGTGATGATGAGAGGAACCATCTGATGTTTATCGATGGAGGCGGGGCTTGGGCGATACTGTCGTTTACAAGCAGGGATACGATGTTGGCTGCTATGGAGTATATCCACAGCAGGGCGGGTAGCAGTGTGTATATGATTGCGGGCAGATACCGCAGGCTTTTTTTATTCGTCATCGGCTTCGAGGTTTTCTGCGTCTATCAGGTGCAGTTCTATTGCGCGTACTACGAGACGGGTTACGTTGACACCTTTTTCGCCATTGGGGAAGAGACGGACTATCAGTTCGTTCTGCCGTTTTTCAAGTGATTTTGCGCTGAATGGCATATTCTTCAGATTGGCTATCATCTCTTTGGTGTAACCGAGGGCGAGGTGCTTGAGGAAGCTGATGTCGTACTGGTCGATGTCGTATTCTATCATAGAGCGGCGGAAACTGTATTCGCGACGGATGCTTTCTTTGAAGCGTGCTACGATTTTTTCGAGTATGGGCTGGTTGAATACGTGGCGTTTTCCCGACATGATGCTTTCTATTTCGTGTTTTGTAAGCAGTTCGCCTGTTTTGAGGATTATGCCGTCGGCGCCGGCTTCAAGTACATCTACCCAAAGTTTTTCGTTGAGCAGTTCACCTGTGAATATCAGCACTTTGACATCTTTATACTCTTGTTTCATCTTTGTGCAGATTTCCACACCGGCTGTTGTGGAACCGCCGAGTCCGAGGTCGAGCAGCAGCAATTCGGGGATTTGACCTTTGTCGAGCAGTTGCCATAGTTCGTTTGCGTTTATGGCAGTGCCTATGATGTTGGCTTCGGGGATTTCGGTGCGGAATATCTCCTCTGTTCCTTTGAGTTCGAGCTTGGCGTCTTCTACGATTATGACATTGAATTTATCCATAGTGCTTTTTTGTTTTTTATTGTTATGCGGGGAGTGTGAAGCGGATTGTTGTGCCTTGTGGGGTGTCTTCTGCTTCGAGTTTTCCTCCGTAGGTTCCTGTAAAGTCTTCGTGTATGCGTATTATCTCTTTTGCTATAAGGTAGCCGCTTCCTGTGAGCGATGTGGCGTCGGGGGTGATGTTTGCCGATGACGGGGTGAATATCTCTGCTGCCTCTTCCTTGTCGAGGTGGAGACGGGAGTCGGTGAGTTCTACTGTTAGTTTGCTCTCCTGCTTTCGGGCGGTAATTGTCAGTGTGCCGTTTTGTTGCAAGGTGAGCAGTTCGGCGAGAAGTGATTCGAGCAGGTAGGTTGCGAGTTCTTTGTCGCCGAAGAAGTTGTGCCCGCTGTTATCGTATTGTATGGTTATGTCTGTCATGTTCTTTCGGGCGCGTCTTTTTGCAAAGGCGATTGCTTCGGCTGCAACATCGTCGAATGGGATGCGTCCGGGGGTGAAGACTGTGTCTTTGAGACGGCTGCGGGCGCAGGCGGTGAGTATTCCGTATACGGAGCGGTAGTAGTCGATGAGTTCGCGCATGGTGGTTACTCCTTCGCGCATGGTGTCTTGTCCGCTTTGTGCAGATGTGAGCTGTTGTGCCAGTCTGTGTATGCGCTGAGGGTAGTATATTGTTTCGTGTTTTATCATGGAGAGGGCATTGTCGATTACCTGATTCTGTATGTGAAGCAGGTTTTCTTCGTGTCTGATGCGACTGTTTTCTTCGATCAGTTCATCGAAGTTGCTGTATTCCTGTTCCATGCTTATTGATGCGTGGCTGCCGGCTGAGGCTGTGTAGCCTATGATGATTTCGAGCATGCTCATCTCTTTTTCACTGAGAGTGGTCTCGGTGGTGAAGAGTATGCTGCCGATGCATTTTGTGCTGCCTGCTGTGGTGGTTTGCAGCGGGTAGATGATTGTCTTGCCCTGTTTGTCGGTTGTCTTTTCTGATTTTTGGTAGGCACGCTTGAGACAAAGGCGGCTGTATTCGTCGTCGCTCTCTGCGGGGGTGCATGATATTGCGAGCTCATCTTTATCTATTTCCGTTATGGCTATTTTTACGGATTCGATTCTCAATGTCTCTTTGAGGGCGCCGTAGAGTTCATCGGCAAAAAGTCGGGTGAGTTGTCGGGAGTCGAGGCGTCTGCCACTGATGCTTTTGAGCAGGCGACGGTTGATTTCGAGTGCGGTGTGTATGTTTATGCGGTTTATTATTTTGCTTTTGAAGTAGTATAGCAGTGCGCCGAGGGTGATGATTGTCAGCAATATGAGGCAGAGGATGATGCTGGCACGGCGTATGTTGGAGAGATGGCGCATGGTGGTGTAGTGCTTCTCCAGCTCTTTGTCTTCGTGTACTAGTCGGTAGAGGCTTGTGTAGGCGTTGTTGTTGTAGTGGTAGTCGTTCCAACGGCCCAAGGCGAGCATGGCTATTGCTGTTTCGTTCCTTATGTCGAGGATGTTGTGGTATATCTCTTCGATGTGGCTGTCGGTGGCGAATGAGTTTTTCCACCAGCTTATTTCTGCGGCTTCGCCGTGTCCTGTAAGACTTATTTGGTTGTCGGTATTGTCGCTGTTTGTGATGTAGAAGCGGTTGAGGGCATCGATGGCTTTGCCTGCATAGTGAAGGGTGGAGTCGTAGTTGCCGGCAACGTTGCTCATGTAGACGGAGTCGGCAAGGGCTGTTATGTGGCCGGTATCGGCTTTCACTGTGGAGGGAAGCAACATGAGCAGGGGGAGAAGTATGCGTAGTATGCCTTTGGGGAGACGGAATGAGAAACGGCTGCCCTTGCCCTTCTCGCTTTGTATGTCCATGCTGCATACCGAGAAGAGGGGGGCTGTCTTGCGGTATTTCTCTATGATGCCTTTGCAGTTCATGAGTCCGAATCCGCCTCTTTTGTTCTTGGCTATCTGCCGGTCATCGGCGCCGATGGATGCAGTATCGTACACCTTTGCACCGAGAATTTTCTGTATCTCTTCGTATGTGAGGCCTGCTCCCGTGTCGGTAACGGATATTTCGATGTATTCATCTGATTCGTTGGCCGACAATTCCACTGTGCCGCCTGCCGGGGTGAATTTGCCGGCATTTTCGGTGAGTGTGTTTATCATGAAGAGGGTAAGGGCCTTGTCGGCTTTCACAACGGCTGTAGTTTCGCTGATTTTCAGGTTTATGCCTTTAATTGCAAATTCCTGGGTGCTCTTGGCCATTATGTCGAAGAGCTCTTTTATGGAGAAGTTCTCTATGCTGAGGTCGTGCCTGCCGTGGCTCATCTTTATCCATCTTTCGAGGATTGTGTTGTGCTCGTTTATCTTTTCGGTGAGTTCGGCTATGTATGTGAGGCGTCTGTGTGTGCGGTTGCTGTCGGCAGTTGTCTCCTTCTCCAATTTTTCGAGTTCAGCCGTTACACGATCCATGTATGGGCGGATGCCGGCTGCTATGGTGAGCTGTGTGCGTTTTATGGCATTTTCCTGTTTGTGTTTTACGAGGTTCAGGATGTATAATCTGTTTAGCTCTTCTATTTGCTGGCTTTCGTCGCTCATCTTGAGCAATTTGTCTGTTTCGTGCAGTGCTGTGTTTATGTAGGGGATGGTTATTTCAATCAGTGATTTATCCTCGCGGCTTGTCTCTTTGTTGCCTGTAATGTTGAGTGTGCGTCCGTGGTCGAGCGGGTATGTTTCTCTGTTTGCGTCCCTGTCTGTGGCTGTGCCGTCGGTGTCAATGGTAATTTGCGTTATTGTGGGTATTATATTACGGAGTGTATTTGTAAGCAGTAGGGAGAGTGACTGCGCCGCTTCTTCCTCGTCGTTGAATTCGCTTGAGAGAGGAAAAGTGGTCAGTTCGTGGCAAAGATGTTGCAGTGAGAGCAACTTATTTGTGTATGCCTTGTTGCTTGTACGCCAACGGCGTATGAGGTGTATCGTGAGTATGGTTGTGAGGATAAGCAATGCTACGAGCAGGGTGAGTGTTTTCTGCATTCTATCGGCGCTCTGTCGGGCATGGTTTATGCGGCTCTCTATCTCTCTGTTCTGTCGTGTGATGTGCAGAAGGTCGAGATAGCTGTTGCGGTTCATGTCGGAGGCCTCCTTGTTGCCGAGTGCGGCATAGGCGCATGAGGCTTCGTTGCGTATGAGAAGCATACATTCGGGTATGCTTGCAATGTCGCTATGTGCCATTCTTTGTGATTCGGGACTCTCTTCTGTCTGGTGCAGGGTATAAGGGGGGAGATTATCGGCGTTCTTGCTGTAGTCGTTGTAGTATTGGTTTATTTCGTCTATTGCATGTGCTGCTACTTTAAGTGCTTTTTCGTATTCGCCGTTGTAAGTGTGGCACGATGCGAGGATGGCGAGACCTTTTATTGTCATGTATCGGTCTCCGTAGCTGTTGAAGGCTTCGAGAGCTTCGGTGGCGAGTTTACGTGGAAGTTGTGTCAGTGGCAGTGTGTCGCTGTTGAGGTCTGCGAGCATGGCGGGAGAGATTTTGCTGATGCTGTCGGCGGTGGACTGGTCGCGCAGCATTATGGCGAGCATCAGTTTGTAGTGCCCGGTTAACCATTGGTAGCCCTTGAGACGGGAGCGTGTGGCGCCGCGGAAGAGTATACGGAAGCGTTCGGCGAGGGTGTTGCTTCTTGAGGAGGCGTTTACGAGGTCGGCATTGAGTATGGTGGCTGTGTCGCTTGTCAGAGGAAGGATCTGTTGCAGCTCGGTTACTGTGTTTGCGTACTTTTCGTACATTCCCATTGCTGCGTAGTGGTTGGCAGAGAGTATGTGGAATTCGAGTCGTTGTCCGTTGTATTTTGTTATGTGGGCGGGTGTGAGATTGGATGCTTCTTCGTCTATGCGTTGCATTGTGCGTATGGCTTTTGCGCGGTAGTCGTGGTATTTACGGTCTGCCGATGTGCGGTTGCTTATACGCATTATGCCGAGTATGGCTTCGAAACGTTCCAATTCGTTGTCGGTGTGGGATATGATGCTGTCGTATGTTTTTCGGGATTTTTCATAGTCCATTTGCATGAAGGCTATGTAGGCACTGCTGTTGGCGAGTGTGCCTTGCCGGTCGGGTGTCGCTTCGCGGATGACGGAGCCGAGTGAATCGATGCTTATGAAGCGTGCTGTGTTGAGACGGTTGTATAGCTGAGCCTGCTCCCCGTCGGTCAAGGCGGGACTGCCGCCACAGGATGATATTGCGGCGGTGAGTGTTATAAGCAGCAGTTTCAGTATGTGTCCCATTGTGATGTTGTTGTAGCGAGTAGGCGGCTGTACCTCGTGGTACAGCCGCACCCATATGTGATTTATTCGAATTGTATTTCGCCGAAGTATTCGGGGAGGTGGAAGTTGGGGCGAGGGTAGTCTATCTTGTTCCATGAGAGGAAGTGTGGGGTGGGGAGGTTGTCGCCACACTTGTAGAAGTTTGCGCGCATTGTCTTGCCGTCCCAGCTCTCTATCTTGTGGTTGAAGAGTGTGGCTGCGGGTAAAATTTCTATTATGCTCCAGCTGTTCTCTCCTTCGCGCAGGCCGAAGTTGTCGGTGCCGAGGGTGGGAATGCGTTTTATTGTGGCGAGGGTCTCAAGAGGCATTCTTTCTGTCTCTTTCGCGGTCGCGTGGCAGGCTACAAGCATTTTGCCTATGCAGGTGCATTCGAAATTGTAGTATGTGTCGCTGTCGGGGGCGATGAACATCTCTACGCAGGGGTCGGTCCACACTTCGCCGAAGTCTTCTGTTATCTTTGAGTGGATGTCTTTTTCTGTTACTTCGAATTGCAGGTAAATGTTTGTCCCGTCGTGGAATATCTTGAAGCTTGCTTCGGGGGTATAGGGGTATTCTTCGGGCCAGTTGCAGTTGGTTATTCCGTTGGCTGTAAGTGTCTCGAATATCTCTTTAAGCTCTTCTGCGCTGTTTGTTGCGGGTATGATTTTGGGTACTTTAAGTGTATTCATGGCGTTTGTTTTTATTGTTTGCCAAATGTAGCAAGAATTATCTGGAATTGCAACTAAGAAGCTGTTTGAATTTTATTAGAAAATAATTCTATATTTGCAATGTTCATTTCGGCTTATTTAACGGAGTTTATCTCCTTCGCACCTCAGCCATATCAAGCAAGCTTGTATGGCGTTCGGTTTGGCGTCGATTGAGTCTATTTTAATGTTATTGAAGTTGCTTTCACTCGCTTAGCAATTTGTGAACAAGTTCACATTGCGCTCGTTTAATCGCAACTTTAATGTTATTGAAGTTGCTTTCACTCGCTTAGCAATTTGTGAACAAGTTCACATTGCGCTCGTTTAATCGCAACTTTAATGTTATTGAAGTTGCTTTCACTCGCTTAGCAATTTGTGAACAAGTTCACATTGCGCTCGTTTAATCGCAACTTTGGCATCTTTTCTTTCTTGTTTTTTGGAAATAGCCCGCTATTCCCTGCAAAATGCGAAAGAAAATCTACTAAAAATAGCTCTCAAATAATTCCGAAAGATAGTGCAAGCCTAGAGGAGAATATCAAGTTTACTTGAATATTATTCCGAGGCGCCGCCTATCTTATTTAAAGATAGTGCAAACGAGCGCAATGTAAGCTTGCTTACAATTGCAATGCGGGTGCCGCCTATCTTATGAAAATAAAATTCAAACAGCTTCTTAATAAATATGTTCGTTTTTAAGCATGTTTATATGTATGGCTGAGGATAAAAATTTCTGCCTGCTATGCGAAGGCGATAGCAGGCAGAAATTTTATTTACTGATGAACATCCCTAAGCAGGTCGTTCACAGTCTTCACGGGGTTGAATGTGATGAGGGGTACCTCTACAAATACTGTATTCCAGTCGCTCATGGCGCCGTTCCACAAGCCGGGGAGTTCCATTGCTTTAAGCTCGCGGCCGTTCTTTGATTTGTGTGAGATGAATCCTGTTGCGGGGTCTACATAGTCGGGGAGATTGAATTTCTCGCCTTTGTAGTTCTTCACTGCGCAGACAAGGTCTACGGGGTTGAAGTGTGTGCCCTTCTCGAACATCTCTTTTGCCTTTGCATCGCTCATGTCAATCTGTGAACTTTCGAGAATCTGTAAAGATACGGTGCCGTCGCTGTTGTATGCGAGGAAGGGGCCTCCTCCCGGTTCGCCTACATTCTTCACCATTCCGCAGACGCGCATGGGACGGTTGAGCTTTTTGCGCAAATAGATGACAAGGTCGCAATCTTCGAGGTGTTTTATTTCGTTGCTGCGGCAGTAGAGCTTCTGCTGCACGAAGCGTATAATCTCCTCAATCTGTGCGTGGGTGTATTTGCCCGAATCTATCAGATGCAGATATTCGAATGCCTGTTTCTGAAGGGATACAAGCACACCGGCTATCAGTTTCTTGTATGTTACGGTGTCGGCTTTGAGTCTGTCGGGGACTACATTGTCGATGTTCTTTATAAATACAATGTCTGATTCAATGTCGTTGAGGTTCTCTATGAGGGCGCCGTGGCCACCGGGACGGAACAACAGTTCGCCATTCTCGCGGAAGGGGTTGTTGTCGGCATCTGCGGCTATTGTGTCGGTGCTCTGTTTCTGCTCCGAGAAGGTGATGTCGTACTCTACGTTGAACATTTTTTCAAATTCGGGCTTTTTCTCAGCTACCAACTTTTCGAAGAGTGCTCTATGGTTGGGCGATACGGTGAAGTGCAGGCGCACCTTGCCCTCCATGTTTGCATACATTGCTCCCTCGGCGAAGTGCTCTTCTACGGGAGTGCGCTCAGTGGTGGGGTAGTTGTGGAATTTCAGCAGGCCTTTGGGCAGTGAGCCGTAGTTGAGCCCTGTAGAGTCGAGCAGATTGAATACTATGCTTTTGTATTTTCCCTCTGCCATCAGTTCTTTTATTGATGCACCGTTGTTCTTTGTGCAGGCTGCGTCAAGCTCTTTGTAGAAGGCGAATTTTTCGATGTTCGAGAAGAATTTCTTTTCGAAGTCGGTAGAAGGCTCTTCTGCCTCTGCGTCGAGGAATGAAAATAGATCCTTGAACATTCTGCTTGCTGCGCCTGAGGCGGGAACAAATTTAACAACACTGTTACCGGCCTTGCAGTATTCGTCCCACACTGCGAGGTAGCAGTCAACTTCGGCAGCGTCGGGGGTGAGTATGCCGTTGCCGACAGATGCTGTTGCTTCTATTTTAAGGAAAGGGAAGCCTGTTGCAAAATTCTTCAACTGCTGTGCTAAGCTCTCTTCGGAGATTCCTTTTTTCTCCAATAATGCTTTATCCTCTTGACTTATCATAATATATCTGATTTAGGTTAAAAACTTATATTTACAAATATAGCGAGAACTTGCGTAATAATGGCAAGATGAGATTAAAATTTGATAAAAAAGTGATGCAAAAAATATTTAAACCATTTGTTTCATGATGTAATGTGAATGCGCATTTGTTGGTTTGAATTGAGGAAAAGTCGTATATTCGCGGTCTGAATTGACGTAAAAAAAATAAGACTATGAAAAACTTTAATACTATCAGCTTTGTGAATCAGAATCCATCGTTCATTATCAACTTAATCGATAGAGACGATGGAAAAAACAAGAAACAAGGGTTGGAGACGATTCCAACAAGATCGTGTATTTAAGGCGCGGATGCTGAAGTTCTCATGCTGCGACTATGTGATTTTAGACGAGGCGGGCAACCGCATCGTTAATCCTCATTGGTTCGAAATCGCCCGTCAGCGTTGGGCTAAGAAGTATAAGGATAGCAGCACTCCGTGTAGTTGCTGGATTTGCCGAGGCGAAAAGTATAGTCGTTTGCAAGTCAAAAAAGATACTTCGCGTATTATAAAGGAAATATTGGAGTAAAATGAAGAACGGCGGAATCTTTGTAGGTTCTGCCGTTCGCTATGCATTAACGTGAGTTCGCTATAAGATATGCAACAATCAGTCTCTTATTTTAAGAAGCTGTTTGAATTTTCTTGAAAAATAATTCTATATTTGCGCCCTTCATTTCGGCTTATTTAACGGGGTTTATCTCCTTCGCACCTCGGCTATTTTCAAGCGAGCTTGAATAGCGCTCGGTTTGTCGTCGATTGAGTCTATTTAATGTTATTGAAGTTAAATACCTCTCAAATAATTCCGAAAGATAGCGCAAGCCGAGAGAAGAATATCAAGTTTACTTGAATATTATTCCGAGGCGCCGCCTATCTTATTAATTATTAAAATATATTATTGTCCGGTAAATTTTTATCCTGCTTATGTTTTGAACTCCTCCGTCTTCAAAAACTGTGTTTTTGAATCCACCTCCTCTTCAAGAGGAGGAATGTAAATCCTTGGAAATTACTAATGTATGACATTCTCCCTCTTGAAAGAGGGACATTGCTTATTACGCAATGTCCCCTTTAAGGGTAGGAACTTTTTTAGTAAGCTATTTTGTTGATATTTAGAAATATAGCAAATATTGATTTAAAATGAATGTGTCCAAAGATTAGCTTCAAGAGGAGGAGTGTAAATTACTAATTTATAAAACCTCCCTATAATCAGTATACAAACTGCAAGGTTGGCTCCATTGGTGCTTTTGCTTTGCTAAGTGACTGCTTGGTTGGGGTGGCCAAAATTCTTTCAACGGTGGTATTTATAGTTTCAATGTTTCTACTTGAATATCCGTTGAGAAGTGCCTGTAAGTCGTCTTCCGGTATCACTTGAATATCAGGTAAACGAAGTTTACGCAGGTGTTGAGTCTGCCAGCGTGCAAAGCCACCGTTCATTTTGTTGGTAACGGAAGCTAATTGATTACGTACAAAATCGGACATTAGTAAGGCTGCAAGAACTTTCAAGTACTTTAAAGTTCTTCCTTTAATATAATAGATGTTATGAAGCGGATAATATTGGCCTTCATCAACGAAAACGAAGGCGTTTCCTGACATGTCGGGAAGAACTATTTTGGGTTCGGTTTGCAGTGACGGTACTATACGGTCTATGGTACGATACCAACGCGAGGAAACTTTTTTTGCAATGTGTCGTGCAGAGAGTCTCTCACGGTGGCTTTCGAGATATTGTTTGGCACGTGGATAATGGTCAAGATCTATGAGCGTACCATCGGCATTGTAAGGATTGAGCAGATATTTCTTCTGCCAATTTAATTGGTCGCCTCTGAGATCGCGGCCACTGATTGCCGGTATGATGAGTTCGTTTTCCACCTCATCGGGTAGTTTGCCAGATATGAATATGGCATCGGCTCCAGTTGCTACACCTATTCCGATTTTGAATCCTTGTTCCTCAATGGAGCGCAATGTTGAATAAGATGAGGTTGTCAGAAATGCGTCCGTCCAATCGTCTCCTTGTGGCATAGGTCTGTTCACGGTGGTAGGAGTTGCCAGATTCTTTACATCATCCACTTCTGTATATTTAAAAATGTTTTTGGGTGCTTCAGACGATATTAGCGTAATGGCAGGATAGGCCAAAACATTTTCTTGAAACGCATTGGCTTCTTCCATGTTGACGATAAGCCTCAAGCGGTATGAATAAGCTATATAGGCACGTAGTTTCTTCCCGTATTCGTTTTTAAGCCAACGGTTAGAGCAAATAAAGCAGTGTCTTCCACCCTTTTTTAATAGCGACAATGACTTTTCGAAGAATGGTATATATAGGTCACTGCGATAGTGAAATGTTGCAAACTTTTGCTTGCAATATTCAAGTATATCGTTTGGTATATTTTCATAACGGATATATGGAGGGTTGCCCACTACAATGTCAGCCTTCTTGGGTGTGGCTTTCAAGAAGTCAGCAACTTCGATATTCTCTACAGCCTTATATCCGAGTTTATGTATCTTGGTACGGCAAATTTCCACTTTGTCTGCGTCGATGTCATAAGCGTGTACATTATGACGGAATGCGTCATCGGCGTCAAAATCGAAATTGGCAGCAGAAATCAATAACCGCTTGGCTATTTCGATGACAAACTCGCCATCTCCACACGATGGTTCAAGAATGCTTACATCTCTAAGGTCGGACTCAGGAACATATCCTGCTTCGTCGAGCATAAATCGTACCACCTCGGGTGCGGTGAACACATCGCCGTGTGCCCCTCCTGAAGTACGATTTCCATATAGTATATCATTTGAACTCATAGGATACAGCATTTAGATGTCCAACAAACGAAGCGAGGAATGAACAGATAGAGATGTCTGCTGCTACATCACCGAAGTTATTGGCATCACTTGTCCATACCAATGCCGCAGATGAGTATTGGCGTTCGCGTATCAGTTTCTGACAGAGAATACGATAACGGTCGATGTATGTAGCACCTTTAAACTCGGGACGTACGGGGAAGTGGGGCTCATAATTATGTACGATGCGCTGTGAAGCCTCGTCGCGTCCTACCACCATAAGCCAACCCACCCAAGGTGCTTGCTGATTGGGGAACTGCCCTTCGCGGAATGCCGTCCAGAGGTCAACGGCCGAACCTATTGCCTCTTCTGTGCGGTTGTTGAAGTTATTGCCATATGAGCCGACTTGCGATTTTAGTTCTATGGCAGCTATTAGTTTACCCGAAGGGGCGATAATGAGCATATCCCAATCTTTTGACGAACGGAAATATCCTGGCAGATAGTTCTTATCGGTAATGATGCACTTGGTTGGTACTCCTGATTCTTTAGCAACCTTGCAAAGTAGACTGATGAAACCATCCATTTGCTTACCACCTACTACAGCACCACGATTGCTGGAATCACCACTCACAGAGAGCTGCTTCTCCTTGGTAGTCCAAAAAACTTTGACAGCCTTCCGGACATATGTGAGATAATCCTTACCATTGATGTTCACATCGCTGATAGATGTAAGTTTGTAATCTTTTTGAATGTTCGTCATGCTTATGTAGAAATGTTATGTTGCAAAGATAGCAAGAAACGAGTGAAAGTTCGTATAAACGAGTTAGAAACTGTTTGAATTTTATTTTAATAAGATAGGCTGCACTCGCATTGCAATTGTAAGCAAGCTTACATTGCGCTCGGCTTGCACTATCTTTAAATAAGATAGGCTGCGCCTCGGAATAATATTCAAGTAAACTTGATATTCTCCTCTCGGCTTGCACTATCTTTAAATAAGATAGGCTGCGCCTCGGAATAATATTCAAGTAAACTTGATATTTTTCTCTCGGCTTGCACTATCTTTAAATAAGATAGGCGGCGCCTCGGAATAATATTCAAGTAAACTTGATATTCTTCTCTCGGCTTGCACTATCTTTAAATAAGATAGG
>SUXT01000156.1 GCA_015060835.1 Bacteroidales bacterium
CGAGTGAATGGAAGTTTACTTACATTTGCAACGAGCGTAGCATAGTTTCGATATTATCAAAGGAGTGCCGAACGCAAGTGAGGTCTTCCTTTTTTCCGAGAAAAAAGTTCGGAGGGGGTTCTTAACCTATCGTATTGCAATAAACCATACTACGCGAGGAAAACCCCTCCGTCTTCAAAAAACTTCGTTTTTGAATCCACCTCCCCTTTAAGGGCAGGAACTTTTTTAATAAGCTTTTTTGCTGATATTTAAAAGCATAGCATACATTGATTTAAAATAAATGTGTCCAAAGATTAGCTTTAAGGGCAGGAACTTTTTAGAATAGTTTTTTATCCATTGAAGGATGGGGGTGCACTTTTTAGGTATAATATCGCATAATCATAAAATATTTATTCCACCACAAATAAAATAATCAATCGACGAAACTTGCTTTTCACAAACATATATCTTATCTTCGCAGTTGATAAGTTAATTATCCTAAAAAATCTTAACCAAGACATGAAACTTGCCGTTGCAACAAGACCGCATTTCTTTATTGAAGAAGATAAAATAATAACAAGGCTCTTCGAAGAGGGGCTTGACTACCTTTTATTATATAAATCGCATCCCCACCCCCAATACATCGAGAGACTGCTGAACCTTATCCCCGTCAAATATCACAAAAAGATATTTGTCTGCAACTATCCCTGCTTCAGCCAGGAATACAAGCTGGCAGGACGCATGATAAACATCAACCACGAACATTGCGGATGCACAACCCCGCAAGGAAAGACCATAGCCAACAGCAACAACCTGCAGGAGCTCGAAGAACTGAAGAAAAAATACGACATAATATATTTCGGTCCGCTCGGTCGCACATTCTATCAAAGCACCGAACTGAACGAATATGGCAAGAAAGTTATAAACAAGAAAGTGTGGGCATTCGGCGAACTCGACGAAGGCAACCTGAAGAAACTCCCCCAATACAAATTCGGAGGCGTTATCCTCGACAAGATGCTATGGGACAAATTCGATGCCTGCCGCTCCACAGACTACAGCGAACTGATAAGCTACTTCTGCAAATTACAAAAAATAATAAATAAACTGTGATAAACCCCGCAGAAAAGAAAAGAAATAATTACCTTTGCAGAAGAATTAAGAAACTGATTAAATATTATTGAAAAATAATTCTATCTTTGCGATGCTATTCAAACAGTTTCAAAGAACAAGAACAAACCAAATAACTTTAAATATATGAACAATACCCAATTCATGGTATTTTCAGGTACAAAATCACGTTACCTGGCCGAAGAGATTTGTAAAGAGCTCAATTGCGAACTCGGTCAAATGAACACAACTTACTTTGCCGACGGCGAGTTTGCAGTATCCTACGAAGAGTCAATCCGCGGAAAGGATGTCTTCCTCATCCAGTCAACCTTCCCCAACTCCGACAACCTCATGGAGTTGCTTCTCATGATTGACGCAGCAAAGCGTGCATCAGCCAAAAGCATCGTAGCCGTAATGCCCTACTTCGGCTGGGCTCGTCAGGACCGCAAGGACAAACCACGTGTATCAATCGGCGCAAAGCTCGTAGCCAACCTTCTGAGCACAGCCGGTGCAAGCCGCATTATCACCATGGATCTCCATGCAGATCAGATACAGGGCTTCTTCGACATCCCCGTTGACCACCTCTATGCCTCAATGGTATTCGTACCCTACATACAGTCATTGAAGTTGAAGGATCTTGTAATCGCAACACCCGACGTAGGCGGTTCAAAACGCGCCAGCACATACGCAAAATGCCTCGGAGTGCCCATGGTACTCTGCCACAAGACACGCGCCAAAGCCAACGTTGTTGACACAATGCAGATTATCGGCGATGTACAGGGCAAGGACGTAGTACTCGTAGACGACATTGTAGACACAGCAGGTACAATATCAAAAGCAGCAAACCTGATGCTCGAAAACGGAGCAAACTCGGTACGCGCCATTGCATCACACTGCATCATGTCAGGCAACGCATCAGAGCGTGTACGCGAATCGGCACTCACAGAGATTGTCTTCACAAACTCAATCCCCTACGAGCGCTCATGCCCCAAAATCAAGCAGCTCTCTATTGCAAACATCTTTGCAGCAGCAATCAAGTGCGTGCTTAACAACGAATCGATAAGCCAGCAGTACATCTGCTAATACATTTATAAACAGAAGAAAAGAAGAAGATGATGAAAAAACTATTTTCAGCAATCGCACTTGTGGCGATGCTTGCATCGTGCGGAGGAGGAACAAAGCCCTACACTATCAACGGTACCGTTTCAATCGACGGCATTGCCGATGGCGACACAATCTCGCTCGGTTACTCTGTTGACGGCTCGGAATACATCCCCGAATCTTATGCAGTAGTCAAAGACGGTAAATTCCAGTTCAACGGCGAAGTAGAAAACTGCAAGCTCTATTACCTTGTGAAACATGCAACAGAAGAGCCCTTGACAATGCTCTTCCTCGAAGGCGGTAACATCACAGCAGACATTGCCAACGACAAATTCAGCATCACCGGCACCAAGTCAAACGACCTCAGCACCGAACTGCAGGAGGCATTGTCAGGCCCCGCAGGCGAAATGCAGGAGAAACAGTTGCAGCTCTATTTGGATACAACACTCACCGAAGAGCAGCGTCAGGCAATCATAACAGATTTGCAGGCAACATCAGAGAAGCTCGCAGGAATGGCTAAAGAGTTCATCAACGGCAACATCGAGACAATGGCAGGTCTGTTCATGCTCATCCAGTGTGCAGACATCTTCAGCAACGAAGAGCTTTCGGCACTGTTGGACAAAGTACCCGAAGAGAACAAGGACACGACCAACAACCGTCTGTTCTACATTCTGCAAGAGATACAGGAGCAGAGAAACAATCCTCAGGACTTTTCCGACTACTTCAAATCGATGGAGACAGACAGCACAGCTACAGAAGAGAGTGCGAAATAAAGGAAATAATCAATCCACTTAAAGGACAACACCGACACAGTGTTGTCCTTTTTTGTTAAATGATTATGCGATATTATACCTAAAAAGTACAACCCCATCCTTCAATGGATAAAAAACTATTCTAAAAAGTTCCTGCCCTTAAAGGGGACATTGCGTAATAAGCAATGTTTGCGACGACGGGAACTT
>SUXT01000048.1 GCA_015060835.1 Bacteroidales bacterium
ATAGGAAAATGCCATTCAGAAGGATAAGGATTGAAAAAAGTTTGTAGTACCCAAAGCCACAAATGAAAAACGGCAAATGACTGATAGGCAAAAAGAATCATCTGATGATAAGCAAAGTTGGGTTAATGGCTCTTCGTAAATTACTCTCGCTATCGCCGACATATTTTCCGAGCATGCTGCCCATATCCAATTTCAACAGAGGGACTTCGAAAAGCGTAGACGCAGCTTTTGCACACAACGATTTTCCGCATCCTGGCATACCTACGATAAATACCCCCTTAGGTGTCGATACACCGAACTTACGCGCTTTTATTATGTTTTTTATAATCTTGGCTTTTGCTTCAAGATAGCTCTTGAGCGCATCAAGTCCACCGATACTGCTGATGTCCTTAACTGTATCTACAAGTTCGAGCAATCCGGAATTCTTTACCATCTGCTTCTTTTGCTTGAGGATCATCTTCTTGTCCTTGGCACTCAGTGAACCGTTGCTGCTCATGGCCATATCAAGTACGCGGTCAATTTCGAAGGGTGTCATTCCTTTCAATGATAAAAGAAGTTCTTTTCTGTCCTCATCGCTGAATTTATTCTTGTCGTAACAGTTTACTTTAATATGATCCTCGATAAGTTTTTCTATTTCCTCTTCGTCGGGAAAATCAAATTCAAGATAAGAAACATACTTTTCCAATTCAACCGGCACTTTTATTATAGGTGAAACTATAATAATGGTAGTGTTGAATTCCGTATCGTATAACCGTCTTTGAGCCAAAAGCATCAAGATTGTGATTATGTCCTGTCGTCGTCTTGTTTTTGTTTCATCCAGCAGGTCGTGTATATTTTTCAGCACAACGAAACGCTCCTTCAGCGACACCTCTTCGGTCAACATATTTCTAAGAAATTCTTCCAATTCGCAACCGTAACCCGATGCCTCTTTTGTGTAAAAGTCGGTTACAAATGTAGCCGGATTCCACTCAATAACCTTGCTGTTGCCTATGCAGTCGGAAATAAGTTCGTCCACCCTTACAAAATCGTGCTCAGGTATATATATGATAGGTGTGTTTACATCTACCATTTTATTGAATTCATCCTTTTTGTTTTTGCACCCCTCCTTATACATCTTTAAACTGTTTTTCTAATAATACATACTCGATGATTCGTTTAATGTAGTTCTCAGCTGCATCTGTAGTAAATGAATGTGGCAATTCTTTCATTAGCGGGTGTGCATCCGGAATTTCAGTAAACCCGCTTTTTTTGATAGGCTGATAATAAAACCCGCTAATCAAAGCAGCTTGAACCAGTTTGAATTCATCACTTAGAAACGTATAATCGTTCTTAAAATGGGGACTATTATTCGTATCATTTATATGCAACATATACATATTCAAAGGAATGCAGTGTCTTTTGGCGTAATCATGTGTTGTTTTCCATAAGGTATAACAATTCTTCATAAATCTACCTATCTCTTTTTCTTTCTCGTCTTTACTTTTAAAGAACTTATCCCCCCATATTTTCCATACTTCTTTGGTCGATGCGATTTCTTTTAATTTTTCGTCTGTATAATCCCTGAAAAGCCACCTTTCCCCAAAATACTCCTTAATTTCATCCGTAAAATGAAATTTGTCCTTGCATAGCTCATACAATTCTTTCCCCTCTTCAAGCATGGCATTATCTTTGTAATAATAAAGCATGAATTCTGCTAATTCCTCTTCTTCGTTGCAGTATGGTTTCAAGAAAATAGACCATTCTTTATAAGTCAGTACATCTCTATTATTTTTAAATAATTGTTTGATATTCTCTTTGCAAGTCTCCTTTTGCAGTAAATATTTTAAAAACGATTTTGCACTGTTGGTATATTCAGATTTTAGAAATTCAAGATACTCGTATGGTGTCTTTTTTTTACCATACAAGCATTTGTATAGTTCCAATACTGCATCGCCACTTTTCGGTTCTATTTTATCAACAGCATCGGCTAAATCGTTCTCATGTAGTTGTCTTAACCAACGTCTAAGACGGCCATCGAGCAACGGCAGAATATCTTCCGGAACAAAGTTTTCCTTCAGGGATTCCAAACTGTTGTGTTCTTTTTCGCCTGATGCAATCCTGATTCTTACAGGTCTTGCCTTAGCTTGTAGTTTCATGGTTTATGCAAATTCGATATTCTGAACACGATCTAAAAACTCTTTTGCTTTACCAAAAATTTTGGTTACTGCACTTTTAGCATAATTCTGTGCAACGGTGATACCTTTCTTGATTAACGATTTTGCAACAGGGGCGACATATGGCACAGCAATCTCTACCAACGGAGCAAGAGGGGCTGTATAAGGGTTGCGCAGCATTACTTTGGATAATTTGTCGGCCAAAATGGGCAATGCTGTGTCTACAAGTTTGTCTACCGAAGCAATAGCACGGGCTGCAGCTCTGTCTATAAGCGCATTCACAGCCTCTTCTACATCCAATATGCCTTTACTCTGCTGATACGCGACTTTCAGGCGGGTAAGACCCTCATCCACGAGGTTGGCGATAACAATAGGGTCTACAGTCGGCAATGGGAAAGGAAGCACTCCTTTTTCCACAGCCTTAACTATTGCTGTTACAAATATTTTCTTTATGTCAGTTTCCTTTTTACTGTTTAATTCAGAGTCCAAAAAATCTGCTACGCTTTTGAATTCTCTGATATACGGAATCTCTGCGGCTGTAAGTTCGTTACCAAACAACAGAGATTGCAAAGCTGTCATTTTCTTGATATTATTGTCCAGTCCGTTTACGAAAATGTTTTTATCATCTTCTGAATAATTCTCAAACTTCATAATGTCCCTATTTTTGGGTTAATACCTCGTTTACAATATTCTCACTCACTCCTGAAATTGCTGATGCAATGGCAGCCTTTTCTTCTTCGGTCTTTCCATCGGTAATTTCATCAAATTGCTCAGCCATCCACTGCTTTCTGCTCTTGCGTTGTTTGCGGGCATCGGCTAGCAATTGTGCCTTTTCACTGATAGCATCTATCATGTTGTTGCTTGCTGCCAACAGTTCGGCATTCTCGACCGACATTTCCTTACTGCTGTTCTCTATAATTGTGGCTACATCTGTGCCATTTTCATACTCTTCCAACATGGAAGTCAGTATGTCTTCAAAATCGTTGTTCATTGTTGCCATTAATTTTTATATGGTTACTTTTTTACCCTACTCTCACTACATCCAAATAGACTGTACTAAGCGCACCGAGTTTCTTCATATCCACACCGTACACGCGCATAAAAGCATCGGCAACGGCTTGGCCGCCATTGGTGGTCAGCGGATTACTCATAGAATTTGTTACTACATCTACCGACATTCCGCGTTCGATGCGCACACCGCCAGATAATTTCATCTGTTTGATAGTTACTCTAAATAGTGGCATAGCTAATCCGAATAAATACAATTTTCTAAATGTCTTTTTAATCTATTAGCCATAGGCTTAAATGTATAATATGTCATTGCACCGGATATAGGTGCGCCGATAATAGGAAGAAGTTTGCCTGCACCTTTTGCAAAACTATCTTTTGTAATCTTTACACCTATCCATTTTGCCACCTTCTTAACAATATTGTATATTGCATATTTTGTCAAAGCCTGCTTGGGTAATTTTTTCGCAACTTGTTTAGATAGCTCTTCCAGTAATTTCCCAAGAGTCTTTACGGCCATTTGCTCTCCCATCATAACTCCTACAAAAATCGTTAAGATGTTTGATGTTTCATCGTCATATTCTCCTTTACCATTGCTAATGCTTGGGCATCCATATATATACATCAATTTCTGTGCTAAAGCCAATATATGACCATAAAATTGGGTTAAATCCGCGGGGACAGTTCCAGCCATCCACCACCCTCCGGGAATACCAGCAAGTGCGGAGGCACTTGTTACCAATGTCAAATGATAATTTATGCAACCATTTGCTATTTTTGCTGCTTGACTCTTTGTTAAATACAAAGTAGGATTTCCATCTATAGCCTTTTGCAAAGTGTCGTCATCGAAATATCTTCTTAACTCTTTTTTTAGGAAAACCTCTCTGTCGACATTTACTGCAGGGATTTTTATTGCGGCTTTTAATACTTTACCCCAAACTTCATTACCGTCTGCCATATTTCATTTTTTTTTTATTTTTATGTGAATCTATAGTTGAAATCCAACCTTTGATTCAATGTTAATTTTTTAGTTTTTATCAATTATTACGTTGTGTTAGTTCACAATTTTGTAAATAAAAGGATTACATGATAGTGATAATACTCATAAACCCGCTTTTGCTATGCTTTACCTATTGCGCATTGACAAGAAAAGGCGCGAATGGAAGTATTCTACAGCCTTTATCACTTCAAGGACAGGTACCTAGGAAGACCTCCGCGACGATGATAAATGCAAATACGACACACTCACGCCATTCTGCGTATGTATATGCGGGAAGTTGCCCGCTTCAGTACATAAACAAAACAGGAGCGCCATATTCCTTTGCCCGTCGTGATTGCGAAATTTCCTAGGTTTCGTCCTTTGTGCAAAGTAAAATGCGTTAATATGTTTTCCGCCATTTTTCCGGCGGATGTTACAAATGTAGCACTATTTTTTCGAATATGGCGCTCATGGGAGTGCTTTTTTCGCATCCTTTGCTTTTTAGGCTGTGAATATATGCAGCTTTTGTGAGAAATACTCTCTAATAATGATAGGAGATAATCCTGTGAGCGAAATTGTACCAAACAAGACAGTTGTTGGTACAAATATTTCATTTTTGCATTGTTTTATGAATCTCTTTTGCTACATTCGCACCAAATATTCACAAAATGGAAACGAGACAAGAGATATTGCAGACACTTTTCGAGAACAGAGTGTTTGCTGCCACAGATTGCATATTGGCCGAAATACTTGGCTACAAGAGTAACAGCAGAACGACTATCGGACGCATAAAGAGGGGCGAATATGTTAGCCCCGAAACAGTAGAAACAGTGTGGCGTAAGCTGTGCGATGAATTGTACATTTATGAAAATGATGCAATATCTGTTGCCCGCAGCATACGCGGCGGTAAGGAATTATACGATGCAATATGTGCAGCGGGTGATGGTAGCAGTGAGTGGTGTGGTACAGTGTTGGGAGCAATAATAACAGAGGATTATCATAGGCTGTCGTCTTTGGATGAAGCTGTTGTGAAAAATTTGAAAGAGATGAGACTGCAAGAGCCTGATGTCTATTTTGGTATGTTGGCTTATTGCTATATGTTGTGGAAAAATATTTCTCCCTACACGCAGAGGGGTAGAAAAGACCTTGAACGGCAACTGAACGAGCTGAATAACATGTTGAGCGGATTGTACCCCGGCAACAATAGGGCATATGAGGGTGCAAAAGTCTGCATACGTATTAATTTGGCAGACGAAGAACTTACGGTTTTCAAGCTTGTTTACAATCTGAAGCTGATAATATGGAACTATGCCGATGTGGCTTATTATGAGACTATGTTGCGCGAAACGGGATTGTTGTTTGATGTAGGGGAGGTCTCCTATTGGATTACTCCCGGCGAGACTTTTCACGATGGTTGCGAGTTGTGGTGTTTCAGTGTGATTGAGACAAAATCCGAAAATCGCGGGGCATACATTGCCATGCGTCTGCGGGCCCAAAGTAGCAGTAAAGAGTCGTTTAAATTGGTTGAATCATACAATTTCCTGTTCATGATTGATGAGATCAACGGAGGGTATGACATTATGCAGGCTTACGATATTCCCACCGGTCGAACAGAGTTTGCGCTGTACAGCTACAATGAGGATTCGCGCCTGCTGGGATTATGCTTCGATGGAGCTCCTTCGTGCACATTCAATCTCCCCGAACTCCTGCACTGCATAGACCTTGACCATCCGACGACAAAGGACGAAAAGGTGTGGGCGAATATAATAGAGAATACTATTGATAGCAAGTTCTGCAAATTCCTTTTGTCTGCTGTAAATGCCTCGACTGAGAGCAATCTTGAATATCTTGCCGACTACGATCTTACAAATATATGTATCGACCGTCGCAGCCTGACAGTAACATTTATAAATGAGACGATGGAGTCTTGTTATTCTATTCCTTTGGATAAGTACAAGTTCTTCAACAAGCTTACCCCGGCCGAGTTTGCATCGGTTGTTCGCTACAAGGACAGTGGCGAGTTTGCTATTTGCTGGAACTTTATAGGACAGAATGTACCGCTCTGCGAATTTGAAAAGCAGTGGGAGAGGCCGCTGGATGGTGAGTCGCACTAATCAAAAGGGTAGATGGGGCGCATTCCCGGATATTTGTTTTACGTTGCATAAATTTGATAGAATAAAGTATTCTTTATACTCCATACTCATGTAGGAGTTACATGAAATGCAGGAAGAACGAAAATCCCCCATGACGTATGAAAAACATAAGTATAAAAAATATATTAGTTTGGTTTTGTGAGCAGTTGACTCATCCAACGACACTCTTCGAGAGAAGCACTTGGGGAGTCTTCTCCCGCTATTCCCATTACCGCAGGAGCGATCTCAGGGAAAAGGTTTCGCATGCTACAAAGGTGCGTGCTGTAAAGGTCGCAAATGAGATGAAGGCGAAATATGGAGGAGAATATGTTCCGTATAAATGCGTCTATTGCGACGGTTGGCACGTTGCAAAAGTTGGTGCGCCGGCAAACAGTGTTGCTGTGAATGTTGTCCCGGCCGGCCCCTTGCGTGTAGATACCGCGTTTGATGTGCAGCGGATATTGTCTACCGGCATTAAGGATATAGCTGTCGTTTACGGCGGTGTGCGTGGAGCTACAATGTCCTCGCCCCGACAAGAATATGCGTGGCCAATAATTCATGAATCGGGCATAAGGACTATTATCGACCTTCGTGAGGATGGCTTCCGGACACGTCTCAGTCTTAAATGCGAGCAATATGGCATGAGATATTTCCATTATCCAGTGGATAACAGATGCAATAATATCGAGAGCATGGTAAGGCTCTTGCCTGAACTTTGCCGTTGCATCGACGAGGGTAACTTTTATATAGCCTGTGCCATGGGATTGCACCGCACGGATATTGCCCTTTCTGTCTACTGGGTATTTTATGCCGCCGACAGGAATGTAGGACCTCCTGAAATCAGAGGCTATCATGCAGGGGCGGGGCACAACACAAGCAAGATTATGCGTGTGCTTAACGGCATTTATTCCTACATGACAGAGCATAATGGGCTAGAGCCGATGCCTAAGCAGGAATTCATACGGCGCAAGGATATTATCAGGAGACAAAGCAAAATATAACCGTTATGGCACAAGAAAAAGATATGCAGGAACTTTATGCCCATATGGCCGAGTGGCACAGGTTTCAACGTAGGGATACGGACAACATCTTCAATGCTCTTTTTTACGACAAGGAGAATCTCGCAACTGACGAGATAATGGAGTTTGTGCAGGGTACTGCCCGTTTCTTCGATATGCCATTGCCGCAAGTATATGACGGATGCGAGACATTTGCAAAGGCTGTGAGCCGTAGCATGGCCGACTATGACATCTGCTACAACGAAAAACTGCTCGATGGGATAGGTATCAACAACAGGGATGCTTTCAAACTGCTGATGACACATGAGGTGAGCCATCATGTATTTCGTAATGTTGTCTTTGGATCGCTCGCAAACGAACGGTGGACACACGAACTGGTGTGCGATTATATGGCCGGTGTCCGTTCCGTGATGTGTAGCTTTGCAACCGGAAAGTACAAATACGCCATCGGTGCGTCAAAACCGTCTCTCACCCACCCGCCCGGTTTATACCGTAAGAATGCCTTTCTGCATGGGTGCAAGGCGGTCGAAGAACTCAGAAAAAGCTGTGGTGGTCTACAGCATACGGATGTCCTTGACGGATTCAAGGAGTTCATCATTCAGAGCAGGCCGATGATAGACGATGAATGGTACAGTTTCCTTGAACATGTTGATGGGCCTGTTCCTGCACCGGTAGAGACGGGAATAGAAGATCTGCCTGATAGTAACCTTTTAAAACAACTGGTATTTTGATTGCAACGACAAATCTTACCGACAATATTGATTCAGCCTTTGACCGTCGCTTCTTGTATAAGGTTGAATTCAAGAAACCTTCGTGCAGTGTCCGCAAGAAAATATGGCTGAGCATGATTCCGGAACTGAGCGAGGAGGATGCTTCTATGATCGCTACCCGTTACGAATTCAGCGGAGGACAGATTGAGAATGTTGCGCGTAGAATGATGGTGGATACCATCCTGTATGGCAGGGAACTCACTTGTGCCGAGGTTATTTCTGCATGCGACGAGGATAAATTAAGTAATGGCAAGAAGTTTGGCATAAACAAGATCAGTGCGTAGAAGGATAGCGCAATTACAACAATACGAGAGAGAACCTTTTCAATGTTGGTTCTCTCTCATATTGTTTTGTTTGGGCTCTATTTGCTTGGGTATTCGGTTTCCCGGTAGCGTTCCTTTGCTTTGTTAAGCATACTGCCCTGATTCAGGTATTCGGCAGGAGCATTGCCCTCTGCCGCCCTTTAATACATTCTTAGAAGCTGTTTGAATTTTATTAGAAAAATTCTATTTTGCGATGTTTATTTCGGCTTATTTGAGCCTATTTCGGCATCTTTTCTTTCTTATTTTTTGGAAATAGCCCGCTATTCCCTGCAAAATGCGAAAGAAAATCTGCTCAAAATATCTCTCAAATAATACCGAAAGATAGCGCAAGCCGAGAGAAGAATATCAAGTTTACTTGAATATTATTCCGAGGCGCCGCCTATCTTATTAAAATAAAATTCAAACAGCTTCTTAGTCGAATCGTGCCACACTCTTGATGCCTTCTATCTTTTTGAGTTTCTCGCAAAGTGTCTCTACATCCTTGACATCGTGGACATTGAGCCAGATGTTGCACTCGAATACTCCGTTCTTGTTCTCGAATTCGAACTTCTGTATGTTTACGTTCATCTGTTGCGAGGTTATCGCGGTTATTTCGTTTATTATGCCTATGCGGTCGATACCTCCGATGTTGATGGGTACTACGAATTCGTGTGCGCGGTGGGTCGCCCATTTGGCTGTGAGTATGCGGTCGCCGTGGCTGCTCTTCAAGCGGTCTGCGACGGGGCATTGGCGCTTGTGTATCGTTATGTGCTTGTTCTCGTCGTAGTAGGCAAGTACATCGTCGCCGGGGATGGGATGGCAACAGCATGCTATACTGTAGTCGCGGCGCAGATTCTCGTCGGTGAGTATTATAGGGTGGTTGCGGTCTATCTGCTCTGCATCGAATGTGGTTGTCTCTTGCTTTTTTTCCTCTTTCTTTTCGTCCTTGCCGAAGAAGAAGGGGAAGGTGAAGCGGCGTTTGTTGTTGCCCAACAGTGCCTCCTTGTCCTCTTCGCCGAGAACTATGCTGCCGTTGCCTATTGCTGTGAGCAGCGACTCCTTGTCGCTGAGCTTGTGGTGGAGCCACAGCTTCTCGATGTTGTTGGCATAGTTGGCGAGCTGCTCTTTTTCGAGGAAGGCATTGAGGCGTTCTTCGCCTTCGCGCTGTATCTTGCGCTGTTCGCGGCGCAGTGCGGCCTGTATCTTGGCACGTGCTTTGGCGGTGGTGGCAAAGTTGAGCCAGTTTTCCTGTACGTGCTGCGAGTTGGAGGTCAGTATCTCCACCTGGTCGCCGCTCTGCAACACGTGGTTCATGGGTACGAGCTTGTGGTTGACTTTGGCGCCTATGCAGTGGTTGCCGAGGAAGGTGTGTATGCTGTATGCAAGGTCCAGGGCGGTGCAGTTCTGGGGCATTGTCATAATTTCGCCCTTGGGGGTGAAGACGAATATCTCTGTTGCGTAGAGGTTGAGTTTGATTGTGTCGAGAAAATCGAGGGTGTTGGGATGGGGGTCGTCGAGAATCTCTTTAATGGTGTGCAGCCAGTTGTCGAGCTGTTCGTCCTTGCTGTAGTTGTCGTCGCGGCTCTTGTATTTCCAGTGTGCGGCTACACCTTTTTCGGCTATTTCGTCCATCTCCTCGCTGCGTATCTGCACCTCTATCCACGAGCCTTGCTTGCTCATGAACGTTGCGTGCAGGGCACGGTATCCGTTAGCGCGGGGCTTGTTTACCCAGTCGCGCAGACGGTCGGGGTGTACGTTGTAGAGGTTGGTGAGGGCTATGTATATGTTGAAGCACTCGTTGTTCTCGTTCTTGCCTTCGCGGGGAGTGAACACTATGCGCACGGCGAGAATGTCGTATATATCCTCGAAGGCTATGTGCTTGGTCTGCATTTTGTTCCAAATGGAGTAGGGCGACTTCAAGCGTCCCATTACCCGATATGTGAAGCCCATTTTGTCGAGCTCTTCGCGTATGGGTGTTATGAATTCGTTGTAGAGGTGGTCGCGCTCTATTTGGGTTTTTGCCAGTTTCTTCTGTATCTTTTCGTATTCCTCGGGGTGCTCATAACGGAAGGCAAGGTTCTCAAGCTCGGTCTTTATGCGGCTGAGTCCCAAGCGGTAGGCTATAGGTGCGTATATGTAGAGTGTCTCTCCGGCAATCTTGTACTGTTTGCTCTGTGGCATGAAGGAGAGGGTGCGCATATTGTGCAGACGGTCGGCTATCTTTATGAGTATCACTCTGATGTCCTCGCTCATGGTGAGCAGCAGTTTCTTGAAGTTTTCTGCCTGCTCCGAGGCTTGGGGACCGAATACTCCGCCCGAGATTTTTGTGAGTCCGTCGACAATGTGGGCTATCTTTTCGCCGAAGAGGTTGCGTATGTCCTCTATTGTGTAGTCGGTGTCTTCCACTACATCGTGGAGCAGGGCTGCGCAGATGGAGGTGGAGCCCAATCCTATTTCGGCACATACGATGCGTGCTACAGCAAGGGGGTGCATGATGTAGGGCTCGCCGCTGTTGCGGCGCACTCCTTTGTGGGCCTGGCGGGCAAAGTTGAATGCTTTTGTTATTATTTCGACTTTTCTGCGGTGCTGTGTCGACAGATAGGTGTCGAGCAGGTCCTGAAAGGCTGCGGATATTTCAGCCTCTTCGTTTATGTTGCGCTTATCTTCGTTGGTCTCCATGGCTTCTTAGTAGATTTTAAGGTATCGTCCGGCTCTGATGTTGTTGCTTTTTAAACCGTTGGCACGCTTCAATTGTTGTACCGATACGCCATATTTGCGGGCTATTTGTGAAAGAGTCTCCCCGGAACGTACTTTGTGGCGTTTGGCTGTACTGCGTCCGCCATCGTTGAGTTTTATTCCTTTTTCCAATTGCTCTACTTGGCTTTTCGAGAAGAAAAGTTCCTCTTTGTGTCTGTAGATGGAGTCACCGTGGTTGAGCAGGGTTGTGATGGTCTCATTGGGCAGACGCAGTATGCAGGTCTCGCTTTTTCCGGGGACTATGTCTTTGATGTACTGAGGGTTCATGGCTCTGATGGCGTCCATTTCTATGCCACACAGCTCTGACACTTGGGTGAAGTGGAGGTTCTTATTTATGTGTATTGTGTCGGTGGCTATGGGCAGTGTGGACTGCATGGGGCAGATACCGTGCTCTTCGTAGTAGGTCATTATGTAATTGGCTGCGATGAAGGCGGGTATGTATCCGCGTGTTTCGCGGGGCAGGTAGCGGTATATCTGCCAGAAGTCGGTCTTGCCCCCTGAGCGTATGATGGCTTTCTTTACGTTGCCGGGGCCGCAGTTGTAGGCTGCTATTGCAAGGTCCCAGCTTTGGAAGAATTTATAGAGGTCGCGCAGATAGCGTACGGCTGCCTGTGTCGATTTCTGCGGGTCGAATCTTTCGTCTATGTAGTTGTTTGTCTTCAGTCCATAGTGTTTGCTGGTTCTGAACATGAATTGCCACAATCCTTTGGCGCCTACGCGTGAGGTGGCTTTGGGGTTGAGCGCCGATTCTATTATCGGCAGATATTTAAGCTCCAACGGCATGTTGTAGCTGTCGAGGGTGCTCTCTATCATGGGCATGTAGTATGATGAGAGACCGAGCATGTTTGCCACCAAGCGGCGGTGGCGGTTGGCATATCGCTCAATGAACTGCTTGGTTACATCGTTGTATGTCATGTTGACGATGGTGGGCAGGCGGTCGAGACGGTCGGCGTATATTGAATCGCTTACCGGTTGTGGCTCATAGAAGTTTTCGCAATCGTTGGCTTGCAACAGGTTGCGCGATTGCCAGCTGTTCATGAGGCTGTCGATGTCGAGCATCATGCTTTCGGGTATCTCGAACTGTATGCTGTCCTTGTCGCTTATGTATTCGGGGTTGAGCGCGTTATGTGGTTTGTCATAGTTGATTGCACTGTTGTCTTTGACCACCCCTAAGTTGTCGAGGTTGACGCGGGTGGTGTCGGCTGTTGTCTGTGCAACCGATGCGGTGCAGCAGAATAGTGCCAGCAGCAGTGTATATATGTGTGTCTTGTTGGGCATTATGGGGGCAGTTTCTAAAATGTTATGTTGCAGTTGAGCCCGTAGTGGCCGGCTCCGCTGTTGATGTCGGGCATTATGTCGGGCTGTATGCTCAGGTTTATCTCGTCGGTTATGTCGAAGCTCGAAAGGTGTGCATCTACGTATGCATCGACGATTGAGATCAGATAGACACCTACGCAGGCAAAGACACTGAGGTCGCGCCAGCGGCGGTAGCGATCCTTGCGTTTCTTGAAGAGGTTCTTCATGTACTCTTCGTTGTTCTGGAAGTCGTATCCCGATGGGAAGAAACTTTCGTAGCTCTTGGTGTTGGGGTCGGCATCCATTATGTCGAGGAAGGCTTGACGGTAGTCGCTGTACATCTGGTTATTCCAGTTGTAGGCATAGAGACAGCCCATGAATCCTCCGTAGACGATGGGGAGTTTCCAGTATTTACGGTTGTATATCTGTCCGGCACCGGGGATTACTACTGCAAGCCATGTGGCTTTGTAGGGCTCGGGTTTGAAGTTGGCAAGTTTTTCGGATACTCCGTATTCGTTGCGTTTCTTCGATACTCGGCTGCTGTCGCTTGAAGCTGTTTGCAGACTTTCGGCATATATGGTGTCGCTCTGCGGCAGTCCGGCTTCTATCCTTGCGGGGATGTTGCCGATGGTGTCGTTTGCTGTTTGTGCAGAGGCGCAGAGTGTGGACAGCAACATTATAGCTGTTGCTGCCATCATTTGCCGTATCCTGTATGTTGTTTTTGTTGTTGACAACTTGTTGCTTGTTTGGGTTATTCTGTCGTTCTTTCTTTTGGCTTCTGCAGTGCGGAATGTCAGGATTTCATCTTGTCGAAGATGGAGATGATGCGTTCGAGCTCCTCTTCGTTCTTGAATTTGATGCTTATCTTGCCGTTTCCTTTGGGGGAGCAGGTTAGCTGCACGGGGGTCTGGAAGAAGTGGGTGAGCTGTTTTTTCAGCTGGCTGAATACAGCTACGTTCTCCTGTTGTTTGTTCTCTTTTTTCTTCGCTGCATCGTAGCCCTCTTCTTTCATTTGTCGCACAATCTCCTCCACCTGTCTCACAGAGTAGCCGTTCTTCTGTATTTCGTTGAAGAGCTTTATCTGCTGCTTGGGGTCGTCGAGTGATAGCAGTGCGCGTGCGTGTCCCATGTCAATCTGTTTCTCCTTGAGTGCCATCTGTACGGGGGCGGGGAGCTTCAGCAGACGCAGGAAGTTGGCTATGGTCGCACGGCCTTTGCCCACACGTTTGCTCAACTGCTCCTGCGAGAAGTTGTTCTGCTCTATCAGTTTCTGATAGGCGAGGGCTATTTCAAGCGCGTTGAGGTCTTCGCGCTGTATGTTTTCGACGAGTGCCATTTCCATGGTGCTCTCGTCGTCGGCTGTGATGATGTAGGCGGGTATTGTCTCCTTGCCTGCGAGTTGCGATGCGCGGAAACGGCGTTCGCCTGCGATTATCTGGTAGCGCTCTTCATCTATCTGTCTCAACGTGATAGGCTGCACTATGCCTATTTCTATGATTGAATCGGCAAGTTCGCGCAGCGATTCTTCGCTGAACTCTCTACGGGGCTGGTTGGGGTTGGGTTCTATCTGTGACAGGGCTATTTCGCCTATCGATGATGAGCCTGATGTACGCACTGCTTCTGTGGAGATTAGTGCGTCGAGTCCTCTGCCGAGTGTGAATTGTTTTTTTGCCATATTTTATTCTTGGTCTTTTCTTTGTAGTATCTCTTCTGCAAGGGCAAGGTAGTTCTTGGCACCGACAGAGTCGGCGTCGTAGAGAAGTACGGGAATACCCATGCTGGGTGCTTCGCCCAATCGTATGTTGCGCTGTATGACGGTGTTGAACACAAGTTCGCGGAAGTGTTTCTTCACTTCGCCCAATATCTGGTTGCTCAGGCGCAGACGCGAATTGTACATCGTCAGCAGGAATCCTTCGATGTCGAGCGAGGGGTTGAGCTTTGACTTTATTATCTTTATTGTGTTGAGTAGTTTGCTTATTCCTTCAAGGGCGAAGTATTCGCACTGTACGGGTATGATTACCGAGTCGGCTGCTGTGAGTGAGTTTACGGTGATGAGGCCGAGTGAGGGGGAGCAGTCGATAAGCAGGTAGTCGTATTGGTCTTTTATCTTGGCGAGGGAGTTCTTCATTATTTTCTCGCGGTTGGGCAGGTCGAGCATCTCGATTTCTGCTCCTACAAGGTCTATGTGCGATGGGATTATGTCGAGTCCTTCCACGCAAGTGTGGTGTATGCCTGCTTCGGGTGTTGAACCACTGATGAGGCATTCGTATATTGAGTTCTTTATCTGTCGTATGTCAATGCCGAGACCTGATGATGCGTTTGCCTGAGGGTCGGCATCTATTATCAGCACTTTCTGTCCGAGGCTGGCAAGTGAGGCGGCGAGGTTGATAGAAGTTGTTGTCTTTCCGACACCGCCTTTTTGGTTAGCTAATGCTATGATTTTTCCCATATTATCAGTTTACAGTTTTTTTCTTAACTGCAAAGGTACGAAAAAAAAATATAGTGTTCTTGCTTTTTGCTTTATACTTATCAACCGTATGTTAACAATACAAAAAAAGAAGGCGATTTGTGTAAGTCCTGATTCCGTAATAGGACGGTTGTCCTGGATTTTCTCTGGGACAACCGTCTATAATAATGATATATATATGCTTATTGATCTATCTTTTTAAGTGCCAATAAATCTTTGTACAGCTGCGTGTACATCTTTTCTGTAACGTTACGGTATGCAGCCTGTTTGTCTGCGGGGAGCATCAGTGCTATCTTTTCCCTCGTTTCTGTCCAATTGCTGAGTGCGTTATTGTAACTTTCTGCCGCTGCTGTTATTTTTTCAAAATCAATGTTGTCTATTCTTTTGCTTGATTGCTTGTAATGCCATTCTCCATTCTCCGAGGAGTACTCCTTGATGAACTTCTCCTTTGTCCTATCCTTGAAATGGTCCAGCAGCGCCTTGAATTTTTCGGTCGAGGTGCATTCGGTGTCATTTTCTGTCGGCTTGAACTCGTCTGTCAGGAAGATTTTTTTCTCAAGGCTGATTCCTTCATGGCGATTGTTTGACCATGATTCTTCCGTACTTGCCAGAAAGACGGGGAGCGATGAATACATGCTCAGCGAGTATGTGTATTCACACATCAGTGTGTTCATAGCCTGAATCATATTGAACCACTGCCTGAAGTCGTTGTAGTACAGTGCTTTCAGTCTATTGCTCAGGTCGTTGTCTTCATTATGGCTACCGATGGATTCTATAATGCGGTAGTATCCGTTCAGTGTCTTGTAGTGTGCAGCCGTACAATTTATATAGCTTGCAGTGTTCATTTGAGACTGATAGCCGGCGTAGTACTCTTCCAGCAGTTCGTAGATTGATTCTATTGCACTCTCTACAGAACCGTTATCGCATCCGCTTCTCTTGTTGTATTCGTCGATGCTACGGTTTATTGCGAGCATCCATGCCCAATCGTCGTCAGCATCCTCTACAAGATAGCACATCTGTATCATACGGTTCATAAGCCAGTATGCATTTGGGTCCCGCGACTGGAGACTTGTGTCGTATGTGTATCCCTGCAATTCGGCTGTATCGGACACGGTCAGCATCTCCTGCATTTTCTGTTCTATGGCTTCTGCATTGGCAGTGTAGTCGCTGCTTGTGCGTGCAGTCTCAGGTGTCGGTGCTGCCCCGCTGTTTTCTGCGGTTTTAGTGTGGCACGATACAAAAAGAAGGAGTGCGGCTACTGTGTAAGCCAAATATCTTATGGACATGATTACGCTTTTTATAGTTGGTGTATAACAAGAACCGCCGGCAGTTTTCTTGTGATAGCCGGCGGTTCTTTAGTGTAGCTATTTGCTGCTGACAGGGACAATTTCGAATATGAATTTGTCGCTGTCGTCGGTTCCGCTGACGATATGTGTGCCGTCGGCCGACTGCAACCAGAAGCCTTTGCCTGCACGGCCTGCATTCTGTATCGAGTATTTGCCGTCGTCGTTGCGCTCAAGTATGTATGAGTGCCATGCTGCTTCGTAGGGGTTGCTTGCACCGGCAGAGAACATTCCTCTTTCGTTGAGGTAGCGGTTGTCCTGTATGTTGACTATCTTGTAGCGCTCTGTCTCTGTGTCGAATGTGATGAGCCACTCCTGACGCTGAGGCTTTATCATATCTCTGTCGGCTGTGAACTGCGGCGCAGTGCGGGGTACGTTCTCCTGAACGTTTGTGAGGAATTTGCCGTTTACTTTTATGAAGTATGCTCCGTTCTCTATCAGACGGTAGGGGAATACATCCAGACGGTAGGTGTTGTTCTTCTTGTAGGCATCGATAAGTTCGGCCACGTTTTTCTTTATGAAAGGTACGATAAATGTTGTCGCTACTACCGGGGTGGGGTTCTTGATGGAGCCGGGGAAGTCGCGCGAACGTATGGCCATCTGCTGCTTGTCGTAGTTGAGGTATGCGAGGTAACTGTCGACAAAATCTTTTGCATTGCCTGCGGCGAGTGCCTTGTACATATTCATGGTCGACAATCCTTTGTATGCCAACAATTTCATTGACTTGCACCAGGGTTCTATTTCTGCTGCAAGACGGGGCTTTTCGCCTGAATTTATGAGTGTCTCTGCGGCTACTATCATTTGGTTGAAGTGTGCCGAAAGTATCTCTGTGGCCTTTACTGTGTCGCCCTCTGCGATAGCTTTGTTGAACTGTTCGAGTGCTGCGTTGAAACGGGGCGATTCTCCTTTGCGGCGCAGTCCGTGGCCGGTAGCTCCGAGGTCGATGTTGTTCTCGCAGAAGAGTCGGAAGGCATCGGTGTTTTCGGGAACAAGGTACTCCATTGCTCTCTGCCATGAGTCATCGGCATTGTAGTCGCTCATGTTCCATGTGTAGTCGGCTATGCTGTAGAGCGACACTTTTGAGGCTTCGGCATACTCCATGGGGTTTGAGGTGAAGCCTGCAAGCATAGGGGCTATGTCAAGGTCGTTGCCGTAGGTGGGTCCCATGAGCATGTGGTCTACGCAGTAGTCGTTTACGGGGTAGTTGAGCCAAATATATGCGTTGCGCTTGATGCGGTTGTTTATCCACGCCATGTCCTCTTTGTTTATCATGTCTATTACAGAATTTCCTGTCCACATGATATCGGTCTCCTTGTAAGCTTTTTCGCCGAGGATGTCAAGGTAGTTGCCGCTTGTCCAGCCCTTGTTGTACTGTGTGGGGCAGAGGATAAGCGGGGCAACATCGTCGTGTTTCTTTACAAATTCATCGGTGATGTAGTTGAGAAGGGCTGCCTGTCGGGTGGCATCAGTGCCTTCGCCCCAGATGTCATCGAAGAAGACTGCATAGGTGCGTACACCGAGCTCATACATTGCATTGAGCTTGGTTATCATGTTGAGGCTGTCGGTCTTGTTCCACTTGATGTCGTTGCCGGGGTGTATGGCCCATACAAAATCTACTTTGTTGCTCTCGGCTGCCTGAACATATTCCTTTATCTTGGCTGCTTGGTCGGCGGGGTATTCGGTGCGCCATTTTGCACGGTGGTAGATGTCATCCTTGGGGCCGTATATGTAGGTGTTCATTTTCTGTTTTCCGAAGAATTCGAAC
>SUXT01000157.1 GCA_015060835.1 Bacteroidales bacterium
CTCATTTCGCCCGATGGCGATGTGCTCGATGTGAATGCCGACCCACGCGACCTCGATGCTTTTGAGAGGATGATGAAGTCCTTAAAAACGAAATGAAATTCATACAGCTTCTATATAGACACAATATGAATAGAATTGTTACAACTGCATTTTTCTTGCTCGTTGCCATCTGCGCGAGCGCCGATGGTTGCATGCTCGACACTCTTGTGCTGAAAAGCCTCGTCGCCTCACGCGCTCTGCCGCAGGAACGTGTCTATCTGCATTTCGACAACAGCGGCTACTATCTTGGCGAGACAATGTGGTTCAAGGCGTACTGCACGGGCGGCAACGGTACAAACAGTGTGTCTGCGCCACAGAGTAAAGTGCTCTATGTGGAACTTTGCGCCCCCGAGGGTTATGTGGTTGAAACAAAAAAGTATAAATTAGACGAAAAGGGGTGTTGCAATGGCGAATTTGAATTGCCAACCTCGATGCTGTCGGGATACTACGAAGTACGCGCCTATACGCGCTATATGCTCAACTGGGGCGACGATGCGGTGTTCAGCCGCGTGTTTCCCGTTTACGACAAAGTGAACGGCGACAACTACGATTTTCGCAACCTTCTCGACCGCAAGCGCGGTTTCCTCTATCATGGCGAGTGGGTGACTCAGGAGGGGAAAGAGCCGACGCTTACATTCTACCCCGAAGGCGGGCACCTTGTCGCAGGTATCGAAACAAAAGTAGCCTTTGAACTGCGCGATAAGAGCGGCAAGCCAATGAACGACACAATCACTATTTTGGCAGACAAAGATCCATTGCTTACCACAGTTGCCACCCACAATGGCAAAGGATATTTTATATTCACTCCGCAAGCCGATGTAAAATACCGCGCCGAAGTCAGGCAGGGCAAGAAAGAACATAAATTCGAACTTCCGGCAATAGAAAACAGCGGTGCGACGATAGCCGTAAGGTACGATGGCGACAGTGTGCGCTTCGCGGTAACAAGTAATCTTTCCACGCAAACGACCGGCCTTGTAATTCTCAACCGCAACCGTGCATATATCTACAAAAAGAGTGTAAGCAGCCTTGCCATGCACCGCGACAAACTGCGCGAGGGAGTGAACCGCTGTCTGCTGCTCACTGCCGACGGCACTCCTCTGTGCGAGCGAATGTTCTTTGTGAAACACTCTGCGCCGCAGCAGGGCGACCTTGTCCCCGTCAAGCTGAAAGCCGAAATTAACGGCCTTTCCACCGAGGAGAAGACTTTTTTCAAACCCTACCGCAAGCTGACAGTGAAAATCAGTAGCGAGGATGGCACGCCCCTGCCCAAAAACGGCAGCTATTCGGTAGCCGTAACAGGCGAAGAAAACAGCATCCTCACAAGCTACTCCAACAACATCTACACTGAAATGTTACTCTCCTCGGAACTTAAAGGATACATTCCCGACGCTTCGCAATACTTTGCCGACGACAGTGAGAACACCCGCAACAACCTCGACCTTCTGATGCTCACCCACGGCTGGACGGCCTACGACTGGAGCATGCTCTCAGGCACTGATAGTACATTCTCCATCAAGCACCCGATAGAGAAAGGTATTCAGGTGAAGGGTAGCTTTATGAAAAAGCAGCCTGTAAAGAAACTCGGCAAGTTGGGCACGTTCAAAATAATCCCGCTCAAAGGGGTAGATGTGCGCTTCGACATCGCATACAAGGACAGTGTAATCTCAAACTACGATTTTATCACCGGTGAGGAGGGAAAATTCCTTCTGGAAATAGAGGACTTCTATGGCAAGAAATATGCCTCACTGACTCCCGCGCTCAACTTCAATCAGGTACAGGATAAGGACAGTATTTTTAAATTTTCTTTAGATAAATATTTTTCGCCCAAATTCCGACTGTTCGACTATTGGCAGCGCACCCCCGGCAGCAGCATCGAGTACAAGAGAGGTACAAATGCTGCGACCACTTTGCTTGACGAAACAAACGAACTTGATGCCATAGATGTTACGGCAAAGAAGTACAGAGGTCGTGCCACCCGCCCGCCAAAGAGCGAGATTCGTCTCGACTTTATGGACGAATGGGAGTATGCGCAGGATGTAAGCTACATTTACACCCCCAACGACAACTGGATTTCTTACAAAGTGAATGACGTGAGCGATATTCTCGAAGGAGCCGAAAATGACACAATGGCTTGGAATATCATGACTTATGTCTATGATGCAGAGTCTAATTACCGTTCGGACTACTATTCGCGCTGTGCGCACTCTCCATCGACAGGCACATGGCGTGCCGACTATTGGGAAGGCCCGCGTCACTATGCTTACAAGAATGTACTGACGGCATTCGATGTATTGCAGAGTGCCTTCTGGCGCTACAACTACAATTGGGCATATTGGGTGAAGCTGATGGTTGTAAAAGGGGAGTATAAGAACAATGTGTCGCCGATAGAGGACAATGAGTATTTAAAGGGAAAAGACCCTGTGGCGATGATGAATTTTAAAGAAATTATAATAAGGAACGACGAAAATACACTGAAAAAGTTTGTGAACAGCAGTGCGGAGAATGTAGTATCGGACGGGCAGGGCGGCAACAGCAGAAGCAGCATCAGCCGCAGCTCCTATTTGCGCAAAGGAATGTACCGGCCATTCTATTATGGCTTTTTGCTCCGCAGTTCCATCTATCCGCAGGACGACAAGCAGATAGACGGTTACCCCGGTTATTTGGTCTTCAGGAACCAAATGCTTCGTGGGTATCCTAAAAACCCCAACTACGTTGCCTGCTTCATCCCCAATAAAGAGGAAGATAAAGTAACTGAGGGAATAATCCCCGAACTTGCCGTAAAGACCACCCGCCGCTACACGCGCATTCAGGGGTATAACAAGAGCAAGCAGTTCTATTCGCCCGACTATACAAACAACCGTCCCGACGAAAAGACAAAGGACTACCGCCGCACACTGTTGTGGGCTCCCAATGCCACAGTGGGCGACGATGGTTGCATTACCGTTGAACTGCACAATAACAGCAAGGAGAATATATTGCTGTTGGATGTTGCAGGAGTGAACAATGAGTATTATTATTGGTGTCCGGTTAATTTATGACATTTATAGGCAGTTCAAC
>SUXT01000049.1 GCA_015060835.1 Bacteroidales bacterium
CGCCGAAGATGGCGATTGATACAGGGGTGAGCATTACTACGAAGCAGGCGTTGAACTGCTGGAAGATAGGTGCGCTGACCTCTGTTGTTTCGGGCAATGTGTTGTACTTGTAGAGAAGACCGCCGACTGCGCCGAGGATTACTGCACCTGCGATAGCCTTGCCTTTGCCGGTCTTGCTCTGAACGAGACCGAAGAGACCGTAAACGAGGAAGATGCAGAATACGAGGTTAACAACGTCAAATGCCATGCTCTGTATACCTGTTGAGCTGGTTGCTGTATAGTCGCGTGCGAAGAATGTGAGTGTTGAACCGTTCTGGTGGAATGCCATCCAGAAGAAGATTACCACTGCAAATACAAGGATGAGGGCAACGATGCGCTCTTTTGTCTCGGCAGGTGTAAGTTCTTTTACGTTGCTGTCGCCGGTTGCTGCTGTTGCCTTGCTGCGGTCGGTGTGTGCAAATGTGCTGCGGAATGCGTAGTAAACAGCGATTGATGCAATCAATGAAAGGCAGGCTACGCCGAATGCGAAGTGGTAAGAGTCAGCTTCGCTTACGCCGAGTGAGGTCTGTGCCCACTTCATGATTTCGATGGCTGCTGTGGGAGCGAACATCGCACCGATGTTGATTGCCATGTAGAATACGCTGAAACCTGCGTCGCGCTTGTCGGCATATTTGGGATCGTCGTAGAGGTTACCTACCATTACCTGTAAGTTACCTTTGAAAAGACCGGTACCGACAGAGATGAGCAACAATGCACCGCCCATGGCGATGATTGCCAATGTGTTTGCACCCAAGGGGAGTGCGAGGAGCACGTATCCCAAGAACATGATTGAGATACCGATTGTTACCATTTTACCGTAACCCAACTTGTCGGCTGCAATACCGCCGAAGAGAGGCATAAAGTAAACAAGACCCAGGAATGTTGAATAGATAGATGCTGCGGCAGCGGCTGAGAAGCCGAAGTTAGCCTGCAAGAATAACACGAATACGGCGAGCATGGTGTAGTATCCGAAACGCTCACCTGTGTTGGCCAAAGCCAAGGCGTATAAGCCTTTAGGTTGTCCTTCAAACATAGATTAAATTGATTTATTTAGTTAATATTATTATTGCTCAGGTCGGGTGTCTTGCATAGTTTTATTGCGGTAACACAAAGATAACAAAAGGCGTGAGACAACAAATCAATCTCGCTTGAATTTGTTGTCCGAGCCGCATCCTATCTTCGCGACTTTTCGCAAAGATACGAAGTTTTTGTGTAAAATATGGTATTTTAGACAAATATATGTGCAATAAGCCCGAAATTCGGCTTGTTTCTGTACACGTTTTATCGTTTGAGTTCGCGCGCAAGGTAGGGTGCTGTGAGCCCAATGCCTGCTTCGGCAACCTCTTCGGGGGTGCCTGTGGCGACGATTTGTCCACCTTCGCGTCCCCCTTCGGGACCCATGTCTATTATGTGGTCGGCAAGTTTTATCACATCGAGGTTGTGCTCGATGATTATGACGGTGTTCCCTTTGTCTACCAGACGGTTGACTACATTCATAAGCACTCTGATGTCCTCGAAGTGCAGTCCGGTGGTGGGCTCGTCGAGCAGATAGAGCGTCTTTCCTGTGTCGCGTTTCGACAGTTCGGTTGCGAGCTTCACACGCTGGCTCTCTCCTCCCGAAAGGGTGGTTGAGGGCTGTCCTAATTTTATGTATCCGAGTCCCACCTCTTGCAGGACTTTTATTTTGTTGAGTATGGTGGGGACATTCTCGAAGAACTCTACAGCCATGTTTATTGTCATGTCAAGCACATCGGCTATGGATTTTCCTTTGTAGCGTACTTCGAGCGTCTCGCGGTTGTAGCGTTTGCCATGGCACACCTCGCAGGGGACCATTACATCGGGCAGGAAGTTCATTTCCAATGTCTTGTAACCGTTTCCACCGCAGGCGTCGCAGCGTCCGCCGGATACGTTGAATGAGAAACGGCCGGCTTTGTATCCGCGTATTTTTGCTTCGGGCAGTTCTACGAACAGGTTTCTTATGTCGGAGAATACTCCGGTGTATGTGGCGGGATTGGAGCGCGGGGTGCGTCCGAGCGGGGATTGGTCTACGTTCACTATCTTGTCGATGTGTTCGATGCCTTCGATGCGGTCGTATGGCAGCGGTTGTTGCAGTGAGCGGTAGAAGTGTTGCGACAGAATGGGTTGCAGGGTACTGTTTATGAGTGTGGATTTTCCGCCACCCGATACGCCTGTTATGCAAATCAGCTTGCCCAACGGGAATTCTGCGTCGATGTTCTTAAGGTTGTTGCCGCGTGCTCCGAATATCTTGATGCTTTTTCCGTTGCCGGGGCGACGCTCGGCGGGTACTTCGATTTTTTGTTCGTTGTTGAGGTATCGTGCAGTGAGGGTGTTGCTGCGGAGCATTGCTTCGGGTGTTCCCTGAAATACTACATTTCCGCCTTTGCGCCCGGCACCGGGTCCGAGGTCTATTATGTAGTCGGAACTTGTCATTATGTCGCGGTCGTGCTCTACAACTACCACTGTGTTGCCGTTGTCGCGCAGGGTTTTCAGTGAGTTTATCAGGCGGTCGTTGTCGCGTGAGTGGAGGCCTATGCTCGGCTCGTCGAGTATGTAGAGTACGTTTACCAACTGCGAACCTGCCTGTGTGGCGAGCCTGATTCGTTGGCTTTCGCCGCCGGAGAGGGATGCCGATGCGCGGTTGAGCGATAGGTATCCAAGTCCTACGTTGAGCAGGAATTGCAGACGGGAGATAATCTCTTTCAATATCTCTGTGGCGATGGCGCGTTGCTTGGGGCTGAGATGACGGTCGAGGTCGGTCAGCCATGCATACAACTCGCTTATGTCCATTGTGGAGAGTTCGTGTATGTTCTTGCCGTTCAGGCGGAAATGCAGTGCTTCGCGGTTGAGGCGCGAACCGCCACATTCGGGACAGGGCTTGGTCACTGAGAACTGTTCTGCCCAGCGTTGCTCCTTTGCCGAGGAGCCTGAGTCGTACTGCATCTGTATGTATTTCACAAGGCCGTCGTAGGTGGTGAGGCCTTCCAGAATTGTGTCGGTGCCGGTGGCGTTGAGGGGTACGGGTGAACCGTAGAGCACTTCGTCTATCGCCTCTTCGGGCAGTTCTGATACCGGTGTTTCAAGGTCGGCGTCGTAGCGGCCGAGTATGGTCTCTATCTGCTTGAAGATGGTGGATTTCTTGTATTTGCCGAGTGGCGCGAGGGCACCATCGTGTATCGACAGTTTGCGGTCGGGGATTATTTTGTCCTCGTCTACCTGCGTCACGGTGCCGAGACCTTTGCACTTGTGGCAAAAACCCTGAGGTGAGTTGAATGAGAAGTTGTGCGGGTCGGGCTCGTTGTAGGCTATGCCTGTTACGGGGCACATAAGACGCTTGGAGTAGTAGCGCACTTCGCCCGATGGCATTTCCATTATCATAATAAGTCCGTTGCCCTGTTGCATGGCTATCTTCAAGCTCTCTTTCAGGCGCTCGGTGTCGGCTGCGTCTACGGGCAGTTTGTCAATGACTACTTCTATGCTGTGGTTCTTGTAGCGTTCGAGTGCCATTCCGTGGTACATTTCGTGCAGTTCGCCGTCGATGCGTACGTTGAGGTAGCCTTTGCGCATCATCTGTTCGAACAGCTCCTTGTAGTGTCCTTTGCGGGCTTTCACAAGGGGGGCGAGCATGTATATGCGTTTGCCGTCATAATCTTTAAGAATAAGGTCGAGTACCTGCTCTTCGGTGTATTTTACCATCTTCTCGCCCGACAGGTAGGAGTATGCTTCTGCGGTGCGCGAGAAGAGCAGACGCATATAGTCGTATATTTCGGTAGTGGTGCCTACTGTTGAGCGGGGATTCTTGTTGGTGGTCTTCTGCTCGATGGATATTACGGGGGAGAGGCCGGTAATTTCGTCGACATCGGGACGCTCCATACCTCCGAGGAAGTTGCGTGCATAGGCTGAGAATGTTTCAAGGTAACGGCGCTGTCCTTCGGCAAAGATTGTGTCGAAGGCAAGTGAGGATTTTCCGCTGCCGCTGAGTCCTGTGATGACGGTGAGGGCGTCGTGGGGTATCTGCACATCAATGTTTTTGAGGTTATGCACGCGGGCACCCCAAACTTCTATCTTTCCATTATTCTCTTCCACTGTTCGCTGCTTGCTAAGGGTTAGTTGTCTCTTCTATGTATCCTCGGAGCAGATTGACTGCCTGACGTATGTTGTAGTTGATGCCGTCGGCACCACGTGCCTGCACTACCACGTAGTAGACACCGTCCTTGACGGGGGTGCCTTTGTATGTGCCGTCCCATCCGCATGATTCGCATTCCATTTGGTCGATGCCCCATTTGTGGAGCTGTTGTCCCCAACGGTTGTAGATAGCTGCCGAGAAACTGATTATTGATTTTACTTCGAATACGTTGAAGTAGTCGTTGATGCCGTCGCCGTTGGGCGAGAAGGCATTGGGGACTTTGAGCGAAGATTCGCTGATAACTATCTGGAACGGTTCGTATTCGTATTCGAGGATGAGCTTGTCGTTGGTCTTGTGCGAGTAGGTTACATATAGCTGTACCATGAATGAACCGGCTTCGTTGAAGTCGTAGTCGAGCTCTTTGTCGTATCGGGTAAGAAATGGCGCAGGTTCTTCGTCGCGGGTTATGCGCCATGTGCAGACGCAGGTGTAGTCGTCGTACTCATCGGCGTTGGCGAGGAAACGTGCTTTCAGAGGTGCTTCGCCTGTGTAGGATTCGCCTTCGGCGAGCCATGTCTCTTCGCCGTTCTTGTCGGTTACGACTGCTTCGGGGATGGGGGCTTCCACCAATGACTGGGCTTGCATTGTGTGTGTCTGCATGGCAAATAGTGCCAACAGTGCAATGAGTGTTATGTATGTCTGTTTTTTCATCGTTCTTGGATTTTTGTAAAGTAGCGAACATACAAAGGTAGCATAAAAATATAAACTTATCAGCCGTTTGGCCGAGATTTAATGTTTTTTGATTATCTATCGGTTTTTTCGATAGATGCTATCGCTAAAATCGAATATTTGACATGGATATTATTGTAATAATATAAGTAACTTTGCGCAGTTTATTAAAATAATAACTTAAAACTTATAAAAACCGACAAATTATGTTTAAAAATTTTGCAGGCTTTTCGGTCTTGGAGAAAATCCAGAAGGATAAGCAGGAAAAAAAGAGAAAGCAGCTTCCTATTAAGCTGATCAAGATTCTTGTAATTACAATCCTTAGTGCTGCTGTTGCATTGTTGCCTCGTGAAGTATTCGGCATCGAGGGATTGACAGATGTGCACCAGCGTATCATTTCACTCTTTGTGTTTGCTGCTTTGATGTGGCTTACTGAGGCTCTGCCTTCTTGGGTTACCTCTATGATTGTGGTTACTGTAATGTTGTTTACAGTGTCTACAAGTGCATTCAGTTTCCTTCGTCCCGAAGATCCTGCTGCTGCTTCAGGATTGGTGCCTTTCAAGAGCATCATGGCTTGTTTCGCTAACCCCACTATCATGCTCTTCATCGGTGGATTCGTGCTTGCAATCGGTCTTACAAAAGTTAAGCTCGATGTTGCGCTTGCCCGTTTCCTTCTGAAGCCTTTCGGTACACGTTCCGAGGTTGTGTTGCTTGGTTTTATCCTTGTAACTGCCATCTTCTCGGCTTTTGTCAGCAACACTGCTACTGCTGCCATGATGTTGGCATTCCTTACTCCCGTATTGCGCCAGTTGCCTGCTGATGGCAAGGGTCGTATTGCTCTTGCACTTGCAATTCCTATCGGTGCCAACCTCGGTGGTATGATGACTCCCATCGGTACTCCTCCCAACATGATTGCGCTTGATTACCTCTCTTCTATCGGTATGGGCATCAGCTTCGTTGACTGGACAATCAAGATGGCTCCTTTCGTATTGGTACTTCTCGGTCTTGCGTGGCTTTTGCTTCGCTTCATGTTCCCCTTCAAACAGAAGAATATCGAGATTAAGATTGAGGGTGATATAGAATGGAACTTCCAGACATGGTCGGTAGTATTTGCTTTCGCTGTAACAATCTTCATGTGGATGTTCGGTACAGACCTTTGGGGTGTGGATACAAACGTTGTTGCTATGTTGCCTATCGCTATCTTCTGTGCAACAGGTATCCTTACACGTCGCGACCTTGAGGAGATCAACTGGAGCGTTCTGTGGATGGTTGCCGGTGGTTTTGCACTCGGTGTTGCTCTTAACTACAAGGGCGCAGGTTGCGAGAGCTTGAGCAACTTGATTGTAAGCTCAGTTCCCTTCGGTAATTTCTCACCCATCGCTGTGATGATTCTCGCAGGTCTCATCTGCTTCGGCTTCTCTAACTTTATCTCTCACTCTGCTGCAACATCTTTGCTCGTTCCCGTGCTCGGCGTTGTTGCTGTGGGTATGTCCGATGCGCTTACAGCTGTAGGTGGTGCTCAGGCTATGTTGGTAGGTATTGCTATTGCTTCTTCAGTTTCTATGATTCTGCCTATCAGTACTCCTCCCAATGCCATCGCTCACTCAACAGGTTTCATTGAGCAGAAGGATATGATGAAGGTTGGTATCATTGTTGGTCTCCTTGGTGTTGTTCTCGGATACGCAATGTTGATTTTCATCGGTTTCTAATATAAAACTTTCCTTATATCATATATACAGTAGGTGTTGCGGTTTGCAATGCCTATTGTTTTTTATATAAGGTGTGTCTGTTGTATAATTATGTGGATTTGTTGTGTTTAAAATAAATTTATGCGGTTTTTTGTATAAAGGCTTGTTTTTTGCAGAAAAATCGCTATCTTCGCAAAAAGTGAATTGATATTTAAACAGCTTCTTATGGAACTGAGACAACTGAAATATTTTGTAATGAGTGCGGAGTATCTGAATTTTTCGGAGGCTGCGAAGCATCTGTTTATTACACAGAGTACGTTGTCCCAGCAGATAAAGCAGTTGGAATTTGAACTTGGCTTTCCGTTGTTCCTCCGCAACAGTAGACACATTGTTTTGACCGAAGCCGGGGAGGAGTTTCTTCCTTTTGCCCGCAAGACTATCAGGGATGCTGAGGATGGTGTTCAGCGTCTGTACGATTTGCAGAATGTAAAGGCCGGCACTTTGCGTGTCGGGGTTACTTATAGTCTGAGCTCTGTGTTGACAGAAGGACTGTTGTCTTTCATGCGTCAGTATCCTAATGTGAAACTTGAAATATGTTACGAGACTGTCAACCGTCTTCTCGAACTGCTGAAGGCGCGGAAACTTGATTTTGTCTTATCATACAAGCCTCTTGTTGACACTCCCGAAATTGATACTATTTCGCTTTTCGAAAATTCGCTTTCGGCTGTTGTCGGCAGCACTCATGCGATGGCTTCGATGAAAAGCATTACGCTTGAGGAGTTGTGTGGCTATCCGCTTGTGTTGCCTTCGAAGGAGTTGCAGGCGAGAATGATGCTCGACAGGCTTATGCAGGGCAAAGGGTTTACTCTTGCTTCACAGGTTGAACTTAACGAGACGAATATTTTGCTTCAGATGGTGGCTACGGGTAATTATATTACTGTGCTTTCGGCTTCGGCGGTATTCGGTAACAGCCGTTTCAAGGCTATTCCGTTAAAAGAACCGGGAAACAGGATGGTGGCTTCCATGCTTACGCTAAAGGGTGCTTATCAGAAGGCTTCGGCAAAGGAGTTCATAAACATTCTGCTCGATACTGACGCAGTGAAGCGGCGAGCTGTTATCATCAATGATTAATTTTTTTTGTGGAACCTTAAATTTTGTTGATTATGATTTGGCTGGTTATTTTAGCGGTTTTGGTTATCGGATTTGTTCTGATGTGTGTGAGTAAGATGCGTACCGTTACGCGTAAGGAGCGTGAACGCCGCAATATAATCGACGAAATGGAACTCCATGAAATTTATGAGCATTACAAGGATTTTGATGATTATATTTGATTCCTGTTTGTGTGAATAAATAGGACTTGGCGCTTATTGGCTGTGTTTGCTGTGGTGTGCCTATTGCCGTCGTGCTATGATGGAGCAGCGCTGCCTGCGTTGCGCTCACTTATTCGTGCTTTTCTATCGTCACAGAATGAACGGAATATTTGTTAAATTTTAATATTGGTGTCCGGTAAATTTTTATTCTGCTTGTGTTTTGAACTCCTCCGTCTTCAAAAACACTGTTTTTGAATCCACCTCCTCTTCAAGAGGAGGAATGTAAATTATTGAAAATTACTAATATGCGACATTCTCCCTCTTGAAGAGGGAGTGCCCAAAGGGCGAGGGAGTTCCAATCATTGGCTTAAATTTGTCTTCATAAAGAATGTGGCTTGTAGCTACTTAAATATTGAATTTTAAACGACTTAAATACGTTTACCGGACAGTAATAAATTTTAAACGATTTAAACACGTTTACCGGACATCAATAATAGAAAAACAGTGTCGGCGAAGTTTTCTACTTGCCGACACTGTTTTTCTATATAAAGCAACCTTCTTACTTCAGAACTACCTTTATGTTAAGTTCATCGAGCTGTGCATCTTCCAATACGGAGGGTGCCTCAATCATTGTGTCGCGTCCTGAATTGTTTTTGGGGAATGCTATACAGTCGCGTATGCTGTCGAGACCTGCAAAGAGGCTTACCCAGCGGTCGAGACCGTAGGCGAGACCGCCATGAGGGGGTGCACCATACTTGAATGCATCCAACAACCAACCGAACTGCTGTTGTGCGCGTTCGGGTGTGAAGCCCAACAGTTCGAACATCTTGTTCTGCAATGCGCTGTCGTATATACGGATTGAGCCGCCGCCTACCTCTACACCGTTGATTACCATGTCGTATGCATTGGCACGTACTGCGCCCATGTCTGTATCGAGCAGGGGAATGTCTTCGGGTTTGGGCGATGTGAAGGGGTGGTGCATAGCCATGTAGCGACCCTCTTCTTCGCTGTACTCGAACAAGGGGAAATCTACTACCCACAGGCAAGAGAACTTGTTCTTGTCGCGCAGGCCGAGCTGTGATGCAACTTCGAGGCGGAGCTCACACAACTGCTTGCGTGTCTTCATTGTGTCGTCGCCGCTTAGTATGAGGATAAGGTCGCCGGGCTCTGCTGCAAAAGCTTCCTTCATCTGCTGGAGTACCTCCTGTGTGTAGAACTTGTCGACGCTCGATTTTACATTGCCGTCGGCCTCTACGCGGGCATATACCATACCTTTGGCGCCAATCTGCGGACGGCGTACAAAGTCGGTGAGGGCATCAAGTTGTTTGCGGGTGTATGTTGCCGCGCCTTTTGCGCATATACCTCCGATGTATTCGGCGCTGTCGAATACTCCGAAGCCGTGTCCTTTCATTATCTCCATAAGTTCAACGAACTTCATGTCGAAGCGGGTGTCGGGCTTGTCGCTACCGTAGTATTTCATTGCGTCGTGCCATGTGATACGGGGGAAGGCTTCGCTTATCTCTACGCCGCGGATGGTCTTGAAGAGGTGCTTTGCCATTCCTTCGAAGAGTGAGATTACATCTTCCTGCTCCACGAAGCTCATTTCGCAGTCAATCTGTGTAAATTCGGGCTGACGGTCGGCGCGAAGGTCCTCGTCGCGGAAGCATTTTACTATCTGGAAGTAGCGGTCGAAGCCTGATACCATGAGCAACTGCTTGAAGAGCTGGGGGCTCTGGGGCAGAGCATAGAACTGTCCGGGGTTCATGCGCGAGGGTACTACAAAGTCGCGTGCACCTTCGGGGGTGGAGCCTATGAGCATGGGGGTTTCCACTTCGATGAATCCCATAGCATCGAGATAGCGGCGTACCTCCATTGTCATCTTGTGGCGCAGTTCGAGGTTGCTTCTCACACATTCGCGGCGCAGGTCGAGATAGCGGTATTTCATACGGAGTTCGTCGCCACCATCGGTGTTGTTCTCGATGGTGAAGGGTGGTGTCTCTGCGCTGTTGAGTATGTTGAGTGACTCTGCGATTATCTCAATTTCGCCGGTGGGGATATTCTTGTTCTTGCTTTCGCGTTCGCGTACTGTGCCGCTTACCTGTATCACATATTCGCGTCCGAGATGTGATGCCTTTTCGCACAGTTCGGGGTTGCTGTCCTCACTGAATACCAACTGTGTTATTCCGTAGCGGTCGCGGAGGTCTACGAAAGTCATTCCGCCCATCTTGCGTGCACGCTGCACCCATCCGCTCAATGTTACTCTCTTTTCTACATCGGCGATTCTCAGCTCGCCGCAGGTTGTTGTACGATACATATTTTTGTTTTTTTATTTTCGCTGTTTTGGGTTGCTTTTGTTTCAATTTGCGAAGTTAGTGAAAAAAATGCAATATATATATGTGGCAGAGGATTTTTTAATTACTTCTTATATGATGAACTCTATTTTGGATGCACATTCGTAGCCCTCGTCGTAGAGGTCGATAAGTTTTTGTGTGTTGCGCTCCATGCGGTCGACCACTATGGGGCGTTCGGGGCGAAGGACTATCAGCTTTCCTTGCTCTTCAAGTTCTTCGACGAGAGATATTTGTTTGTTATATATTGCGTTACGCGAACGTATGGCTTCGCGTAGGGCGGGGTATTTGCGGTAGAATAGTGGCGGTACTTTTGTCTCTTTTTCGGGCTTGCGGTAGCCTTTGTTTCGGGTGAGTACAACTATATTGTTGTTGTATCCCAATTCGCGGGCACGGAGCAGGGGGATGGAGTCGGATACTCCTCCGTCTACCATTGGTTCGCCATCGACGTAGGCTATCGGCGATACGAAGGGCAGACTGCTGGATGCCCGCACAATCTCAATGATGCGTCGTGCGTCGTGCTTCTCGTTGAAGTAGCAGGGCTTTCCGCTCTTGCAGCTTGTGGTTACCATTTCGAAGATGCCCTCTTGTGTGGCATATTTTTCGTAGTCGTAGGGGTAGAGTTCTTCGGGGATTCTACGGAATAGCAGGTCGAAGTCCATGATGTTGCCTTTCAGCAACAGATGCTTCAGCCCTATGTAGCGGTATTTTTCGAGCAGGTCGATGTTGCAGTATTTTGCTCGTCCGCGCTGCTCGGACATATATGAGATTCCATTGCAGGCACCGGCGCTCACTCCTATGGTGTATGGGAAGCGTATGCCGCGGTCCATAAGATTGTCGAGTACTCCGCTGGTGAATACTCCGCGCATTCCCCCGCCTTCGAGTATGAGGCCCGATGATGCAGTAAGGGTATATTTTGTTGTTTTCATGGAATAATATCTAATGTCAGACCATCGTATGCCAAATGGACATTCGCCGGCAATACTTTTTCAATTTTTGCGTGCAGTCCTATGTGGTGCATCAAGTGTGTCAGGTAGGCTTTGCGCGGCTTTATGTAGTTTATTGCATTGTATGCTTCGAGCACAGTCTGATGTGAACCGTGTGGTTTGGAGAATCTTAATGCGTTTATAACCAATGTGTCGATACCTTTTAATTTTTCCAACTCTTTCGGTTCTATAAAACTCATGTCTGTTATATACGCAAACATTCCTATTCTGTATCCGAATATTGGCAGTCTGCCGTGGAAAAGCTCTATCGGCTCTATGTCGAATCCTCCTGCTTTGAATGTCTTGCCTTTTTCTATTGTGTTGATGAGCAAGTTGGGTACTCCGGGGTACTTTACTTCTGTGAAACAGTAGGGGAACATGCCTTTTACGCAGTCGAGTGTGTGGGCATCGGCGTATACGGGTATGTCTCCTCTGCGGCAGAATGGACGAAGGTCGTCCAAACCTCCTACGTGGTCGTAATGTTTGTGGGTAAGAAGTACTGCGTCTATTTTTTTAAATGGACGGCGTAGCATCTGTGCCCTGAAGTCGGGACCGCAATCAATCAATAATCTGTTGTCGTCATTTTCTATGAGTACAGAAGAACGCAGACGTGAATCTTTGGGGTCGGTCGATGTGCAGACCTCGCATCCGCATCCTATTTCGGGTACTCCTGTAGATGTTCCGGTTCCTAAAAATGTTACTTTCATAAGGTCTACTCTATAACATTTACTTCAGGGAATATCTCTACTCCGAATTTCTCTTTTACCGATGCCTGTATCTGTCGGGCAAATTCAATCACATCTTTGCCGGTGGCGCCGCCTAAATTTACCACGACCAACGCCTGCTTGCTGTAAACACCGACGGTTGCGCTGCTGCGCTGTTTCCATCCGCATTGGTCGATGAGCCATCCGGCTGATAGCTTTATGCCTCCGGGTGTCGGGTATGTGGGCATTGAGGGGTAGTCGCTTTTGAGTCCTTCGGCTACGGATGCTTCCACCACGGGGTTCATAAAGAAGCTGCCTGCGCTGCCAATCTCCGCAGGGTCGGGCAGTTTTGCGGCGCGTGTCTCGCATACAGCGCGGCGTATGTTCATGGCGTTTACTCCGCCGAGGGCTTCACACTGCTCCTTTAGGTTGCCGTATGTGAGCACATATTTTCCTTTTTTGTTCAGGCGGTAGGTAACGTATGCAACTATATGTTTGCCCTTCTCTTCGGCCTTGAATATGCTGTGTCGGTATGCGAATCGGCACTCCTCTTTAGTGAATACCCTCCCGCTACCGTCGGAGAGTGATACGCACTCCACGCTCTGGATAAGGTCGCCGGCCTCAACACCATAGGCTCCCACATTCTGTACGGCGCTTGCGCCTACCTCTCCGGGAATAGCCGACAGATTTTCAAGTCCTTGCCAGCCTTGATTCACTGTGTAGGCTACAAATTCGTCCCAATTGATTCCGCTGCCTGCACGTACCAGCAGGCTGTCGTCGTCTTCGGCTACAACCTCTATGCCTTTGATGGCAGAGTGGAGTATTATACCGTCAAAGTCGCCCATGAAGAGCAGGTTGCTGCCGCCGCCGATTACAAGATGGCGAGTGTCGCACAGCTTCCCGGCAATGCTTTTTATATCTTCAACCGATGAAAATTCTACAAAATGTGCCGCCTTTACATCAATGCCGAAGGTGTTGTGAGGCAGCAGGGAGTAGTCTGTATGGTGCTTTATCATAATTGAGCAAAATTATATGCGAAGATAATATAAATAGCAGACACTGACAAATATTCCCATCTTTTACATTATTGGCTTTACGATTTTGTAATTTCGGCAATTTTTATGTAAATTTGCCTTTTTGATGGTAAAATCAAACAAAATCAATAAATAAACTATAATTTTATGCAAAAGAAAAGGTTTTTGTCAACATTCCTCTCCGCGTTGCTTCTTGCGGGAAGCCTGTATGCTCAGGGTCTTGCGGGATTCGCTTATGGAGATGTTGCCGCTCCGGCAGGTAACGAATGGGAATCGCCTCAGCAGCTTTCTCTGAACAAGGAACAGCCTAAGGCGTGGTTCTTCAATTTCGCAAGCGTTGAAAGCGCCCGCAAGGTGCTCCCCGATGCAAGTGAGTATTATCAGTCGCTCGACGGCACATGGCGTTTCAACTGGGTGCCCAACCCCGCTGAGCGTCCCGCCGACTTCTATAAGACCGACTTTGACGACACAAAGTGGGACAATGTAGAGGTGCCGATGAACTGGAACGTTTACGGAATACAGAAGGACGGCAGCCAGAAGTATGGTACTCCCATCTATGTGAACCAGCCTGTAATCTTCAAACATCAGGTTGCAGTAGGAGACTGGAAGAAGGGTGTTATGCGTGAGCCTGCGCCCCACCACACAACCTACAAACACCGTAACGAGGTAGGTTCTTACCGCCGCACATTCACAATCCCCGAAGAGTGGGAGGGCCGCGAGGTTTATATCAATTTCGATGGCGTTGATTCATTCTTCTATCTGTGGATCAACGGACAGTATGTAGGCTTCTCGAAGAACTCACGCAACCTCGCTGCATTCAACATCACAAAGTATCTTGCAAAGAAGGGCGAGAACCTTGTAGCTGTTGAGGTTTACCGTAACTCGGACGCTTCGTTCCTCGAAGCGCAGGATATGTTCCGTCTGCCGGGTATCTTCCGCACAGTGTCGCTCACAGCAACCGCTCCTGTTCAGTTGCGCGACATCCGCGTGCGTACCGACCTTGATGCCAACTATTGCGACGGTACAGCTAATGTAGAAATAGACGTGCGCAACCTCTCTAAAAAGGATGCAAAGAACTATACAGTGGAGGCAACACTCTATGCCAACAAACTCTTCAGCGACGAGAATGAGATTGTTGCAGGCTCTACAACAAGCGCAAATGTTGCCACTACAGTTGCCGGTGCAACAAACACATCAAAGATGGCAATCGCAGTCAAGGCTCCCAATAAATGGTCGGGCGAGGCTCCTTACCGCTATACCCTCGTTGTTCAGTTGAAGAACAAGAAGGGCAAGGTGGTTGAGACTGCTTCTACATATTTCGGATTCCGCGAGGTTGAGATTAAGGACACTCCCGCATCGAAGGACGAATTCGGACTTGCAGGCCGCTACTTCTATGTGAATGGTCAGCCAGTGAAACTGAAGGGCGTCAACCGTCACGAGAGCAACCTTGAGCGCGGTCACGCAATCACACGCGAACAGATGTACAACGAGGTAATGCTTATGCTTCGCGGCAACATCAACCACGTGCGTTGTTCACACTATCCCGATGCTCCTTTCTGGTACTATCTCTGCGACAAGTACGGTATCTACCTTGAGGATGAGGCAAATATCGAGAGCCACGAATATTATTATGATAAGGAATCACTCTCGCATGTTCCCGAATTTGAGGCTGCACACATTGCACGTGTAATGGAGATGGCACACGCCACCATCAACAGCCCCTCAATTGTAATATGGTCGCTCGGTAATGAGGCAGGCCCCGGTGTGAACTTCGAGAAGGCTTATGCCGAATTGCACAAATTCGACGCATCGCGTCCCGTACAGTACGAGCGTAATAACAACATTGTAGATATGGGTTCTAACCAGTATCCTTCAATTGCATGGGTACGTGGCGCTGTAAAGGGTAACTACAATATAAAATATCCTTTCCACATTTCGGAGTATGCTCACTCTATGGGTAATGCTGGCGGTAACCTTCAGGATTACTGGGATGCAATGGAGAGCACAAACTTCTTCTGTGGCGGTGCCATCTGGGACTGGGCCGATCAGGCATTCTACAACTACGACAAGAAAGGTAACAAATATATGGGTTACGGCGGCGACTTTGGCGACCGTCCCAACGACCACCTCTTCTGTATGAACGGTGTGATGTTGCCCGACCACACTCCGAAGCCCGAATACTACGAGGTGAAGAAGGTTTATCAGAATGTAGGTGTGAAATTTGCTGACGAGGCAAAGAGCAAGATTGAGATTTTCAACAAACGCTACTTCTGCGACCTTAGCGACCTTGCAGTGAAGGTATCACTTTGGGAGGATGGTAAAGAGGTCAGCAGCAACATTATTCCCGAAGTGAAGGTTGCTCCCCGCAAGAAGGCTGTCGTAGACCTCGGCATCAACTACTCACGCGATGCCAAGAAAGAGTATTTCGTGAAGGTTGAATTCCTCTTGAAAGAGAATCAGCCGTGGGCTAAGAAAAATTACGTTCAGATGGCCGAGCAGTTGCTTCTCCAGAGCCCCGCTGTCAAGCCCGCAATTGCAACTGTTGCCAACGTAGGTGGCGACCTTGCAATGGAGAGCAACGGCGACAAGCAGACAACAACCGTTAAGGGTGCTGACAATGCCTTCACCATCGCATTCGACGATAAGAAGGGTGTTCTCTACAATGTTGTTTACAGTGGCAAGGAGATTCTCCCTGCAGGAAACACTATGAAGCTCAGCGCCTTCCGCGCTCCTGTCGACAACGACAACTGGGCACGCGGTGCATGGTACTCAAACGGTCTCTACAACCTTGTAGACAGCGTACTTTCAAAGAATGTACAGACATTGGCTGACGGTACAATAATCATTCAGTATATTGTATTTACTCAGGCTCCCTTCGGTGGCAAGATTGTCCGCAACGAGGATAATACAATGACCATCGTTGACAACAAGGCTCCTCTCGGCGAAAATGGCTTCAGCTTCACATCAAACAGAATATGGACAATCTACAAGGATGGTTCTGTTGAGTTGAAGAGCAGTATCGTGGGTAGCAACAGTGCTCTGAATCTTGCACGCCTCGGATACGAGATTCAGCTGCCCGGCGAATTGAAATATTATCACTATTATGGTGCAGGCCCCCACAACAACTACAACGACCGCCGTTCGGGTGCTTTCGTTGAGCAGTTCGACAGCAAGGTTGCCGACCAGTTTGTTCACTTCCCCAAGCCTCAGGATATGGCTAACCGCGAAGATGTACGCTGGTGTGCGCTTACCGACTGGAATGGCAACGGTGTTCTATTTGCAGCTACAGAGGGTATGTCAACATCGGCTCTTCAGTGGAACTCAGTAGAGCTTGCCGAGGCAGGACATCCCTATCAGCTTCCCAAGTCAAACAGCACATACCTCAACCTCGACAGAAAGGTAACAGGTCTCGGTGGTAACAGTTGCGGTCAGGGTGGTCCTCTGGAGCACGACTGTGTTAAGGCCGGTGACAATATGATGGGCTTCATCATGCGTCCTGTTAAGGCCGGTAAATACACTGAGACTGCCAATGTTTCTTCATCTTCAATAGAGCCTATTGTTGTTGTACGCGACCGTCGCGGATACGTCTCTGTACGTAGTAACGACACTGCTGCCGATATATATTATAAGGTAGGAGAGGGCCGCAAGGCTAAGGCCAAGAAGTACAGCGAGCCTATTGACATGAGCAAAGGTGGCACAATCACTGTTTGGGATAAGAACCGTCCCGAAATGTCATCGGTTTACAACTATAAGGAGGTTTCTGTGCAGCCTATCGTTGTCAAGTATGCATCGAGTCAGGAGATTCAGGAGTCTGCCGACAAACTTGTCGATGGCGATGCAAATACCATCTGGCATACAATGTATTCTGTAACCGTTGCTCAGTATCCTCACTGGATTGACTTCGACGCGGGCGAGGAGTGCACAATAAAGGGCTTCTCTTATCTGCCCCGTCAGGATGGCGGTTACAATGGAAATATCAAGAATTATGAGATTTCTATCAGTAGCGATGGCAAGGAGTGGAAGAGCATCAAGAAGGGTGCATTCGAAAACAACGCAAATATCAAGCGTGTGCTTTTCGATGCTCCGGTGAAGATGCGTTACATCCGCTTCACAGCCCTTAGCTCGCACAATGGTGCAGACTTTGCAGCAGGTGCCGAGTTTGAGATTATCAAGTAAAAGCGATATACTTTTTTGAATTGCGTATGCATGGCCTTTGGCTGTGCATACGTTTTTTTATTGATGTCCGGCAAGTAAATATAACCGGATAGCAATAATAACTATTATTAGTGTTCGGTAAATTTTTATTCTGCTTATGTTTTGAACTCCTCCGTCTTCAAAAACAAGTTTTTGAATGACCTCGCAAGCTCGGCACTCCTTGGGAAAGCTAAAGCTTCCGTCGTCGCAAACATTGCTTATTACGCAATGTCCTCTTCAAGAGGAGGAATGTAAATCGTTGAAAATTACTAATATACAACATTCTCCCTCTTGAAGCTAATCTTTGGACACATCTTTTAGCTTTTATACCTTTGCTAATCTCTTTTAAATAAGAAACTTAAAAAAGCTGTCCCTCTTAAAGGGGGACGAGAACTTTTTTCCGAGAAAAAGTTCGGAGGGGGTTCTTAACCTATCGTACTACAATAAACCTTGCTACGCGAGGAAAACCCCTCCGTCTTCAATCGCGACGCGATTGAATCCACC
>SUXT01000050.1 GCA_015060835.1 Bacteroidales bacterium
ACCATCAACCAGATGTTCGGCAAGCCACAAGCTGCCTTCAGCTTCGACGCAGCCGACATGAACGGCGACGGCGAGATAAGCATCGTAGATGTAGTCAACATCGTCAATGCCATCATCGCCACCCCCGCCGTTAGCGACAATACCCGCGCCCGCATCCGCGCCGCAGCCAACGGCGAAAGCATCCGCAGCGAAGTAAGCACCGACGGAGACAACACCCTGATGTCTCTGAGCCTCAACGGCAGCGCAGCATACACCGCTATGCAGATGGATGTAGAACTCCCCGACGGAGCAACCCTCGTAGCAGCAACCTCCGGCGACGACAACCACACAATCGCATGGAGCAGCCTTGATGATGGCACAGTACGCATAGTAGCCTACTCGCTCGACAATTCAACCTTCGACGGCGAGACACTGCTCACCCTCGAAGTAGAAAATGCCGACGGCACAATCGCAGTCGACAACGTAAGCGTGGCAACCACCGACGGCATTGAGACCTCAATAGGCGGCACTTCCGCAGATGTCAACGGCACAACAGGCATCGGCGGCACAGCCGAGGAGGTAGTGTCCGTACGCTACTTCAACGAAGCAGGTGCGGAACTCGATGAGCCTCAGAAGGGCATCAACATCGTAGTTACCGAATATGCCGGTGGCAGAATAGAGAGCAAGAAGGTACTGAAGAAATAATCTTCGCTCCGCCCCCGCACTATAGTGTGCAATAACAGACACCTCCTCCCGAAAGTCGATTGGCTTTCGGGAGGAGGTCTGTTTGTTGGTGGCTACATCCCTCATTGACAAGCAAGTGCCTTGAACTCCTTGTAACGCGAAGGATTGAGTATAAGCATCTGTGATGCGCTTAAAAACGAAGCCTTTGTCAGCATTTGGTATAAATATTAGCCTTTGGGGCAATAGCTTATGCAATCCATCGCTTAAATCGGTTCAATTGGATTGATAATGTAAGCGCATTGCAAATGCTTGTATTCAAAACATCCGCATTACAAATGCGGATGGACAGCGCCCTCGTCCAAAACCGATTGGGAGGCGTGATATTGATTGGCAAACTGCAATAAAATCCGCTAATAATTTTGATGTTGCGTAAAAAGTTGTAAATTTGCGATAATTTATATTATACCTTAAGGGGTATTATATAGTGATAGCAAATTTATAAACTATTATAAACTAACGAAAATGAAAATCTTATTAACTGGTGGTGCTGGCTTCATCGGTAGCCACACCTTGATTGAGCTTGTAGAAGCCGGTCACGATGCAGTAGTAATTGACAACTTGTACAATGCTTCTCCCATTTCGTTGCAGCGCGTTGCAAAGATCATCGGCAAGGAGGTTCCTTTCTACAAGGTAGATATCCGCGATCGCGAGGGATTGCAGAAAGTATTTGACGAGCACAAGTTCGATGCATGTATCCACTTCGCAGGCCTTAAGGCTGTGGGCGAGAGTTGCGCTAAGCCTCTTGAGTACTACGAGAACAACATGAACGGTACATTCGTGCTTGTAGATGTAATGCGTCAGAATGGTTGCAAGAACATCATTTTCTCTTCAAGTGCTACCGTATATGGCGACCCTGCCATCATCCCCATCACAGAGGAGTGCCCCAAAGGCAAGTGCACCAACCCCTACGGACAGACAAAGTCTATGTTGGAGGAGGTTCTTTTGGACATTCAGAAAGCCGACAACGAGTGGAACGTGGTTCTTCTCCGTTACTTCAACCCCATCGGTGCGCACAAGAGCGGTACTATCGGTGAGAACCCCAACGGTATCCCCAACAACCTTATGCCTTACATTACACAGACTGCAGTAGGCAAGCGTGCTGAACTTGGCGTATTCGGCGACGACTACGACACACACGACGGTACAGGTGTACGCGACTACATCCACGTGGTTGACCTTGCTCGTGCTCACGTTGCTGCACTTAAGGCTATCGTTGAGAAGAAGGGTGCTGCTGTTTACAACATCGGTACAGGTCAGGGATATTCAGTGCTCGACGTTGTTAAGGCGTTTGAGAAGGTTAATGGTGTTCCCGTTCCCTATTCTATCAAGCCCCGTCGTCCGGGTGATATTGCAACATGCTACTGTAACCCCGCAAAGGCAGAGGCAGAGCTTGGTTGGAAGGCTCAGTTCGGCATCGAGGAGATGTGCCGCGACAGCTGGAACTGGCAGAAGAACAATCCTAACGGATTCGAGGAGTAATAGGATACAATCCTTATATACGATTAAAGCAGCCCCGCGGGGCTGCTTTAATCGTATATAAGGATTTAAAAACCGTAGCTCATAGGTACAAAACTTTCTGTAGTGTCTCTGATAACATAGAGGTTATAATCCTTTATGAGATGGAATTTTGCATTGCTGCGTCCGCGCTTTATAAAATCTTTATTGGTACAGAAAAAGACTCCTTTTGCATCGTCGCTCGCCATAAACAGTTCAATTTCATCTATTTTTTTGCCTTTATTCAGAAAATATAGTTTGTTGATGTTACACTTTTTATATTCCTCGGGGCTGTAAAGCTTTACAAATTCTTCCAATGCGAAACTGTTTCTTTTGCCAAAATCGATTTTTGGGGATTCAATAATGTTTGCAACCTCTTTTGCATTTAAATTATTATGGTTTTTGCTGTAGTTGTAATTTACATAGACTAATGTATCCCATTCGGAAGTGATTATTTTGTCAAAATCTACAATGCAGTCTGTTGTATCTTTTCCGGCTGCTTTCCAATTGTGCCAATATTCACCGACTCGCAGGTCGAGCCTATCTTTATCGGTCAAGGATAATGCTTTTAAAAAGTATTTTATGCCGTCTTTGCATAAATCCTTAATATAATTACATTCGTACTTTACAATCTCTGCTTTTTCTTCAATGTAAGAGCAACTGTTCAGCAAGAGAAAGATTGTTAGCAAATATGGCGTTCCGTATTTCATCTTCCGATTTTTCACCCTTTCTTGGCCTTGAATGCAAGCGCATACATACGCATCTGCTTTATCATTGACACAAGTCCGTTGCTGCGTGTGGGAGAGAGGTGTTCTTTCAGTCCGATAGCCTCCACGAAGTAGGGCTCATTGTCGAGAATCTCATCGGGTGTGTGGCCCGAATATACCTTTACCAGCAGCGATACTATGCCTTTAACTATCAGCGCATCGCTCTCGGCGAGGAAACGCACTGTACCGTCGGGCATAAGGTCTGCCTGCAGCCACACGCGGCTCTGACAACCTTCTATAAGATTGTCGTCGCTCTTGTACTGCTCTTCGAGTGGCGGCTGCTCGCTGCCGAGGTCTATCAGCAACTGGTAGCGATCCATCCAGTCTTCGAACGAATTGAATTCTTCTATTATCTCTTCCTGTTTCTCCTTTATTGTGCTCATAGCTATCTTCTCTTTTCGTTGTAAATTACGGCAAGTACAGTTTCGCCTACTGCACGCAGGCTTTCGCGGTCTATCCACTCCATGTCGTCCTTTATCGTGTGGTGATATTTGCCGAATCCATTTTCGCTCTCCTTGTCGTAGTTGATGATGTCCACGCAGGGCAATCCCATGAATTCGTTCACATAGAAGTGGTCGTCGGTAACATACCCGCCTTTTTCGTTTATGAAATATTTGGCATGGCCAATCTTGTGTGCCATTGCCCATATCTTGTCGACAAGCTCGCCGGCGTATGCCACCGATATACCCTCCTTGTAGAACGTGCTTCCGGGAGCGCCTACAAGGTCGAGCAGTATGCCGTAGCGGGCATTGTAATCGCTTTTGTGTGGACGGCGCGACCAATATTGCGAGCCTAATGCCCATGAATGGTCCATGCTCTCACGTGCGGGGTCGTCATCGGCATTATGGGTACCGTAGTCCTCGGCGTCGAACAATATTATATCTATCCCCAGTTCTGTGGGGGTGGTGGAGAGGGCGCGTGCTATCTCCATCAGCACTCCTACTCCGCTTGCGCCGTCGTTGGCTCCGAGGATGGGGGTGCGGTGCTTCGATGCGTCGGGGTCCGAGTCTGCCCACGGGCGACTGTCCCAATGGGCGCAGAGCATTATACGGCCCTTCTTCTCAGGTTGGAACTGTGCTATTATGTTGCGTGCATTGAGGCGTGTGCCATCGTATGCAACAAGCTCGGCCTCTTGGTTGATTACCTCAGCACCATATTCTTTTAACTTTGCTGCAAGGTAGTCGCCGCAGGCGCGGTGCTCCTTGCTGTTGGGTACACGGGGACCGAAGTCTACCTGTGCCTTGACGAACGAGTATGCGCTGTCGGCGTTGAACGCGGGGACAACCACCGCTGCGGCTGTTGGTTCAGCCGGTTGCGATGCCTGTTTCTCTGTGCCGCCATTGCATGCTGTTACAGCAAGCGCCGCAATGCCGAGCAATATGGGAAATGCTTTTATCATTACTTATTCAATTTCCAGGTGGTGCCGTCCTTTGTGTCCTTTATTTCGAAGCCGAGGGCTGCGAGGGTGTCGCGTATCTTGTCGCTTGTTGCCCAATCCTTGTTGGCCTTTGCAACGAGGCGCTGTTCGAGCAACATGTCTACCACCTTGCCAAATGCCTCTTCGCGACCGTTGGATGAGCCGCGTTCCTCGCGCAGACCGAGTATGTCGAACATGAAGAGGTGGTAGGTCTCTTTCAGCTCTGCGAGGTCGGTTGCCGAGATTGTTGCCTTCTTGTCGGCAATCTGGTTTATTGCACGCGATGCATCGAAGAGGTGTGATATTACAAGCGCGGTGTTCATGTCGTCGTTCATCGCGTCGTAGCACTTCTGGCGAAGCGATGATACATCCACTGTTGTCTCAGCTCCGGCTGTAAGGCTGTTCAAGGTCTTCAGTGCATCCATCAGGCGCTGCAATCCCTTCTCTGATGCCTGCAGTGCGTCGTTGCTGAAGTCTACTGTACTGCGGTAGTGGGCCTGAAGGATGAAGAAACGTATGGTCATGGGCGAATATGCCTGTGCCAACAACTTGTGCGAACCTTCGAAGAACTCCGACAGAGTGATGAAGTTGCCCAACGATTTTCCCATCTTTGTGCCGTTGATGGTTATCATGTTGTTGTGCATCCAGTATTTCACCACCTGATGTCCCATTGCTGCAACACCCTGTGCAATTTCACATTCGTGGTGGGGGAATACAAGATCCATACCTCCGCCGTGGATGTCGAACTCCTCGCCGAGGTATTTGCGTCCCATTGCTGTGCACTCGCAGTGCCATCCGGGGAAGCCATCGCTCCAGGGTGAGGGCCAGCGCATGATGTGTTCGGGCTGTGCGCACTTCCACAAAGCAAAGTCGGCAGGGTTGCGTTTTTCGTTCTGTCCGTCGAGCTCGCGGGTGGTGTTGAGCACATCATCGAGGTTGCGTCCCGAAAGGATGCCATATTTGTGTTCCTTGTCGTATTTTGCAACATCGAAATATACCGAACCTTCGCTCACATAAGCGAAGCCGTTGTCGATAATCTCTTTTACAAGCTCAATCTGTTCGATGATATGACCCGATGCGTGGGGCTCGATGCTGGGGGGGAGTACGTTGAGCGCCTCCATAGCCTTGTGGTAGCGCAGTGTGTAGTATTGCACAACCTCCATGGGCTCAAGCTGTTCGAGACGTGCCTTCTTTGCAATCTTGTCCTCGCCTTCGTCGGCATCATGCTCAAGATGGCCTACATCGGTGATGTTTCTCACGTAGCGCACCTTGTAGCCGATGTTTGTCAGATAACGGAAAAGCACATCGAATGTGATTGCAGGGCGTGCGTGTCCCAGATGGGCATCGCCGTAAACAGTGGGGCCGCAAACGTAGAGTCCTACGTTGGGGGCATGAAGGGGTACGAACTCTTCCTTTTTACGCGTCAGCGTATTGTATATCATGAATTTGTTTTCCATAGGTGTATATTGTTTTTTATATTTTTAATTTCTTGGCATTAGTGGATAGAGCAGTCCCCGGTAGCCTGACAGCTTGGCTTTTGCCGAGCCGAAGTTAAGTGCAAGGTCGAGCAGGATGGGCAGTTTATTTGCATCATCCGTTACGTGGAAGTTGATTATATCCTGTTCCTTGCCCTTTTTGTCGTATTCTACAAGGGATACTGTTATGCAGTTGTACTTTACATCCTTGTCGCTCTCCATGACTGTCTTTCCGCGGTAGATGAGGTGCTGTTTTTCAATGCGCTTACCTGTTGCTACGGGGAAGGTGAGTCGTGTGCCTCTCTTCATTGACGAAAAGTCGATGGTGCGGGCATATGCGAGCAGGCTCATCATGTCGTACACGGGTGTGGCACTTCTGTCGGTGCGCAGGCGCAACTCCTCTTTGTTGCGGCGGAAGCTCTGTCTGATGGTTATACTGTCCTTGTCGCTGTAGTCGTACCACACTTGGTTGAGGTAGTAGTGCTTGCCCTCTTCCGAAGCTTTGCGGTAGTAAAGGGGACGCATGTCGGGGCTGAAGATGGTGGTGAGTGTGTCGCGCATCTTGAAGAATGAGTCGGCACGTTTGTTGGTGGTGCTCAGCAGCGACATATACATGGCTTTCTTGCCGTTGTAGATGGTGTCGCGTATGATGAGTCCGGCGTTGCCTGCTCTCACCCACACAAATTTCCAGTTGAAGTAAAGACTGCACTCAAGCGTCTCGCCTGCCTTGAAAGCGGGTTTTCTCTTTATGGTGGCAGCATTAGCAGCTACTGCCATAGTGAGTGCTATGAGGGTGAATATGATTATGTTTGTCTTGTTTTTCATCTTTTATTTGAATTTGCGTTCGGCATTCCTGTTGCGCTTTGCTCTTTTGCGCTCAGGTTTCTGCTTGGTTATTTCGAGCGGCTTCTGCCTTTCGGGGGCAAGGTTTATGTTCCAGTCGTCCTGCTCATATTCGAACATGGCGCGAAGCTCTATCGGTCTGGGGTAGTAGTAGACCTTTTCGGGCTGTAGCTTCTCTTCGTAGTTGCCGGTGTCCCATTTGCCGTTGCCGTTGCTGTCCATGAACAGGCGTATGTAACATACCTGCGGGTTCACGAAGTAGAACGAGCAACGGTTGTTCTCTGTGCGTTGCGATGCTATGGGGTTGCCCTCCTTATTGAGCAATTCCACAACTGCTTCGTTGCCTGTTCGGGGTATGGTGAGGTGAAGCACCGAGTATTCGTCGAGTGTCTTGAACTTCATCTCCTGGTTTATGGTCTTGGAGGTGTTGCCGTATATCCCTTTGAATGCTGCGGAGTCAACGGTTATATTGTACTTCTCGCCCGGTCGCCATTCGGCATATATTATGTAGTCGCGTATGTTCTTTTCGGACTGACGGAATACATAAGGAATGGGTTTGGGCACTGAGTCAACGATGATGTTCACATGGATTGCCGCTGTGTCGATGGCCGCCAACGGTTGCTCGAATGTGAGTGTGCAGTTGGTACTGAGATCCATTGATGAACTTATGTTATTCTTTATCTTCAGTGCCTCTACGGGTGGAATGTATTTGGGAGGATTGTTCTTGTCGTATCCCTTCTCTCTGCGGGCTGCTTTAAGGAAGGCCTTTTCCTCCTCTTCGAACTTCTGCTTCTCCTCGGCAAGTACACGGGCTCGGCTCTTGCGCGGAATAAGTCGCACTGTGTCGCTGCGGGGGTGGTAGACCTCCATTGAATCGGGAGACATATAAGTTACTTCAACCGTCAGGGTGTCGCGGTTGTATATGGTGCTGTCCTTTATCCAATAGAGTATTGTGTCGTTGGTGACGTTGCTCTCTACCACAAATGCATCGTCTGCTTCAAAGTCGAGACCGCGGATGGTGGGCTGTGTGTCTGCCGCCTCCGAGAAGAATAGCTTGAAACTGTTGTGCTTCTCGCGAGGGTTCTTAACAAGATATTGCTGTTTCAGTGGTACCTGGAAGGCTCTCAGCACTATGTTGTCAGGTTGCAGACGTATGTAAGGTACTCGTTTGATGGAGTCGATGGTGACGCTGTCGTGCCATATTGTGTCGTAGCGCCACGAAGGGGTGGCGTAGGGTATTATGAGCGAATCGAGATAGGCTATCTTTTCGCTCTTCTGGTCGAAACGGTAGTTGCCGTTGGCGTCGGCGAGAGCATATATGCGGTATTTGCCGGGTGCCATTCCTCGCATGGTGAAGCGGCCACGGCTGTCGGTACGCGATATGCGGTCGAAGGGCTTCGTGCGGAATGCACTGTCGCTGAGGTCGCTGTGTATGCCTACGAGTATGCCTTTTATCGGTTCAAGATTAGATGCTTCGAGCACTGTACCCGACACTCCGAGGGTGTCGACAGTGGCACCGGTCGAGAACACGAACGAGAAGGCTTCGAGGGCATTGCTCTCGTTGTTGTCGGCAATGGCATCGTTGAAGTCTATCGTGTATGTGGTCGACGGCTTAAGACTATCGAGCAGTTCCACTGTGATGCGCTTGCCGTTGGCTTTTATTTCGGGCTGTTGCATCTGCGGGGGCGACACCACTATCTTTTCGTATGCATTCTGCAATTTTATGAATTCGTCAAACTCCAGCGTTATCTTGTTCTCCGATGCGTTTGTTGCATTGGATGCAGGGGTGGAGGTGAGGAATATCGGGGGAGCCTCGTCGTAGGGGCCTCCGTCGGGGGTGCCCATGCTTGCGCAGGCTGCGGCGAGCAGGGCTGTTGTGAATATGATGATGCTATTCTTTAAAGACATAGCTTGCATTGGTGTTTGTTTGTTATTTGTTCATTTCGAGCATTTCGCTTATGTAGTCGCGGCTGTTGCTCAGACGGGGTACCTTGTGCTGTCCGCCAAGTTTGCCTTTGCTCTTCAGCCAATCGTTGAAGAGGTTCGCGCGTGCGGGAATCACTTCGAGGGGCTGCATGGTGATGTCCTTGTAGCGCTTGGCTTCGTAGTCGGAGTTGATCTGCTGCAGGGTGGTGTCGAGTATGGTGGCGAACTGTTCTATGGATTCGGGACGGCGCGAAAATTCTATGAGCCACTGGTGGCGGCACTGTGCGTCGGAGTCCATATATACGGGCGCAGCAGTGTAGTCGGCAATCTGTGCTCCTGTTTCGGCGCAGGCTTTTGCAAGTCCCTGCTCGGCGTTGTCAACTATAAGCTCTTCTCCAAACACATTGATGAAGTGTTTGGTTCGGCCTGTAATAACGAATTTATAGGGATTCTTGCTCGTGAAGCGTACGGTATCGCCAATCATGTAGCGCCACAGACCGCAGGCTGTGCTTATGAGCATTGCGTAGTTGCGTCCCACTTCCACCTCCCACAGGGGAACGGCGCGGGGCGATGGTGAATCGAGCTCTTCGAAGGGGACGAATTCGTAGAATACTCCATAGTCTATCATCAGCAGCATAGAGGGGTCGGCAAATTCGTTCTGTATGCCGAAGAAGCCTTCGCTTGCATTGTAGGTCTCCAGATAGTGCATATTGGAGCTGCGTATAAGTTGCTTGTACTGCTCGCGGTAGGGGGTGAAGGCTACTCCTCCGTGGAAGAATACTTCGAGGTTGGGCCATAGTTCGTCTACCGACTGCTTGCCGGTGATGTCGAGCATGTGTTTGAGCACTGCCATCATCCATGAGGGTACGCCGGCTATGTTGGTTACGTTCTTGTTGCAGGTGGTGCGGGCAATTTTGTCCATCTTCTCCTCAAAGTCGCTCAGCAGTGCTATCTTCTTGTCGGGGACACGCACAAGGTTGACCAAGGGCATGATGTTCTCTATGAGTATGGCGCTGAGGTCGCCTACCAATGACTTGGGTAGGTTGTAGTTTGGTGCGTGGCTACCGCCGAGAATCAGTGATTTTCCTGAAAATATTCGGCTGTTGGGATTGAGGCGCAGATAGAGTGCTACCGAGTCGCGGCCACCGGTGTAATGCAAAGTCTTCAGACCGTCTGCTGTTACAGGGATGAACTTGCTCTTGTCGTTGGTGGTGCCTGAGGATTTTGCGAACCAACGGCACTCGCCACGCCAAAGAACGTCGCTCTCGCCGTGGCGCATGCGGTCTATGTATCCTTTAAGGCTCTCATAGTCCTGCACCGATACGTTGCGGGCAAAGTCCTCGTAGCTGCGTATAGTGCTGTAATTGTGCTCCTTGCCCCATTCGGTGCCGGCAGCCTTCTGTACAAGCTCTGTAAGTACGCGCATCTGTATAGCTTCGGCCTCTGTGGCGTATTTGTCTATTTTTTTCGCTCTGAGCTTGAATATGTTATTGAGAAGTGATGTCTCGTTCATAGTAATATGGTTTCTGACAAACGTACAAATTTAATACAAATATTCGGATTGTACGAATTGCAGGGCGTTTGTTGCTATTTTTTGTAATTCTTCAGTCCAACTTCGAGGAAATTTATGTATGCGGGTACATCCTCGTTGTATGAATATGAACCGGCAAGCGGCATTCCTTCGCCGTCGACAGGTACATAGAAAGGCTGTGCATTGGCGCCAAACTTGCAGCGTTGCAGATAGCTCCATTTGTCGCCGAGGGTGCGAAGTTTACGTTCAGTGCCTTGCTCGGTTACCGTTACAGGCTGGGGCAACGGCGTCTTGTCGTCGACGAACAGGGTTATTAGTACATAGTCGTTGCGCAATATTTCCGATACGCGGCTGTCGGTCCACACTGCTGCCTCCATCTTGCGGCAGTTTACACAGCCGTAACCGGTGAAGTCCAGCAGGACGGGTTTACCATGTGCGCGGGCGTATGCCATTCCTTCGTCGTAGTTATTGAATTTTGCATGCACTTCGCCATCGGACAGGTTGAAGTCCTGTGTCCACATGGGGGGAGCAAAGGCGCTTATGGCTTTGCAGGGTGCACCCCACAGTCCGGGTATCATATATACTGAGAATGCGAGCGAGAGGAGTGCGAGGAAGAAACAGGGTACCGAGGTTTTTCGTTCGCCTTCATCGTCGTGTGGGAATTTTATTACATTCAGCAGATAGAGCCCAAGCAGCGCGAAGAGCACTATCCATAGTGCGAGGAACACTTCGCGGTCGAGTATGCCCCAGCCGTAGGCAAGGTCGGCTACCGAGAGGAATTTCAGCGCGAAGGCAAGCTCTATGAATCCGAGGGTTACCTTTATCACATTCATCCAACCGCCTGAACGGGGTGCCTGCTTGAGCATCGAGGGGAAGAGCGCGAAGATGGTGAAGGGCAGTGCAAGTGCCAGCGCAAAGCCCAGCATTCCTATCGCGGGGCCGAAGAGTGAACCGGTTGTAGATACCTCAACGAGCAGGAATCCAATGATAGGACCTGTGCACGAGAAGGATACAAGCGACAGTGTGAATGCCATCAGGAATATGCTGAGTATGCCGGATGTGTTTTTGGCTCTTGCCTTTTTGTTTACCTCATTTGTCCATGATGAGGGGAGTGTAAGCTCGAATCCGCCGAGGAACGATGCTCCGAACAACAACAGCATAAGGAAGAATATAAGGTTGAAAAAGGCATTTGTGGAGAGGGCATTGAGAGCGCTTGCCCCGAAAATTATTGTTACGGCGAGGCCAAGTGTGAGATATATTACTACTATCGAAAAGCCGTAAAGGAGTGCCTCTTTCAGAGCTTTGCCGCGGTTGTTGTCGGCGCGTTTGAGGAAGAAACTTACGGTCATGGGGATAATGGGCCACACGCAAGGTGTGAGCAGTGCAAGCAGTCCGCCGCCGAAGCCCAGCAGGAATGTCATCCACAAGGGGCGGGTAGCGCTTTGTGCACTGTTCTCGTCGAATGCCTTGAGCTCGCTTACCACAGGCTTCCACAAAGGATTGTCGGTGAAGATGTTGCTTTCGACCTTTGCTTCATCAGCTGTTGCAGTCTGCTTCTCCTTACCGTTCAGTTTGAAGTCGTATGTGGTGGGTGGCAGGCAATTTTCGTCGTTGCACACTCCGTAGCGCAGATAGCCTTCTATGCGGTAGTTGCTGTCGAGTATCTTCAGTTTCTGTGTGAAGGTTGCGCTGTTCTCGAAGTATTTTACTTTCATTCCGAAGATAGCGTCGTCTTTTTCAATCTCTCCCGCGCCGGGTGTGAGTTTGCCTATAGGCTCTGCTCCCTCAATAGTTTCGAATGTTACAGTGGCGGCAGTGGGGCCTCCATCGGGCAGGTCAGTGGAGTACAAATGCCATCCGGACTCAATTGAAGCCTTGAAGATGATGCTAATTTCATCGCCTTCGATGTTGGACGATGTGCTTATCGATACCGGATTTTCCATTTGCCCGTAGGCGAATGTTGAAATCATCAGCATCAGCAGAATGAATGTCTTTTTCATAATCTTATGTTGTTTTTTTGTTTCTTCCTGTGTGATTGGTTGTAGTATGTGTCTGTTTCTAAAGTTCCATTGGGTTCTTGCGTATGCGCCACTCGGCAGGGTAGAGGTTGTTCACTCTGTTGCCTACGTTCTTTGCAAAGCCCAATGGGGCATTCTTGTATGTAAAGAGCACTATGCCCATAGGTGCATCGGGAAGCGTCAGTGCTTCGCGGTGCAGATAGGCGAGTGCCTGTTCGCATGACAACTCCACAGCGGGAAATTTGCCGCGGTCGAGTATGTTGCTCATGGCAAGCTGGTGCAGTGGCTGTGCCTTCTTGCCCTTTATTGTAGCCACAGGTACTCCGCAGTGCAGCACCTTCAATCTTGATTGCAGTGCAGTGATTGCTGCTTTGTGCTCTGCGGGGATGGCTGTAACATCTTCGCCCTCTACGCTGAAGTCGTATGCATCGGATGTTATCCACGATTTTATTTCTGTGTGGTTCTTGGGCAGTGGAGCTGCCTTTGAACGTGCGGGACGCGGTTGTGCCACTCTGCCGTCGCCATCCTTGCGCAGCAGGGCAAGGAAAAATCCCTCTCCGCGTGTGTATCCGGGGATGAAACGGTAGACAGGGAATTTTTCTTCTTCGCTGCCGGCGGTGAGGTTGCCGGTGATGTTCCAGTCGTCGGATATTTCAATGGGCAATATCTCTGCACCAAACTCGTCGCGCATCCATGCAACAGTCTCTTCATCCTCGTGGGAGTTGAATGTGCAGGTGCTGTATATGAGCAGTCCGCCGGGGCGCAGTGTGGGCCAGATGTCCGCGAGTATGGTTCTTTGGCGCTCTACACAGGTCTTTACATTGCCGGGCGACCAGAGTGTAACGGCACGGGCATCCTTGCGAAACATTCCTTCGCCTGAACAGGGTGCATCGACGAGTATAATGTCGAAAAAGTCTTCCAACGGTGTAAAGTCCGCCGGTTCGTTGCGGGTAACTACGGCATTCGGCGCTCCCCACTTTATGATGTTCTCGGCGAGGATGGATGCGCGCAGGGGGACAGGCTCGTTGGCCACGAAGAGCGAGCCTTCGGGCAACAGTGAAAGTGCATGCGTAGACTTTCCACCGGGTGCGGCGCACAGGTCGAGCATTCTTACCGGGGCATCAGTGTACTGCTTTAGCACCTGTTCAATAAACATCGATGATGCCTCCTGCACATAATAGCATCCGGCGTGGAACAGCGGGTCGGCTGTGAACGATGGGCGATTCTCGATGTATCGTCCATTCTCGGCCCAAGCGACTTTCTCGCCCTCCCACTCGGTGTAAGGTTTTGCGGGGTTTGTGCGTACGCTCACCACAGGCTCCTCTTGTAGGCCTGTTTCGAAACGTTGGTAGCGCTCTTCGCCAAACAGCGCTGTTGTATGCTCTATGAATTCTTTTGGTAATTCCATCCTGCCTCTGTTGTAAACCACAAAGATACGGCTTCTGCGCGTTAAATGCAAATGTGCGGCTGCTTGTTTGCCGCTGTAAAATTTGCTACAAAAAACATTGAAGCAAGCTTCATGTTTCTCGCTCGTTTGTATTATCTTTGTTATTCAATAACATTATCTCAAAAAATAAAACTACAATATATGAAACAGTATCTTGACTTGCTCGACCGCATAATGAAGGAGGGTGTCAAAAAAGAGGATAGGACCGGTACAGGTACTATAAGCGTCTTCGGACACCAGATGCGCTTCAATCTCGAAGAGGGATTCCCTTGCCTGACAACAAAAAAACTGCATCTGAAGTCCATTATTCACGAACTTCTGTGGTTCCTTGCCGGCGACACTAATGTAAAATATCTTCAGGATAATGGTGTGAGAATATGGAACGAGTGGGCCGACGAGAATGGAGACCTTGGACACGTTTACGGTTACCAGTGGCGTTCATGGCCCGATTATAAGGGCGGACACATCGACCAGATAAGCGAAGTAGTGGAGACATTGAAGAAGAACCCCGATTCGCGCCGTATAATTGTCAATGCATGGAATGTGGCTGATATAGAAAATATGAACCTTCCTCCCTGCCATGCAATGTTCCAGTTCTATGTTGCCGACGGTCGTTTGAGTCTTCAGCTTTATCAGCGCAGCGCAGACTGCTTCTTGGGTGTGCCTTTCAATATAGCTTCATATTCGTTGCTGCTGTTGATGATGGCACAGGTAACAGGATTGAAACCCGGAGACTTTGTGCACACTCTTGGCGATGCACACTTGTATTTGAACCACATCGAACAGGCAAAATTGCAGCTTACCCGCGAGCCATACGCATTGCCTAAAATGAGAATCAATCCCGATGTAAAGGATATTTTCGGATTCAAGTTCGAGGACTTTTCATTGGAGGAGTACACCGCTCATCCACATATAAAGGCAGAGGTTTCTGTGTAAATGAATATGAAAGTAGCGATGATAGCCGCTGTTGCCGAAAACAGAGCCATAGGCAACGGCAACAAACTTATATATTGGCTGCCCGATGACCTTAAACGCTTTAAACAGCTGACAACGGGGCATACTATAATAATGGGAAGCAACACCTTCCGCTCTCTGCCTAAGGGGGCTCTTCCCAACAGACGCAATATAGTCCTTTCGCGTAGCGAAAATGTTTTCCCCGGTGCCGAGCGCTTCGCCTCATTGGAGACTGCACTTGCAGCCTGTGTTACCGAGGAGGTTGTGTACATTATAGGTGGCGAAAAGCTTTATAGCTACGCAATGCCTTTTGCTGAGATTCTTTACTTGACTGAGATAAAGGATACCCCGGCTGAAGCCGATGCCTTTTTCCCCGATTGGAATAATGGTGAATGGAAAGAAGTAGAGCGCGAAGAGCACAGCAAAGACGATAAGCACGCGCATGAATTCCTCTTTACTACTTACAGGAGAGTGTGATGCTTTTAAATCTTTAGGGTCTTTAGGGTCTCTAAGGTTTCTAGGGTCTCTAAGGACTCTAAAGACTCTAAGGCCCCTAAAGCCCTTACCCCCTAATCATTTTCTCCATTTTCTTAAATAAAAAAAAGTTCAGGCGAACCAATCGGTTCGCCTGAACTTTTTAAATATGCTATGCAACTAACTTATTAGCGTTGTGTTGCAGAATAAACTACTGACAGTGCCATTGCCTCGCGCAACTCCATCTTTACGTCTGTAACGATACCCATCTGTGTATCTTTGTCTACTTTCAAAGACATCTTCATGAAGGGTTTGTCGCGCTCTGACATGCTCTCGCGCTCAGCCATTACGAATTCGCGGATGTGTGAGGGGTCGGCAAACTTGTCGTTCAACTGAATACGGCTCTGAGTACCCAACTTAGCGCGGTAATCCTTTGTGGGCTTACCTATGTAAATATAAGATACCAAAGACTTGCGTTCCAGTTTCTCCAATTCAGTACCTGAAGGAACTTTGAATTCCACTTTCAACTCAACCTCACGCATTGATGTTACCATCATGAAGAAGAAGAGGATAGAGAAAATCAAGTCAGGCAATGAAGAGGTATTCAATTCCGGCATTTCTGCCTTTCCTTTCTTTTGAAACTTACTCATAATCTTGTTAGTTATATTTACGTGGCTCAGCCTCGGAAATTACACACTTGTAGTACTGACGGCATGCCAACTGCTCGTCCTCGTTGCACTCGCGGTAGGGGCGACCAAAGGTCTTGCGAGCCAATTCGTCACGAAGGTCGTTGTATGCGCCGTATAATTCATTTTCAACCTGGAAGTACGTATCGTAGCTTGTCGCACGGTCAGTCTGCAAAGAGATTACGTGGTTCTTTGTAATCGGCTGTACACCGAAAGGTGCGGGAAGCTCAACGGGTATCAACTCGGGCATATCAGGATTGTTCTCAGGGTTGGAGATGAACTCTTTTGCAAGCTCGCGGAGCTCAGAAATCTGAATCTCCTTTGAGTTCTTAGCTACGGTAACCATGATCTGGTTGTTCATGTTTACGTTCACAATCATAGAGTTTCTCTCGCGAATCTTGGGAGGATCCTGCTGATTGTCCTCAGGAGGGTTGGGCAGACGTACTGCCAAACCTCTGTCGGTATCCATTGATGTCGTAATCAGGAAGAAGATGAGCAAAATGAATGAGATGTCCGCTGTTGAACTGGTATTCAACCCGGGAACTTTTTTACTCTTTCCCATTTCTTGTTACGCTTTAACTTTGTTAAAAAATTTGAATGAACCTCCAATTACTGTAAAGATAACAGAAACTGCTATAAGTACATACTGCACATAGATTACGATGTCGCTGAGGATAAGGTCAGACTTTACGTCAAAGACACCACCACCGGCTGTGCGGATAGGTTCATCAGATGCGAGTGAATATGCTGCTCCGAAGAGGGCTGCAATAAGCGCTATGCCAATAACGCCGTTCATTGCACGACGAGGATTGGTTTTCAAAGAGGCGAGGAATCGTATAATCACGAAGAGGACTACGATTGCAACACCGAATACTACCAAAGCGTACATCCAGTACATCAACAGATCCGTAAACTGGGGATCTGATACTGAACTGTTGTTCAGTGTTGTGTAGTTATCGTAACCGACGAAGAAGAACATGCCAAGTATGGCTGCCGATGCAATCATCAGTGCGATAAAGACATAGCTTGATATTTTGTTAATAACAGAAGCTTTCATAATAATTAATGATAAGAGTCTAAATTACTTCTTGAGGTTGTACTTTGTAAGAAGGTCGAGGAGAACGATTGAAGAATCCTCCATGTCAGCTGTGATAGCCTCGATTTTACCAAGTACGTAGTTGTAGAATACCTGAAGAACGAGAGCTACGATAATACCGTAGATAGTTGTGATAAGAGCTACTTTCATACCACCGGCAACAACGGTAGGAAAAATATCACCTGCGCGCTGGATGTCGTCGAATGCCATAACCATACCAATCACAGTACCCAAGAATCCGAGTGAAGGAGCCATAGCGATGAAAAGTGTAATCCATGAGCAACCCTTCTCGAGGTTCATAGCCTGAACGCTACCGTAAGATACGATTGAACGCTCAACTACATCAAGACCCTCGTCGATGCGCATAAGACCCTGGTAGCAGATAGAAGCAACGGGACCTGCTGTGTTGCGGCAGATTGTCTTTGCTTTCTCTACGTCCTTAGCCTCAAGAGCCTTAGCGATAGCCTCCATCAATTTCTTTGTGTTAACCTGAGCAAGGCTGAGGAAGATGATACGCTCGATGCAGAATGCAAGACCGATGATCATAGCGATAGCAACCAAAGACATGAAGCCTGCGCCACCCTCGATGAACTTAGTCTTCAATGTTTTGTGGAAACTTTCGGGTTCAGCCTCCTCTACGGGAGCGGGAGCGGTTTCTTCAGCAGCTGCTGTAGCTGTTGAATCGATAGCGGTAGAATCTGTAGCTGCA
>SUXT01000051.1 GCA_015060835.1 Bacteroidales bacterium
AATCTGTAGCTGGGGTGTCTCAACCTGTTGTTCTACGTTGAGGTCCACTACGTTGGGCATTGACGAGAGTGTTTCCTTTATCTTGTTGCCAATGGTGAAAAGGGTGCTGAGGTCGGGGCCGAACACTTTTATGGCAAGGTCGGCCTGCGTGCCTGAAACCATGTGGTCAATGCGGTGTTCGAGCGGCTGTCCCACTGAGGTTACCACTCCGGGGATAGTGGCAAGGCGGCTGCGCACTTCGTGCAGGAATTCGCTCTTTGGGCGGTTGTCAAGTTCGAAGTTTACATCAATTTCAGCACCGTTGGAGGTCTGCGAGTGTTCGTCAAGCTCGCCGCGGCCTGTGCGTCGTGCGGTACTTGTAACTTCGGGTATCTGCAACAGCTCCTTTTCTATCATCGAACCTATGCGGTGAGCTTCGTCCAGTGATACTCCGGGGCGCGACACGGCTGCTATGGTAAGTGCCTTTTCATTGAATTCGGGAAGGAAACTGCGTCCCATGAATGCAAAGAGTGTCAGCGACAGGGCAAAGAGTACCACGATTGATGCTACAATAGGTTTTCTGTATTTGAATGCTGCACTGAGCGAGAGGTTGTATTTTTCGATTACTGTGCGTTCCACCCAGTTTTTGCGTTCTCTGCGTTGCAGATATTTCTCGCCGGAGAGCATCCATTTGCACATCAGCGGTGTTACGGTCATTGCCACAATGAGAGACATCAGCAACGAAATTATGTAGGCGATGCCAAGAGGTTTGAGCATGCGTCCTTCGAGCCCGCTGAGGAAGAAGAGGGGCATGAAGGTTACTATTATTATAAGTGTTGCGTGGATGATTGAGGAGCGTATCTCCGACGAGGCTTCGAATACTACGCGGAAGCTCGACCGGCGCTCTCCTGTGGGGAGTGCGATATTTTCGCGCAGGCGCTTGTAGACATTCTCTACATCGATGATTGCATCGTCGACAAGCGAGCCGATGGCTATACACATTCCTCCGAGTGTCATTGTGTTGATGTCCATGCCCAGCAGGTAGAGTGCAATTACTGTACCCAGTAGAGACAGGGGGATGGCTACGATGGAGATAATGGTTGTGCGCAGGCTCATAAGGAAGAGGAAGAGCACAAGGACTACGCACACTGCACCCTCGATGAGTGCGCGACTCACATTGTTCACCGATGAGTGTATGTAGTCGGCCTGGCGGAAGATTTTTGTGTCGACCTTTACATCTGCCGGCAGTGACTTAGCAACGCTGAGCAGATTGCGTTCGATGTTTTCTGTTACGTTCAGGGTGTTTATGCCCGGCTGTTTGGATATTGAGAGTATCACCGAGGGGGTGGCATTCTGCGAGGCGTATCCTTTTCTTACAGCGCCGTCTATGCGCACTTCGGCAACGTCGGCTACATATATGGGACGGCCTGCGTGCATTTTTACAAGCGTGCGTCCGAGTTCCTCCACGTTGTTTGTGCGTCCCATACCTCTGAGGGCATATTCGTTGCCATATTCGCGTACCACTCCTCCGGCGGTGTTGTTGCTCATGGAGGCAACGGCTGTTTCAAGTTCGTGCATCGACACACCGTATATGTTCATTTTGCCCGCATCGGCAAGCACTTGATACTGTTTGTAGTCTCCGCCGATGATTGTTACCTGCGACACTCCTCCCGTTGCGAGTATTGCAGGCTTTAGCACCCACTCGGCAAGCGTTCTTACCTCCATCAGTGAGGTTGTGTCGGCCTGCAGACCGATGAAAAGAATCTCTCCCATCACACTTGACTGTGGGGCGAGCATGGGGCTTATTCCTTGCGGCAGGGCGTCGGTCAGTGTAACGAGTTTTTCGCTTACCACCTGACGCGCCTTGTAAATGTCTACTCCCCAGTCGAATTCCACCCATACGAACGAGAATCCCTGTGAGGAGGTAGAGCGCACTCGGCGTACATTTGTTGCTCCGTTTACGGCAGTCTCGATGGGGAAGGTTACAAGACGCTCAACCTCTTCGGGTGCCATGCCCGTAGCATCGGTGAGCACAACCACTGTGGGTGATGTAAGGTCGGGGAATACATCTACCTCAATTTTCTGCACAGCATATATGCCGCCGATGGTAACAAGGAGCACCGACAGCATTATCGCCAACTTGTTGTTGAGCGAGAATTTTATAATTGCATTCAACATGATTGGTTCCTCCGACGATTAGTGAACGTGTCCTGCGTGGGGATCGAGTGCGCCTGCTCCCTGTGAGAGTTTCAGCGACACTGCTCCCTTTGTTACCACTCTCTCGCCTGCTTTTACTCCGGTGAGCAACTGCACGTTCTTGCCGTCGCTTGTGCCGAGTGTAACGGGGCGTTTCTCGAACATCACAGGGGTGTGTTGTACAAAGACAAAGAAGCGTCCCATCTCTTCGACGAGTGCGGTGCGGGGAACAACTATATTTTCGCCCTTTTCGGGTGCTATAAGGTAGAGGTTGACAATGTTGCCGGGAACTACTCCTTTAAGGTCTTTTGCAATCACCGTTACAGGGAGCATATTGCAGTCGTTCTGTATTGCGCGTCCCACACCGGTGATGCGTCCTCCGACTTCGGCGAGCGAGTAGCAGGTGCCGTCGTTCAACTCTATGTTTATGTCGTTGAGGTTGCGCAGTGCGGCTGCGTGTCTTACGGGTACCTCGCAGAACAGTTGCAAGGCTCCGTCGCGTTGCAGTGTGGCGAGCGGAGTGCCTTCTGCCACATAGTCGCCGCTTGCTACGGCAATGTCCGAAATGTAACCTGTTACCGGGGATTTAAGAAGCATTTTGCCGCCTTTGAAATTCTTGCTGAGATTCTCGAATACAGCCTTTGCACGCAGATATTCCGCTTCGGCTGCCTGAAAATCGCTCAGCGAGACGATTCTTTTCTTTTCGAGCACTGCCTTGCGCTCATATTCTGCTTTTGCAAAATTGTAGTGGCTTTCGGCCTCGGCATATTTTATGGCGGCATTCCCATCTGTAACATCGCCTGTTTCAAGCACAAAGAGTGTTGCACCGGCTTTCACTTCGCTGCCTGCCGCCACTGTGGAGGTGTAGTGCACCTTGCCGTTTGTGGCTGCCACAAGGGTGGTAATGTTTTCGGGGGCATTGGATACGGTTGCCACTCCCTTTACCACGCTGTTTATTGTGCGTGGCATCACTTCCTCGGTGGCAAAGTCTATCTTCCAGCTCTGTTCTTTTGGGAAAGAGACCATATTGCTGCCATGTTCGTGGTCGGCCTCTGCCTCATGATGGTGATGCCCTGCTTCGCATACGTTCACAGGGAAGGATACGGCTGTCGCCTTTTCTCCTATCTGTGTCTTGCATACAAATTCGCCTTTACCGCCTTTTGCGGGGGTGAAGTGGCAACGGTAAATTCCGGGCTTATCCTTTTTTGCGGTGAATTGTGCAGTTGAGCCTGCAATGTTCAAGGTGAATTGTACTTCGGGAACATCAAGGGGCTTGTAGTTGCTCAATTTTGTGATGTGCGCAAGGATGAAACTCTCTTCGCCGGCATGCAGTTTGCCTATTTCGGCAAAAATTTCCAATGAATCGCCGTAGGCAGTGAACATCAACGGCTCCGATGATTCAGCGGAGTGCTCATGGGCATGTGCATCGTGGTTGTGTCCGTGTGCCTCATGTGCATGCTCGTGGTTGTGCGCATCGTGGTTGTGTCCGTGCGCCTCATGTGCATGCTCATGGTTGTGTGCATCGTGGTTGTGTTCGTGCGCTTCGTGTGCATGCTCGTGGTTGTGTGCATCGTGGTTGTGTTCGTGTGCCTCGTGTGCATGCTCATGGTTGTGCGCGTCGTGATTGTGTCCGCCGCAATTTGTAAGGAATAGTGCGGTAGAAAGTATTGTTATATAGATAAGAATATTTTTCATTATGTGTGTATTTGTTTGATTATTAAATAATTTATGCTGTTATAATCAAACTGTCGGCGGAGCACGTAGCGAGTGTATAACTGCGCCTTTGTCCGGTATTTTGTGTATTTTGTATGGAGGTGCGTGTGCGGGAGCCGATGCTTGCAGCAACAGCTCTTCGGCGTAGAATATTATCATCGGCTGAAGGTCGCACGACGGTTGCGGCTTGTATGTGTCAAGGTCGTCGCATGGAGCTGTGTAGTAGAGTATCTTTTCGCCCGGACATTCGCATGAATCGTCGTGGGTGTGCGAACCGTCGCAATCGCAGCACTCTGCGCCCAAGTGCATATATTCTACTGTGGCGAGTGTGCCGGGCAGATGCAGTGTATGGTGATGATGCGGCAATACTCTTATTGCCAGCAACATAGTTATAGCTGCCGACAATAGGTAAAGTGATATTGTACGCAATTTTCCTGACATCTTTATAATGCTTTATAATTATCTGCCCACTCCTGCTCGACATAATTGTCGACAAGTGTGCAGGCATGTGCGCTGAAGTCGAGTCCGCATTTTATTATTCTGTCCCACTGCTCTTTTGTGAATGAGCCAATCTCTTCGCGTGAGACGGCATCTTTTTGTATGCCGTAAACCACTCCGGCGTTGAAATTGTCGCCTGCGCCCACGCTGCTGACCACCTTTACAGAGGGAACATTGTATGTGGCGGTAAATCCGCGTGTGAAGAGTTTTACACCCTCTCCGCCGTGTGTGCAGATGAAGTTGGGGCAGTAGAATTTTATGTTGCTGTTGTATATTTTATCTGCATCGTCGCAACCGTATAGCACCTTGAAGTCGTCGATGGAACCGCGCACAATATCGGCCAATTCGAGATTTTCGATAAGCGCTTCGGCTATCTTCAGTTTCTCGGCCTCGTGGTTCTTGCGGAAATTCACATCGTAGTAGAGTATGGCTCCGCAGCTGTGGGCATATTCGAGAAAGGCTTTTACCTTTGGACGCAACTGTTTGTTCAGTACAAAGTATGAGCCGTAAATGACAATGTCGTCGGCCTCTATCTGCGGAAATTCTATCTGCAAGTGGTCGTCGGCACTCTCTTTGTAGAACATATACTCTGCGTCGTTATTCTCGTTGAGAAAGGCGAGCGACACAGGGGATTTTGCATCGCGGAAACGGTAGACCGATGATGCGTCCACTCCGTTGCCGGTGAGAAAATCGACTACCATGCTGCCTACTCGGTCGCTGCCTACCTCGCTCACAAGAGAAGCGTTGCAGCCCATGCGTCCCAGCGACACTATGCTGTTGAATACCGAACCGCCGGGCACAGCCTTCACCGGTTGGTTCTCCTTGAAGAGTATGTCGAGTATAGTTTCGCCTATTCCTATTATCTTTTTCATTGTTCAATAATCTCTATTAATTGCTCCGAACTGTCGGCAAAAGCAAAATATTTATCCGTTTCACCGCGCAGAAAGTTCTTCGACTTATACTCCTCAAGCAGTGCCGCCATGCTGTCCCAAAAGCCGTTCACATTATAAAAAACCACCTTTTTATCGTGGAATCCTATGGTTGCGGCTGCCATCACATGAAACACTTCGTCGAGTGTCCCTATGCCTCCGGGCAGGGCAACGAGAATGTCGCTTTTTGCGAGGATAACATCCTTGCGTTCGCTAAGGTTGGCAACCGTTATAGTTTCGTTGGGCATTTTGCTGACGCTCCCACGCTCAATAAGCACTTCGGGCACAACACCCACTACATGGGCGCCATGCTCCTTTGCGGCTGCGGCTGTTGCCTCCATAAGTCCCTTTGCCGCGCCTCCGTAGATGAGCGTGTAACCTCGTTCGCCTATCCACCTGCCAAATTCGCGTGCGTGCTGGGCATATACAGGTTCAATCTTTTCCGAAGCTGCGCAGAATAGTCCGATGTTTTTCATTATGCCAGACTTTGCATGTCGTTCAAACGTTTGTAGACTCCGTCCAGTTGCAGAAGCTCATCGTGTTTGCCGCGCTCAACGATGCGTCCCTCCATGAGTACGCAAATTTCGTCGGCATTCTTGATGGTCGACAGACGGTGGGCGATTGCAATCGTGGTTCTTGTCTTCATAAGACGCTCAAGAGCCTCCTGTACCAGTCGCTCCGACTCGGTGTCGAGCGCCGATGTCGCTTCGTCGAGGATGAGAATGGGAGGGTTCTTCAGTATGGCGCGGGCGATGCTTATACGCTGACGCTGACCGCCTGAGAGCAGACAGCCTCTGTCGCCTACGTTGGTGTCGTATCCATGTTCGGTGGCCATGATGAAGTCGTGGGCATTGGCAATCTTTGCCGCCTCAATCACCTGCTCCATTGTGGCATTCTCCACACCGAAAGTAATGTTGTTGTAGAATGTGTCGTTGAAGAGTATCGCCTCCTGATTTACATTGCCAATGAGCGAGCGCAACGACTTTATTGTCATATCCTTTACATTTACCCCATCTATAAGCACTTCGCCCTTGTCAATGTCGTAGTATCTGGGTATAAGGTCGACAAGCGTCGATTTACCGGAGCCCGACTGTCCCACAAGTGCAACGGTCTTTCCCTTGCCAATGGTGAGGTTGATGTCGTTGAGCACGCTCTTCTCGCCGTCGTATGAGAATGAGAGGTTGCGCAGTTCGATGCCCTTCTCCATGCTCTTTATTGCAACAGCATCTTTCTTGTCGAAGATGGGATTCTCGCTGTTGAGAATCTTGTCGATGCGCTCCATTGATGCCAATCCGCGGGGAATGTTGTACGAAGCTTTCGAAAACTCCTTCAATGGGTTTATGATGCTGTAAAGTATTGTCAGATAATAGATGAATGCCGGTGCCGAGATAGGAGAATTGTCACTGAGGATAAGTGTGCCTCCGAACCATAGAACAATCACAATCACGCAGGTGCCGAGGAATTCGCTCACAGGGTGTGCCATCGCCTGACGCATGGTTACGCGCATGGTGGCATTGCGAAGTTCGTTGCTCACCTTCATGAAACGGCCAGACATCTTCTTTTCGGCAAGGAATGCCTTGACGATGCGCAGTCCGCCGAGTGTCTCCTCCATCTGCGACATAGTTTCGCTGAGTTTGGCCTGAGCGAGCAGCGATTTCTGCTTCAGTTTTCTGCCCACAAGGCCCATTATCCATCCCAGGACGGGGAACACTGTTATTGTGAAGAGTGTAAGTTCCCAGCTTATATAAATGAGTGTGGTAAAATATATTACAATGTAGATAGGGTTCTTTATGAGCATATCTATCGAGCCGGCGATGGAATTTTCGACTTCAACCACGTCGCCGCTCATGCGGGCTATTATGTCACCCTTGCGCTCCTTCGAGAAGAATCCGAGCGGCAGGCTCAGAACCTTGTCGTACAGCTGTGTGCGAATGTCGCGTACCACTCCTGTGCGAAGGGGGATTATGGATGCCGATGAACCGAAGTAGCTTGCGGTCTTCAGCAATGTCATCACAATGAGGAATATTCCCAACAGGAGCAGTGTCATTGAAGAGCCGTAACTCTCTATGAAGGTATTCAGATAGTAGTTGGCATTGTTGATTGCAACCTCCTGAATGTTGTCGGAATTCATTTCGCTCCACGGAATGAGGGTAACATTCGAAGTATCCTCTATCTTGAAGAGTATCTGCAAGATAGGTATTATTATCATAAATGAGAATACGTTGAGTATTGCCGATATAAATGTAAATATCAACGAAAGAAGAAGCATTTTCTTGTAAGGCGGAATATATCTCTTGAGTACCTTAAAAAACTCTTTCATGGTGGTAATAGATTAAATTATTCTGCGAATATACGGATTTTTATCCATAATAACGGTCTCTTTATCATTTTTAATATCAATAAATGCCACTACTTGCAACAATTCGATTATTTTTGCAACGATGAAAAACAGGGTCGCCTACATATGCATTTCGATACTCGTTCTTCTCTCGTCGCTTCCTGCCGGAGCGCAGGACAACAGAGAAAAGGCCTACATTCTGGGGACAACCACCCACAATGGGGAGACCATTGCATACATCAAACTGCCTCCCGTCTACATATTCACTCCGCTCAACTTCAGGAACAAGAGGGAGAAGAGGAGGTTCGACCGCTTGGTATATGATGTAAAAAAGACATTGCCACTGGCTACAGAAATACGCAAAATAATAATAGAGACATACGAGACTCTCCAGATTTTGCCCGATGAAAAGGCGAAAAAACGACATATCGACATGCTCGAAAAGGAACTCAAGGATACATACACCCCCAAAATGAAGCGCCTCTCTCTCAGGCAGGGCAAGCTGCTCATAAAACTCGTCGACAGACAGTGCGACCAGAATGCCTACCAGCTTATCCGTCTCTTTATGGGCTCTTTCAAGGCGGCATTTTATCAATCGTTTGCGTCGCTGTTCGGTGCAAGCCTGAAAAAGAGCTACGACCCGGATGGCGAGGACAGCCTTACGGAGCGTGTGGTGATAGAGGTGTTGTCGGGGAATCTGTAAGAAACTATCTGATAAAAATCTTCTTGGAGCTTATGACAGTACCATTCTCATTCAATGTCAGAATATACGTTCCACTGCTTTTAACACTCATACGGAAGTTCCCAACGCCCGCATCTATCTTCTGCGAAACACATTTATTTCCGGCTAAAGAGGTAAGCTCTGCAACAGCATCATTGTCTATTGCATACTCCACGTCAATACTGCGTGAATCATTTGGGAATACCTTGATGCAGGCCGGCTCATTCACCGCTTCTACTGAATTTGTCCTTAGATTTATCTTATAGAAATGTTTATAGATTGAAGTTACACCCTCTTCGTCATCGACTGTATCAAAAGAGATAAATCTATTCTCGCCGAGTTGAAAAACAGAGACACCGTCACCAATAGCGAACACAGTGCCATTGATAAATTGATAATTCCCGATTTCGTCATACTCTTTCCCAAAAGAAATGGAACCGAGTACAGTTCCATTTTCGGAAACTATTTCTATTCCACAGAGAGCGAGTTCTTTGGCAGTGTATTCGCCATCGCTTGTTACAGGTTCATCGGGGTCGTCGGGAGTTATTATAGAAAAAACAGGCGCATCGACAAGTGCATAGACAGGGCGTATATATTCAAGGAGTTCGTCTTCATTGAAGAGAGTCGAGGATACATAAAAGCGGTTTGAGGCAATCCCATGCGTTCCAATGTAATTGCAGGCGAGTATATCATTTTCGCTCCTTATGGTATCGTAATTGACTATATAATCGCTCCACGCGGAATAATTGTAGCGGTATGCAGCCCTGAAGCTGTATACTTTTCCATCCCTGTCGAGCAAAACACCGCTTTTGGGGTATTCATACATGAATCTGCGATAGCAAAAATAGTTGTTGCCTATATAATTCCTGCTGATGAATATCGTAAATTCATCTTCTGTACGCATCTCTACATCAGAGTTGAATTGTCTGTCAAATTCAATTACAACAGATTTTTTCTCGTCAAGAGTAAGGGTTGCAAAATCGCGTCCTTGTCCGGCAGCAAAATCGGCATACTGTTTTGTTATCTCATCTACTTTCACAATAGAAGAACGTTCAACACCTTCAACCGAACGTGTGCGCGTTCGCGAAGATTGGAAAACGAATTCCCGACTGTCAAGCCCTATAGTCTTTATCAAACTGATGTTTTCATCATATATTCCGACACCTTCGCGTTGCAGGATATGCAGATTTGCTGTATCGCCGGCAGAATATGCAGCAGGGATAAAGCACAGATTGCTACAATTCTTCATCTGCACATATTCGTTCTGTGCTTGCAAAAAAAGAGGGAATAAAAGCGAAAGGCAAATTACAATTTTTCTCATCGGTAGCGTTATTTTGTAAATGGAGGATTACAAAAATAGGAAGAATTCCTCAGAAGTTCTTTTTTTTGATGACAACTTTTTGAAGCCGGAACCAGTTGGCATAACTATACCTGCGCATTGTCGTTTATCTTTGCATTTTTTATTGCGCTAATTTTTTTCAAAGTAAAATTCATCCTTTTCGCCCGTTTTTTGTACCTTTGCAGCAGTAAAAATTACACACATCCAACGAAAGGTGCACAGCATAACTATTACATATTCTCTTTGCAAATCCCCTAAAGCCACAATATGGGGGAAGAGGCATCCTTTCGCCCAAATCATTTAGCCTGCATAGCATTACAAAGCCGTTTTCACAGGCTTTGGATGGTCAATGACAGCTTCTAAATCACACACTAATCACATATTAATTTTTTACACATGAGGAACATTCAATTTCTCATAGCTACCCTATTGTGGGTGCTATGTACAGAGGTTGTATGCGCCCAAGCCGAAAAGCGAAGCCTGACAATAGAACAGATGTTCGAATTGGCAGAGCAGAACAACAGTCGCATCAGGGTACATACAACAGCCGTAAAACAGGCATTGGAAGAGGTTGAGGTTGCCAAAAACGGCTACAAACCCTCCATCGATGCCTCACTATCGTTTTCGTACAACGGCGACGGAACAATTCTCGACAGAGATTTCGGGAATTCATTCAAAGCCGAAATTCCCGACTTCGGAAACAATTTTGCTCTCGAAGTGTCACAGGTCATTTATGCCGGAGGCGCAATCAGCAGTGGAGTCAGGCTATCCGAACTGCAAGCACAGATTGCATCGCTCAATGCCGAAAAGAACCGTCAGGAAGTCCGCTTTCTCATCATCGGCAACTATCTGGAAATATGCAAATTGGAGAACCAATTACAAGTATTCGACAGCCATATCGAACAGACCGGGAAGGTACTGAAAGATATGCGGGTGCGCCATGAACAAGGGACTGCATTGCACAACGACATCACCCGTTACGAACTGCAATTGCAGAATCTCAACTACTCTAAAGCCTGGATGCTCAATGCCAAAAAGATATTGAACAACCAGCTTACGGTAGCATTGGGACTGCCCGAGAGCGTTGAGATTCAAGCAGGAGACATCAACATCGCCACATTGGACGAAAAGAGTACCGCCCAATGGCAGGAGGAAGCAATGCAGTCGTCGATACCCGTTCAGATGACAGAGAAGGCAGTGCTCATCAGTGAACAAAAGAAAAGGATGACCAATTCGGAACGGTTGCCCAAAGTGGCACTATTTGCAATGAACAATCTCACCGGTCCCGTTACAATCGAAATACCTGCGCTGAACAAAAATTTCAACTATTGGGCTGTAGGAGTCGGCATAAAATACAGTTTCGGAAACCTCTACAAGTCGAACAGGAAGATAAGGGCCGACAAGCTGAACATACAGAGGGCTCACGAAGAGAGAGCTGTGGCACAGGAAGAGACGAAACTCGGGATGCAGGCAGCACACATCAAGTACAAAGAAGCGTACACACTGTTGGAAACCAAGCAGAAGAGCGTTGAGCTTGCCGGGCAGAACTACGACATCGTCAACTACCGCTACACCAACGGTCTTGCTCTCATAACCGACCTGCTCGATGCCTCATCGCAAAAGCTCGATGCCGAACTGCAAGCCGTCAATGCACGCATAAACATTCTCTACAACTACTATAAATTACATTACATTTCAGGAACACTATAAGGAACAGGACCATGGACAAGAAAAAGAAAAAAATAACAGCCAACATCGTCATCATCGCCTTTCTGCTTTGCGGAATATGCTGGATAGCTTCAGTTTTCGTGCACGTTGGCGGCGAATACACCAACAATGCCCAGATAAAACAGAATATTGTACCCGTGGCTGCACGCGTACAGGGATTCATCAAAGAGATACGGTTCGACGAATTCCAATCGGTACAGAAGGGAGACACACTTGTGATAATAGAGGACTGTGAATATCGTCTGCGACTGGCACAGGCAAAAGCAGATTATCGCAATGCCCTCGTAGGCAAAACAGTGATGGAGACAGGCGTTTCCACCATCGAGAGCAACATATCCGTCACAGACGCAGGCATGCAGGAGATAGAGATTCTGATGAAGAATGCCGAAGCCGATTACAACCGTTTCGGGGTGCTGTTGGAAAACAACGCTGTTACCCGTCAGCAGTTCGACGGAGTGAAGACCAAATACGAATCACTGAAAGCCAAATTGGAGACGATGAAACGGCAGAAACGGAGCACAGGCTTTGCAAAAAGGGAACAGACCCAGCGTCTGGAGCAGAACGAACTGCGCATAGAGATAGCAAAAGCAGCATTGGAACTCGCCGAACTCAACCTGTCGTACACCGTGGTGCTCGCACCCTGCAACGGCACAATGTCGCGCAAGAACATACAAGTGGGCGAACTGATGATGTCCGGCAAACCCCTCTTCGCGGTAATCGACAACAGCGAGAAGTGGGTTATAGCCAACTTCCGCGAGACACAAAGAGGGAGCATAAACGAGGGCGACAAAGTGGAGATAGAGGTGGATGCCTTCCCCGGCACAACATTCGAAGGCAAGGTCGAGGCTGTATCCAAAGCCACCGGTGCGCAGTTCTCTGTCTCATCACCCGACAATTCAACCGGAAACTTTGTAAAGGTCGAACAACGTATCCCCGTAAAGATAACCTTTACAGAGAACAACGACCGCGAACTGCTCGACTGGTTGGCAGCCGGAATGAATGTAGAATGTAAAGTGCTCGATTGATATGGCTTGGGAACAAGGTCCTTTCAGGTTCATGACATTCAAGGAGTGGGTGCCCGACAGGTGCCGCTTCTGGGTGTACATTCTATTCCTTGCGGCATTCCAGTTCTCCAACGGAATGTACTTCACTGCAATGAGTCAGATGCAGGGCGAGTATTCCATCACCATGGACGATGTGAAGATGATGAGCCATGCACTGCTCATAGGGCTTACGCTCTATTTTCCGTTGGCATTCCGTCTGAAGTTCCGTTTCACCAACAGGACTTCGCTGATGATAGCCGCAACAGGACTTCTGGTGTGCAACATCTTGGTGCCATACGTCAGACATCCGATGCTGTTAGTGGCAACTGGCTTCGTGGCAGGATTTTTCCGTCTCTACGGAACATTCGAATGTTTTTCGAACATCCTGCCCAAGATCACCCCCACATACAACTACGCGGTCTTTCTGTCGTTTGTCTTCTTTGTGGTGCTCGGAGTCATTCATCTGTTCGATGTCGCGGGAATGCACATCATATACCACTACAACTGGATGCAGCTCCACCTGTTGGCAGTTGGGCTCATGCTGACGGTTATTCTATTGGCATTCACGCTCATGCGCCCGTTCCGTGCAATGCCACGTATGCCGTTGTACGGCATCGACTGGTTGGGATTCGTGCTATGGGCAGTATTCATACTCTCGCTCATATTTGTAGCACAGTACGGTCATCGGCTCGATTGGCTCCATTCGCCCTACATCCGCATGGCAATAGGCTGCGCCATCGTAGCATTGGCATTCAACATCGCCCGCATGAACCACATTCGACACCCATTCCTGGAAGCAGCCGCATTCAGGGTAAGGAATCTGGGTAATCTGTTGATTGCCTTCCTCTGCCTGGCAATTCTGCTCTCCTCGAAAAACACCTTGCAGAATATCTATACGGGGGGACTTCTCCATTGGGACCCGCTCAACCTGAGCACCCTCAAATGGTTCGAGTTTTTCGGTTCAATGGCAGGAGCCATCTTTTCGTGGATTGCACTTGTGCATCTGAAGTGGTCCCATAAGCTTATAACCTTCATCGGTTTTGCCATGATACTTGTATATGTAGCTTCCATGTATTTTCTGGTCACTCCACACACGAACATCGAAAAACTCTACCTCCCGCTGATGTGCTGCGGATTCGGACATCTGGCAATATTTATCGCCCTCACGGTATATATACAGGCTACCGCACCGTTCAAGAACTATTTTCAGGTTCTTTGCATCCTCGGTTTTGTACGCACAGGCATCGGTTCGCCTATAGGAGACGCCATCTACCAACATTGCCTCACAGGGTTCATGGGCAAGCACTTGAGCGAGATTGGAGCAACGGTAAACATGAGCCTTGCAAATATCGCCAACGGCTACATAGGCATGGAGGCAATGGTGGCGACACTGCGCGAACTCTACGGATATACATTCATCTTCGGAGTGTGCGTGCTGATACTTCTGGCAGCGTCGCGTTTCAGGAAAGACGTCAAGAAACCCATTCCCAAACTGCGTTTCCTCTATTCGACAAAGAGAAGAAGAAAGGCAGAGGAGTAGACTGTTTTCGCCCAAATAGACAACAAATCGGACATAATGCCGACATTATATAAAAAAAAGAGAAAAAACGCGTACACTCCGAAAAAAATAATCGTTATATTTGCGCCGACTAAAGAGAAATAACAAAAAATACGACAGACGTATGATAGCTGTATTAAAACAAGGAGTAAACAAGGCGCAGAGAGAACAACTTATTCAGTGGATCGAAGCGCAGAAAGTGAGAGTTCACGTATCCGAAGGTGAATTCCAGACTGTTATTGGACTCATCGGAGATACAAGTAGAATAGATATAGACCTTCTTGCAAGCCTCGAAATTGTAGAGAAGGTCAGCCGTGTCAGCGAGCCTTTTAAGAGCGCAAGCCGCCGTTTCCACCCCGACGATACAATTGTTGAGGTAGGCGAGGGCAAAAATAAGGTAAAAATCGGTGGCGGCAACTTCTGCATGATTGCCGGTCCCTGCTCCGTTGAATCGGAGGAGCAGATCATTACCGTGGCAAAGGCAGTGAAAGAGGCAGGAGCAAAGATGCTCCGCGGCGGTGCCTTCAAACCCCGCACATCACCCTACGACTTTCAGGGACTCCGTGGCGAGGGACTCGAACTTCTCTTCAAGGCACGCAAGGAGACAGGTCTTCCCATCGTTACCGAAATAATGAATGCAGCACACTTGGATATGTTCGCCGACGTTGATATCATTCAGGTTGGCGCACGAAATATGCAGAACTTCGAATTGCTGAAAGAACTTGGACGCTCAAAGAAGCCTATCCTTCTCAAGCGTGGTCTTGCAGCCACCCTCAAGGAGTTCCTCATGAGCGCCGAATATATTCTTGCCGAGGGTAACGAAAATGTGATGCTCTGCGAGCGCGGTATACGCAGTTTCGACACATACACCCGCAACGTGCTCGACCTGGCATCGGTGCCCATGCTCCACGAGCTGAGCCACCTGCCCGTTGTCGTAGACCCCAGCCACGCCACAGGCGTTGCCCGTCTGGTGAAGCCCATGGCTTGCGCCGCAACGGTGTCGGGAGCCGATGCACTCATCATAGAGGTACACAACAATCCCCCCTGCGCCCTCTGCGACGGTGCACAGTCGCTCACACCCGCACAGTTTGCCGAGGTAGCCGAGCGTGTTGAACAGATGCGTAGTATCATACTTAAATAGCCATGAAAATAGGCATAGTAGGCCTGGGTCTTATAGGCGGTTCCACAGCGAAAGCCTATAAGACTGCCGGGCATATTGTTTACGGCTACGACACAGACTCCACCATCCAGGGATATGCCAAGCTCAGCGGGGTGATAGACGACCTTCTGTCGCCAGAGAAATATGCCGAATGCGAACTGCTGATTCTTGCGGCAACCCCAAAGGCAATGGTTGCCTACCTCGACGAGAATGGCGCAAGCATTCCCGCAAGCACCACACTCATAGACTTCTGTGGAATAAAGGGCGAGATCTGTCGCAAAGGATTTGAACTTGCCCGCCGGTACGGATTCACATACGTAGGCGGACACCCCATGGCAGGTTCGCAATATTCGGGTTTCAAGCACTCGCGTCCCACCCTCTTCAAGGGTGCCTCGATGATAATCGTCCCCCCTGTATACGACGACATGGAACTGCTCGAAAGAGTGAAGCAGCTGCTTGCTCCGCTGGAGTTCAAATCGTTTGTGGTAACCACTGCCGAGAACCACGATGCCATGATAGCATACACCTCGCAGATGTGCCACATAGTCTCCAATGCCTTTGTAAAGAGTCCCTCGGCACAGAAGCATCAAGGATACAGCGCAGGCAGTTTCCGCGACCTTACAAGGGTGGCACGTCTCAACGAAGCAATGTGGACCGAACTATTCCTCAACAACAAGGAACCGCTTATCGACGAACTCGACAAACTGATAAACTCATTGCAACAATACCGCGATGCGCTCGACAGAGACGATGCAGAGCAATTGTGCAACCTCTTGCGCGAAGGTCGCATCGCAAAAGAACAATCCGAAGGATGAGAGAGACTTACAAGAAGATACATGTATCTGCCTCGGGCAGTTACGACATCATCATAGGCGACGGACTGCTTGCCCGCTTGGGCGAGTATGTCCGTCCGCTTTTAGGCGACTGCCGCATCGCGGTGCTCACCGACAGCAACGTAGACGCACTCTATGGCGACAGAATATTGAGCATACTTTCAGCAGCAGGTTATGATGCCTGTAAATATGTTATTCCTGCCGGTGAAGCTTCAAAATCGGCAGAGAATCTGCTTGCTTTCCTCGACTTTTTGGCACGTAACAGATTCACACGCAGCGATGCAATCGTGGCATTCGGCGGCGGTGTGGTAGGCGACCTCGGCGGACTCACCGCATCGCTCTATCTGCGCGGAGTATCCTACATACAGGTGCCGACGACACTGCTTGCCGCAGTAGACAGCTCGGTGGGCGGAAAGACAGCGATAGACATACCCGCAGGCAAGAACCTTGTGGGAGCATTCTACCAGCCCCGCCTCGTATGCTGCGACACCCGTCTGATGGACACCCTCCCCGCCGACATCTACCGCGACGGATGCGCCGAAGTGATAAAATACGGAGTCATACTCGACGCCGCACTCTACGACACTCTGCAGACCCCGCCGTTCGACAGGATAGAGACAGTGGCACGTTGTGTGGAGATAAAACGCGATGTTGTGGAGGAGGACGAATTCGACAACGGCAAGCGTGGGCTGCTCAACTTCGGCCACACATTCGGGCACGCCATAGAAAAGCTGAGCCACTTTGCAGTTTCCCACGGCTCGGCTGTGGCAAAAGGAATGGTCATTGCAGCAAAGATAGCTCCGCTCTGCGGACTTGCAGACATTGTAGAGCCCCTCACCGCACTGCTCGGCAGATACGGATTCGACCTCAGTTGCCCCTACAGCGCCGAGGAGCTATACGATGTGATGCTCAGCGACAAGAAACGCCGCGGTGGCAAGCTTACACTTGTGCTTCCCCGCTCTGTGGGAGAGTGCATACTCGTGTCAATGCCCGTGGAAGAGGTTTTTGAAAAGCTCAAGGCAATTGAAATATAACATCGGCACCATGGACATAAGAATCAAAGG
>SUXT01000052.1 GCA_015060835.1 Bacteroidales bacterium
TGCAACGCGACTTTGCTCTGAAGACCATCTGGATTGATGACAACTACTTCAATGCACGAAGCATGGATGTTTACATCACCAAGCTGCGCAAGCATCTTAAGGCAGACGACTCAATCGAGATTATAAACATACACGGCAAGGGATACAAGCTTATCACTCCTGAGGTTGAAGCATAAGTGCTGATTTTGCAAAAACAAAAGGACTCATTCTTGAAATGAGTCCTTTTGTTTTTGCAAGTACAAAATGCAGGTTAATTGTTATTTGCCTTCTTCCAAGCTTCTTTTGCTGAAGATGATGTATGCAATCAAACCTACAATCATAACTGCAAGAGCACTGAATTGTACTGTGTTGTTGTTTGTCCAGCCCATGAAGTAGCTGAGTACCAATGCTATTGCGGCAATCACAATAAGGGCAAGACTAAGCATTTTAAGATTAGAGTTCATGATGTGTATATAGTTTATTGTTATTTTCCGACTACAAAGTAACACATAATTATTTAGAGAAAGAAATATTTTTCTTAAAATTCTTAGGAGATATTTGAATTTTATTGCATTTCGTAATATTCTGAGTCGGTTTTGTGCAGTTGTTGTAATACTTGCTTGAAAAAAAGTGTGCTAAAACTTTGTGGAATAAAAAAATATGCGTACCTTTGCACCCGCGTTTAGTAAAACGAATGTTTAACCTATTTATTAATTAGTATGAATCAATACGAAACCGTTTTCATTTTAACTCCCGTTTTGTCTGAGGTTCAGATGAAGGAAGCGGTAGAGAAATTCAAAGGCATCCTCACTGCAGAAGGCGCGGAGATTGTCAATGAAGAGAACTGGGGTCTTAAGAAATTGGCTTACCCCATCGAGAAGAAAACAACCGGATTTTATGTAATGTTCGAGTTTAACGCTGATCCCAAGGTTATTGCAAAGCTTGAGTTGCAGTATCGTCGTGACGAGCGCGTTATCCGTTCATTGGTTGTTAAGTTAGATAAGTATGCAGCAGAGTACGCTGCCAAGAGAAGAAGTTTAAAAGCTAAAAAGGAGGATTAATTATGGCACAGACACCTTCAGAAATCAGATATTTGACTCCCCCTTCGGTAGATACCAAGAAGAAAAAATATTGCCGTTTCAAGAAGAATGGCATCAAGTATATCGATTATAAAGATCCCGAATTCTTGAAGAAATTCTTGAATGAGCAGGGTAAGTTGCTTCCCCGTCGCATTACAGGTACTTCTTTGAAATTCCAGCGTCGTATCGCACAGGCCGTTAAACGTGCTCGTCACTTGGCTTTGCTGCCTTTTGTAACTGATTTGATGAAATAATAAATTCGGAGGAATATAATATGGAAATTATACTTAAAGAGGATGTTATCAATCTTGGATACAAGAACGATATCGTTAAAGTGAAGAATGGTTACGGTCGTAACTTCTTGATTCCTACCGGAAAGGCTGTTGTAGCTACACCTTCTGCAAAGAAGATGTTGGCTGAGGAGTTGAAGCAGCGTGCGCACAAGTTGGCTAAGATTAAGGCTGACGCTGAGGAATTGGCTGCTAAGCTCGCTCCTGTAACATTGACAATCGCTGCTAAGGTAAGCGCAACAGGTGCTATCTACGGTTCAGTAGGTGCAAACCAGATTGCTGACGAACTTGCTAAGCTCGGTTTCGAGATTGATCGCAAGATTATCACAGCTGAGGCTGCTAAGGTTGTTGGTGAGTACACAGCTACTGTTAAATTGCACAAGGAGGTTTCAGTTAAGATTCCTTTCACAGTTGTTGCAGAAGAAGAGTCAGCTGAATAATAGCGCGAGCTTTTGATAATAGAAATAAAAGACCACTCGGATATCGGGTGGTCTTTTGTATATGTGCTATTTGCTTGATAGTTTTAGAAGCTGTTTGAATACCTATACCAAACTCTGGTTTTTTATTTATCGGACAACAATAATTTCGAATTGTGCGATTTCGACAACAACAGCTTCTAAAATACTTTATTCCAATAATAGCTTGAGTCTCCATCATATTCATCGGTGAGGAGTCTCATGAATAGGGCGATGTCGCTATCTTCGTCTGTCTCGCCATATTCATTTCTGTTGCGGTTAATCTTGAGTTCGGTTATTTCGCAGAATTTTTCATCAATCCTATACCTTGCCTCGAATATGCATATGCCTGTCCAACTGCGGAAATATCTTATCTTCTCCTCGTCGCAGTACATGAACCAGTGATCTTCCATGGCATCGGGTATATGTCCTTGTTTTACAAACTCCATGGCTTTAGCAGGGATAACAACATCCATAGGGATTGTTATGTGTTCTTCGGGCATGGGCTTTGTAGTCCAGGACCCTTTTGTGGCTATTCTCTTCTTTACGGGGGCAGACTCCTCTGTGTCGAATCTTTTTGCCGATTTGCCCAAACTCATCAGCCGCATCTTATAAGCGTATTTTGCTTTCTTCATCTCCGGCATCATCTCGTGGAATTCTCTGCAGAAAGGAAAGAAATTTCCCTCCGGGTTATGTTCTTTGCGGGAATTATGGTCCTCCAATATGGCAAAGATAATAATCTTGTACCTGTTCTTGAATTCCTTTTCCTTCATTACTTCGTGGAACAGCCGTGCAATATGGGCAGGAGGGTTGCGGAATGCACCGCACCCCAAGGCGCCAAGTACCAGAGAATCGTGCCCGTGTAGCAGACCAATGCGAAATATTGTGCGTATCTTGTTCTTTATCGGTTCTACGTGATGAGGAGCTATCATTCCGTTGTCTGTCAAATCGGGGCAGTTCATGCCTGCCACCGAAATGAATGAGAGGCTGACGGGGGATTCGAGTAGGGCATAGCCTTTACGTTCTGTCTCTCTGAAACAGATGGCATCAGGGGTATATATTCCGCCATAATTCCTGTCGAGAGGATACTGCTTGTCTGAGCATTCCAATCCATATCTCCATGCATCGGGTGCATACCTGAATAGCGAACGGAAGAGATTGGTCCTGCGGAAGAGTGTCTCTTCCTGTGCTCCTGCGCCTGTAGCAACGCCTCCTCCAGGATTCCGTCTGCTTGCCATATTTAAGATAGCAGGGTTGTGCCCCATATTTTTGAGCATGGCTCCGGCATAAATGGTGTCTATGTTTTCAACATCTACAATTGTCGGTGTGTCGTTTTCCGGAATATCGGGCAATCTTATCTCTGAGTCATAGAATACAGTGCTTCGTTGCATCTTCGAGTCGTCGGGAAATGTGTATTTTCTACCATTTTCGGTGAAGTAGTATCCCTGGTTGACAATCTCGACTGTGTGTCGGAACTCTTTGGCTCGCATCGTCTTTACATTATAATAGGCATCGCTGTTGCCCTTCTTCATCTCAATCATGTGCCGGCAATATTCGAGTCGGAATCTGTAACTGTCCCATGAAGAATCTCTATTAGGTGTTGTCCTTTTCGGTTCTTTTAGGGTCTTTACAAATTCTTCGGGCAGTATAATGTTGTCGACATCAATGGCTTCTGCAAAGAGTGGTGCTATCTCCTCGATACTGAATCCGGCAATTCCGCAGCCTATCTTGGTTACATAGAATATAAGCCCGCTGTTTTCTTTTGCGAATCCGATGAATTCGTCTACGTATGGCTTTATGGTCTCTATGCCTCCTTGCATGGTGGGGATTGCATAGCTCTGTCCTTGTATACCCGTACCTTTCCCCCATACGGCACCGAATTTGTCGTAAGCTACGCGTGCTGCACCGCCACCGTGTTTGCCGGCAAGGTTGCTTCCAAAAACAAATATTTCATTTTCTTTAAGTTCCGAAATCATTTCGGGTGTATATCTTCTCTTGTACATTAGAATTATATAAGGGTTGTCAGTGTATTTTTCTTTGAGTTTTTTGTAAATTGAAGGATGAATGTCATTTGTTCTTTTGTTTCGGGTGTTCTTCTATGTGCCGATTTTGGCATTCCTGAAAAACATCTGATTTGTTTTGACATCGTGTTGCCTTTTAACGAGTCTTTTTGCTCGCTGACCAATGCTTGTGCAATGTAGCATCCGACGATGACTCCTATGCGTCCTGCTCCTCCCCAACCATTCGGCAATTGCCGTAGTCATCACAGTGTCGTCTGTGAATCTGCTGCATTGTGGAAGCAATTCGAATTCTTCTGTTTTTACATTTTTCCACTCTCTTGTAGAGCCTATGATATCTCCTATTGTTGCGCCTAAAAGTTTCATATTCTTTATTTGTTTGTGGTTTAGAGTAGTTAACGCATAAACGGTTCCTGAATTTTTTCTCAAAAGTAAAGAAAAATATTTTATAAACAATATGTCGGCGTAAAGTTTATACTTGTGCTTCAGTTGTTAGCATATGCATTTTTCAATACAGAGTGCAAGTGGTCGGCAAATCTATCTATTTGCGCTTATCTTTTGATATGCTTTCTAACAAGGTTATTAATTTGTATCTTCATAATTTGCATAGTTGGACGGGAATATGTAACTTTGCATCTGTAAAACAAAAACAGAACATGATAATACAGACAGTACATCACCACCACCATCATCATTCTCTCACAACCGCGAGAGGGTAAGTGCTGTGTACCTGTATGTATAGGATAAATATAGTAAAAGCTTACTCTTTTTGGGGTGAGCTTTTATTGTTTGATAATTGAGTAGAAATATAGAAATAAATATATAACCATGTTAAGAATAGCAATACAGACTAAAGGTCGTTTGAATGAGCAGAGTATGGAACTTCTGCGTGATGCAGGTGTTACAATTAAAGAGGAAAAGAGAAAATTCCTTATGCGTGCAGCTGATTTCCCTGTTGAAATACTTTTCCTGCGCGACGATGATATTCCCCAGACTGTGGCAATGGGTGCTGCCGACCTCGGCATTGTAGGTTACAACGAGGTTGCCGAGAAGGGTTACGAGGTAGACATCCTCAAAAAACTCGGATTCGGCGGTTGCCGCATTTCACTTGCAATTCCCAAGACTGACAAGTACGAGGGTCTGGAGTATTTCAATGGCAAACGTATTGCAACATCATACCCCAATGTGTTGCAGAAGTATTTCGATGAGAATAACATAAAGGCCGAAATCCATACTATTACCGGCTCTGTGGAGATTGCTCCCGCAGCAGGTCTTGCCGATGCAATTTTCGACATTGTTTCGTCTGGCGGTACATTGGTTACAAACGGACTTGTTGAGGTTGAGAAGGTTCTTTTCTCTGAGGCTGTGCTTATAGGTACTCCCGGACTCGATGCTGAGAAGATGGCGATTGCCGAGCAGCTGATGTCTCGTTTCGAGTCTGTTATTACAGGTAAAGGAAAGAAATATCTTCTGCTTAATATTCCTAAGTCAGCTCTCGAAGAGGCTCTCAGAATTTTGCCCGCAATGCGCAGTCCGACTGTAATTCCTCTTGCGCAGGAGGATTGGTGTTCGTTGCAGACTGTTGTCGACCAGAAGTCGCTTTGGGATGTGATAGAGAAACTCAAGGCAATAGGTGCTGAGGGTATTCTTGTGCTCAATCTTGAAAAGATTGTGTTGTAATAAGAAACTGTTTCAGTGGTTTTTTACAAAGAAGTTTGGTTATGAAAAAATATATAAATCCCGATAGAAGCGAGTGGAGTACACTTGTTAAGCGTGTTTCTGTCAATGATGATGTTATTGCCGGACGTGTCGAGGCTATCCTCGCAAGGGTAAAGAGTGAAGGCGACAAGGCCATCCGCGAGCTAGCCCGCGAAATTGACGGTGTGGAACTCGATGCAATAGAGGTCTCTGCCGATGAATTTGCCGAGGCCGCATCGCTTGTTTCTCAGGAGGTAAAGGATGCTATTGCTGCGGCAGCCGTAAACATTGCAAAATTCCATGCGGCGCAGTCGTTCAAGCCCATTGAGGTTGACACCTGTCCCGGTGTGAAGTGTGTTCAGCGCTCTGTTGCCATACAGAAGGTCGGGCTTTATGTGCCCGGTGGTACAGCACCTCTTTTTTCTACAGTGCTGATGTTGGCGATTCCCGCAACGGTGGCAGGTTGCAAGCAGATAATCCTCTGCACTCCCACCAATAAGCAGGGTAAGGTTGCCCCGGCGGTACTATATGCTGCAAAGGTGTGCGGTGTGCATCATGTCTACAAGGTAGGCGGTGCGCAGGCCGTTGGAGCAATGGCTTACGGAACAGAGACAATTCCTGCTGTTGACAAGATTTTCGGTCCCGGCAACCGCTATGTAACAAAGGCAAAGGAGAGTGTAACGGACAGAGTGTCGATAGATATGCCGGCCGGTCCTTCAGAGGTGATGGTGATGGCAGATGAAACCGCTGACCCTCGTTTCGTTGCAAGCGACCTTCTTTCGCAGGCCGAGCATGGTGCCGATTCACAGGCATTGCTCGTGTGCGGCAGCGAGGAGATTGCCGATGCCGTTTGCCGCGAGGTAGAGAGACAGCTCGAAAAACTTCCGCGTAAGGAGCTTACCATGAAGGCTCTTGTAGAAAGCCGTCTGGTGGTTCTTCCTTCGGTGGAGGAGCAGATTGAATTTGCCAACATGTATGCATCGGAGCACCTCATAATCTCGATGAAAGAGCCGTGGAAGGTGGCCGAGCAGATAACTGCTGCGGGCAGTGTGTTTATAGGAAACTATTCGCCCGAAAGCGCTGGTGACTACGCTTCGGGAACAAACCACACACTTCCCACTTCGGGTTGGGCACGTTCGTGCAGCGGTGTGAACATCGACAGCTTTACAAGAAAAATTACATATCAGGAACTTACTGCAGAGGGAATGTCTAAACTCGGCCCCACAATCGTTGCAATGGCAGTTGCAGAAGGACTCGATGCACATGCAAACGCTGCCCGTCTGCGCATGGGTGAAGAAATATAAATGAACTATGGAATTGAACGATGTATTGCGCCTTGTGCGCAAGAATATTATAAATCTTGCCCCCTATTCAACGGCAAGAGACGAGTATAAAGGGAAATTGGGCGTCTTCCTCGATGCCAACGAGAATCCCTACGAGAACAGATATAACCGTTACCCCGATCCCCGCCAACTTGAACTTAAGGGTATAATCTCAGGCTTCAAGGGCGTAGCAGTGGAAAATATGTTTATCGGCAATGGCAGCGACGAGGCTATCGACCTCTGCTACCGCATATTCTGCACCCCAGGAAAGGACAACGCTGTGGCAATAGCTCCCAGCTACGGAATGTACCGCGTGGCGGCAGACATCAACGATGTAGAGGTGCGCGAGGTGCAGTTGGGAGCTGATTTTTCACTCCCTGTAAAGGAACTTCTTGCTGCTTGCGATGAGAATACAAAGTTGATGTTCATCTGTTCGCCAAATAACCCTTCGGGCAACAGTTTCCCTATGGAGCAGATGCTCGAACTTGTAACATCATTCAAGGGCATTGTTGTAGTTGATGAGGCATATATAGATTTTGCATCGCAACCGAGCCTGCTGACCGTGCTCGACAGCCATAAAAACCTGATAATTTTGCAGACACTTTCAAAGGCTTACGGTCTTGCAGGACTCAGATTGGGCCTTGCCTTTGCCGATGCCGAAATAATGAGTATCTTTGCAAAGGTCAAATACCCCTACAACATCAACCTTGCAGGAATGGAACGTGCAAAGGAACTGCTTGCCCGTGATGTTAAATCGGAAATCGAGCAGTTGAAGAGCGAACGCGAAAGGGTGGCTGAGGCTCTTGCCGCAATGCCATGCGTTGAAAAAGTATTCCCCTCCGATGCGAACTTCCTGCTTGTGAGGGTGGGCGATGCACGCGCGCTTTACGATGCCCTGATAAATGAGCAGGTGATTGTGCGCGACCGTTCACGCATCAAAGGTTGCGAGGGTACACTCAGAATAACCATAGGCACGCCGGAGGAGAATGACCGCATGCTTGCCATTGTGAAGAATTGGAAATGATTATGAAAAAGGCACTTTTTATAGACCGCGATGGAACAATAATAGTGGAGCCTCCCGTAACAGAGCAGGTAGACACTCTCGAACAATTGGAATTTCTTCCCGCGGCAATTGGCGCTCTCAGCAGCATTGCCGAACTTGATTATGAACTTGTAATAGCAAGCAATCAGGACGGACTCGGCACAGAAAGCTACCCCGAGGAGCGTTTTTATACAATACATAATAAGATGCTCGACACGCTCAAAGGCGAGGGAGTAATCTTTGACGACCAGCTGATAGATCCCACTTTTGCACATGAAGGTTCGCCCAACCGCAAGCCCGGTACGGGAATGTTCGGCAAATACATGAGCGGGGAATATGACCTTGCCGCATCCTATGTGATAGGCGACAGGCTTACAGATGTGGAGCTTGCCAAGAATCTCGGTGCAAAGGCCATACTGATTACCGCAGATGTGGAGCGTATCAAAGCACTCGGCGAACTTCCCTATTCTGATGTATGTGTGCTTGTAACAAACAGCTGGCGCGAAATTTCGGAATTCCTGCGCACCACAGAGCGTGCAGCAACCGTTGTCCGCAAGACAAAGGAGACAGACATTGAAGTTTCAGTAGACCTTGACGGCAAAGGAACATCGGGTATCGACACAGGCTTGAAATTCCTCGACCACATGATAGACCAAATAGTGCACCATGCAGGAGTCTCTCTCACTGTGAAGGCAAAGGGCGACCTTCAGGTCGACGAGCATCACACGATGGAGGATGTTGCGATAGTGCTTGGCGAGGCTATAATAAAGGCTCTCGGCAACAAGCGCGGCATAGGTCGCTATGGTTTTGTACTGCCTATGGACGAGTGCAAGGCGCTGGTGCTGATAGACTTCGGCGGACGCATAGACTTCGAATGGGATGTAGAGTTTACAAAGGATTATGTAGGTGATGTTCCCACAGAGATGTTCAAACACTTCTTCAAGTCGCTTGGAGCAGCAATGAGCTGCAATCTTCACATAGCAGCAAAGGGCGAAAATAACCACCATCTTGCCGAGGGAATATTCAAAGGCTTTGCGCGTGCATTGCGCATGGCAATCAAACGCGAAGTGTTCAGTTACGAACTTCCAAGCAGCAAAGGAGTACTATGATAGCAATAGTCGATTACGATACAGGCAATCTTTGCTCAGTGTGCAATGCTTTGCAGCGCTTGGGTGTGGAGTATGTGCTTACCGATGATGCGGAAACCATCCGTAATGCCGACAAGGTGTTGTTGCCCGGTGTGGGCGAAGCCTCTTCGGCTATGGAGAAGTTGCGCGAACGTGGTCTGTGCGATGTTATAAAGAATCTCAAACAGCCGGTGCTCGGCATCTGCATAGGAATGCAATTGATGTGCGCCAGCAGCGAGGAGGGAAACACAACCTGTTTAGGAATTTTCCCCACAGCAGTGAAGCGTTTCGCTGCCGACAAGGCGGCAGGAGTAAAGGTGCCTCACATGGGATGGAACGAAATACGCAGTCTTAAAACCCCGTTGCTTGATGGTCTTTCAGAGGGAACATTCCTCTATTTCGTACACTCTTTTGCGCCGCAGATGTGCGACGAGGCAATAGCATCCTCCGTCAACGGTGTGCAGTTTGCCGCTGCGCTCAACAAGGGCAATTTTTATGGAACACAGTTCCACCCCGAAAAGAGCGGAACTATCGGTGAGGTGATATTAAGGAATTTTGTTGAGAAGTGTTAACCCGCTTCCAAGCATATAAAATATAATACAATGGAAATAATACCCGCTATTGATTTGATTGACGGTCGTTGTGTGCGTCTGACACAGGGCGACTACAACGATAAAAAAGTCTACGAGCAGGATCCTTTGGATATGGCAAAGAGCTATGCCGATTGCGGTGTTCGTCGTTTGCATGTCGTAGACCTTGACGGTGCAAAGGCAAAGGCTCCCTGCAACCTTGCAGTGCTTGAGAAACTTGCTTCGCATACAAACCTCGACATAGAGTGGGGCGGAGGCATAAAAACTTCGGAGTCTATTAAGGATGTACTGAATGCAGGTGCCAATCGCGCCATCTGCGGAAGCGTAGCAGTGGACAACCGCGACCTCTTCAAAGAGTGGTTGCAGATGTATGGCACCGACCATGTGATTCTCGGTGCGGACATACGCGACGGAATGGTTGCCACACACGGATGGTTGAAAAATTCAGGAGTTGCCATCGAAGAGCTCATTGAAGACTTCCTGCCCGCCGGACTCAGTCAGGTTATCTGCACAGACATCAGCAAGGATGGTATGTTGCAAGGTCCTAACTTCGAGCTTTATGTTGCATTGCAGAACAAATACAACGGAGTAAACTTTACGCTCAGCGGCGGTATCTCCTGCATGGACGATGTTGCAAAGGCTAAGGAACTGGGATTGCACAGCGTGATAATAGGAAAAGCAATATATGAAGGACGTATAACTTTAAACAATATAAAAGAATGGTTGCAAAACGAATAATACCGTGCCTCGATGTTAAGGACGGACGCACAGTGAAAGGTGTGAATTTTGTAGGTCTTAAAGATGTTGGCGATGCAGTTGAACTTGGTTGCCGCTATGCTCAGGAAGGAGCCGACGAACTTGTTTATCTTGACATCAGCGCTACAGTTGAAGGCCGCAAAACATTTACATCATTGGTAGAGCGCATTGCTCAGAACATCAACATTCCCTTTACCGTTGGCGGCGGAATCTCTACAATGGACGATGCAGCACGTCTGCTCGATGCAGGTGCCGACAAAATCTCCATCAACAGTGCTGCTGTTGCCAACCCCGCCATCATCGACCAGATTGCTGCAAAGTATGGCAGTCAGTTCTTGGTGCTTGCAATTGATGCAAAGCAGGTTGATGGTATCTGGCGTATAACAACACATGGTGGTAACAAATTGACTGACAAGGAACTTATCTCTTGGGCATACGAAGGTCAGGAGCGCGGTGCCGGTGAAATCCTCTTCACATCAATGGATCATGATGGAACAAAGAACGGCTATCCTTGTGAAACATACGCTGCACTTGCCGACAAACTTTCAATACCTATCATTGCATCGGGTGGTGCCGGTTCGGTAGATGATATTGTAAAGGTACTTACCGATGGTAAGGCCGATGCTGCTCTTGCTGCCAGCATCTTCCACTATGGCGAAGTTTCTATCGCTGAACTCAAAAAAGAATTGCAGAAAAGAGATATAAAAGTTAGATTATGAAATTCGAAGAATTTGATTTGTCAAAAAATGCCGATGGCCTTCTGCCCGTTGTAGTGCAGGATGCAACAACCCTCAAAGTACTGATGGTGGCATATATGAATCGTGAAGCATACGAAAAGACTGTTGAGACAGGCAAAGCTACTTTCTATAGCCGTTCACGTGGCTCGCTCTGGACAAAAGGCGAGACAAGCGGCAACTACATTGAGGTTGTGAATATGTACCCCGACTGCGACAATGATACACTCTTGTTGATGGGCAAACCCTATGGTCCCGCCTGCCACAGAGGTACAACAAGCTGCTTCGATACTCCTGAGCATGAAGGCTTCATCCGCAAGTTGCAGAAGGTGGTTGAGAACCGCCACAAGGAGATGCCCGAGGGTTCATACACAACACTCCTTTTCAATAAGGGTGTGAAGAAGATGGCTCAAAAGGTTGGCGAAGAGGCTGTTGAGACTGTAATAGAGGCTATCGACGGCAACAAGGAGCGTTACGTTTACGAGGTGTGCGACCTTCTCTATCACACATTTGTGCTCAACGAGCACTTTGGTGTGTCGCTCGAAGACCTTGAGAAGGAATTGCTCGACAGACACAGCTAATAATCATAGAGCTATGAAAAAGAATCTTTTATTTGTTTTTGCTTCGGCAGTGGTTGCTTGCATAATGTCGTGCAGCGACAGCAAAGTGAACCCTCTTTGGGGTATGTGGACTTTGCAGTCTGAGCAGTCGGGTGCAAAGACCGAGATTATGTTTACCGACGACTACACAGGGTTTGTCATTGTCGATGAGGATGTAAAGTATGAAACTTCGTGGCAGCAGGATTCTGTTCTGCGTGTAAACTATTTCGAAATGTCAACCGGCAAGAAGGGCCTTGGTGTGCGCAGAACTTATTCTGTGGATGTTGACGGCGATATTCTTACTTTGAAGGATATTGAGTCGGGAGAGGTTTCAAAATATTCAAGATTTGTTGAGTAATTTATCTTTTCATAAGCAAGGCATTGCGTTGCTTTTATAAACTTAAAGATGGTGTACCATAATTCCTTTTGGTACACCATCTTTAGTTTTTTTATTGTTGTCCGGATTTTTGTTATTGCTTGTCCATCCGCATTTGTAATGCGGATGTTATGAGTATAAGCATTTAAAATGCGCTTAAATTTAGAATTTCTATTGAACTTACATAAGCAAAGGAAAAGCTGGAAAATACTCAGATTCAATTCATAATAAGTTTTATTTTGAGCGCATCGCAGATGCTTATACTCAATCCTTCGCGTTACAAACGCGAAGGGACAGGAGATTAGCGAAAGATATAAAAGCTAAAGACTTTAAGGGCAGAAACTTCTTTAGTTAGTCATTGCAAAAATATACATAAACTTAAAGATGGTGTACCATAATTCCTTTTGGTACACCATCTTTAGTTTTATTTATTGCTGTCCGGATTTTTGTTATTGTCCGGTTGATTTAGTGAGGTTCTATTTCACAAAATACTTGCGTCCTTTCTTTATAAAGATACCACGTTTGGCTTTCTTTACATGTCTGCCGTTAAGATCGTAGCAAGCTTCCTCTTTGCTCTCTTCTTCTGCGGGAGTGTCGATAGAGGTTAGAATGCCATCGATGCTGTTCATCCACTCTGTAAGGTCTTTCACCATCTCCTCGTGATATTTATATGAGGTCTGGAAACCGTATCCATGTCCGCCCGTCGGGAAATTCTTTGCATGCACGGGTACTCCTTTTGCTTTCAGAGCATTTACATACTCTATGCTGTTGCGTGGTGGCACAATGGCATCGTCGTCAGCCCAGCAGATGTAGGCCATCGGGTTGTCCGCTTTCACCTGTTTCTCGTTGCTGTATTTATCTGTCAGGCTTGCTGAAGCCGATGCGCCTATGAGGCAACTGCGCGAACCCGAATGGGTGTAGCTGGCATCCATTGTTATTACAGGGTAGAAGAGTATCTGGAAGGCAGGTTTATCGGCACCTGTCGTTTGGGTTGACACGGTCGCAGCCAAGTGACCGCCGGCGCTGAATCCTATTACACCTACCTGGCCTGTTGTTACATTATACTCCTCGGCGTTGTCGCGCAGATATTTCATGGCGCTCTTTGCCTGATTCATGGGCGCGCTGTGGGTTGTAGGAGGCACGGTGTAGGTGAGCACTGCGGCTGTGTAGCCCAATTTGTTGAAGAATGGTGCCCAGTCGGCTCCTTCGGTGCCGCCAGCTATAAATGCGTAACCACCACCGGGAATTATCAGTATGGCACGACCGTTTGCCTTTTCTTCGGATGACTTGAATATCTTGATAGCAGCACCTGAAGAGAGCTTTACGTTTGTAACTGCAAGTGAACCAACTTTGCTCACAATAAATATGGAGCCTCCGTCTGCAACGGTATAGAAACTCAAATATCCGCCGGAACCGCCATATTCGTTTATATGCTTGCCGTCTTCGTTGTTTACGAGCAAGAAACCTTTTTCGTTCTCTACGATTTTCCATTTATAGACTTTCGCATCGAGAATAGCTTTGTTGCCCACCTTTGCAAGTGTCTTTGTTGTGTCGGTGCGGCTATATACAATGATGCCGTTGTAGGGGTCGCCCTTAAATGCCCATTGATAAGACAACTTTTCGGTATCTTCTTTTGTAGGCATGGGGTTGCATTTGTAACCGTTATCTGTTGTTACATAGTCTGATCCACTGTTCAATGCAAGATTGTACCAATGGGCATTCTTCATGTCTGTCGATAGCTTGAACGGCAAATTCCATGTGGCGACTATGCGGACTACATTACCGTTGCCCTTGACGAGTGTAACAGGTTCGGTTACCGCGTATGTCGTATATGCACGGGGTACCAATTCGTCGGGCACCTTGATTATCGTATCGCCAATGAGTCCTGCACATTTGAATTCTTCGAGCATATTGCCGGCAGCATCCTCCACGCGATAGGTAACGGTTGTCTGTTTGGCGAAATACCCGCTGAGGATTCCAAGAGCCTCTGTAGCATTAAAATCCCCGGTTGCAACTATCGAATAGTGGTTGCCCGAATCGTATGCGTTGTGCTTGTTCAGGCAGACACCCTTTTGTGTACCGCTGGCAGTATTTAGAATGTAACCGTTGCTCTTGATACGCACTGTGTAGTCGGTGTATTTTGTGCTATGCTCAAGTTCAATGGGCTCGATTGTGTCGTTGCTGAGGATGACATCGCTCCATCCTTTTGAGTCGGTTACGGGATTGCGGTACATGAACTTTTTGTCGGCAACGCTGTAGAGATAATAATTCTCTTCGTAGGTGAGGATTGCAAATTCACCGGTTGTCGCACCTAAAGATGCTTTGGCGGTGCTTACTAAAAAACCATCTTTTGTGCCGAGGTTGCCACGTTGGGTGAGAATGTTGTAAACTTTGTCGTTTGAAGGGACAAACTTTTCTGCCTTTGCGGGCAGTGTCGTTCCTATAAGCAATAGGAAAAACAGGCTGCATGCCAATTTGAGTTGTTTCATAGGTTTATTATATGTTTTTCTTATTCACATATTGTAGCAACAAAGGTAATAATTAAAATTCTGTTTTAAGAAGCTGTTTGAATTTTATTTGAAAATTTCAAATAAAATTCAAACAGCTTCTAAGTTATTGCAAAAAATGTTCCGCTTACAGTTACCCCATATTTCTGATTCTTTGGAGCAACTCTATCTGCTGCTCGTTGAGCGTTGGCAGTTGCACTTTTATTGTTACTATAATATCCCCGCGCAAATCTTCATTCTTGTATTGCGGCAATCCTTTTCCGCGTAGTCTGAGTTTGCTGTCGGGTTGTGTTCCCGGCTTTATTGCAATTTTTGCCTCTCCTTCGAGGGTAGGGATAATTGTCTCTCCGCCAAGCAGGGCGCGGTACATGTCTATTGTTGCTGTCGTGTGGAGGTCGTTGCCTGTACGGGTGAAGCGCGGGTCGGGTACAATGGAAAATGTTATATAGAGGTCGCCTTTCGCGCCGCCAACAGGTGATTCTCCACCAAAGCCTTTAAGACGTATGCTCTGTCCGTCGGCTATTCCTGCCGGGATGGTGATTCTTATCTTCTTGCCCTCAATCTCTATTATCTCCTTGTGTGTGGTGAGTGTGTCGCGCAGCGGTAGGCTCAGTGTGCTGCGATAATCCCCGCCGCGGATATTGGCGCCACTGCGTCGTGTGCGGTTGTCTGAGAAATTCTTTCCGAACAGCTCTTCGAAGAAGTCGCTGAATGCTCCTCCTCTGCCGAAGCCTCCGAAACTGTAACCGCCAAAGGCGTCTTCGCCACTCTTCGTGCGCGACTCATACTGCCGGCGTTGTGCTTCGTACTCCTCGGCGTGTCTCCAGTTCTCGCCATACTCGTCGTACTTTTTGCGCTTTTCGGGGTCGCTAAGCACTTCGTTGGCTTCGTTTATGGCCTGGAAGTGCTCTTTTGCCCGAACATCATCTTTGTTGAGGTCGGGGTGATACTTCTTTGCCATTTTGCGGTATGCCTTCTTAATCTCTTGCGCCGTAGCCTCTTTGCTCACTCCGAGTATCTTGTAATAATCGATATATGCCATGATGGAAAACTTTTTTTCTTAAAACAAATGAAAGGCTTTTTGAGTTTCGTCGAAAAAGTATATCTTTGCAGATTATGTTTTTAGACATAAATTCTATTGATGTGTAATAAAAAAGAAATAACGACAAAATGAAACGAATCTATCTATGGATGATGATGGGCATTGCCATGCTTTTTGCATCGTGTGCCCCCGAAAAGGTAAAGGTGTCGGTGGTGGCAACCTCTGACATGGAGAGTGCACTCTTTGCATACGACTACAAGTTTTTGACTGAAGCTCGCGGAGGCGGTGCGGCTATCTCTTCGTACCTCAACGACTTGAAAAAGGAGTGTGGCGAGCAGAATGTAATCTATGTGGATAATGGTGATGCTCTTGCCGGATGGCCTTTGAACTACTATATGAAGAGCATAGACAAGAGTGAGACTACCATTGTTGCCGAGGCTATGAACAGACTCGGTTGCGAGGTTTACTCGATAGGCGAGGGTGATCTTTCTACCGGCAGCGAACTTCTTCAGCGTCATGTGAAATCGATGAAGGGCGCGGCTGTATGTGCCAACCTGCTTGATGCTAAAAGCGGCAAGCCTCTCTATAAACCTTATGCTGTTGTTGAGCGTAACGGAGTGAAGATTGCTTTCCTCGGACTTATCACAGAGGGAGTTGATAAATATATCAGTGCTTCCATGATGGAGAGCATGGGTATAAAGATTGCCGATGCCGAGTCTGCTGCAAGAGAGTGGATAGAGGTTATAAAGAAGAACGAGAATCCCGACATTGTAATTGGTCTTTTCCATACAGGTGCATCGTCTGTTACCAAGCGCAACAATCTGCGCGAGAATATCGGTCAGACAATCGTGCGCAACGTTGCAGGCTTCGATGCTGTAGTGTGCGGACACGACGGATTGCGCCGCGAAAGAGAAGTGGAGAGCATCGATGGCAAAAAGGTTACTCTTGCGTCTCCCGGTCGTCGCGGAATGTATGTCGTTGAGATAAATATCATTGGTGAGCGTGGCAAGAACGGATTGGAGAACAAGAGTGTGGCTGTAGATATCAAGTCTATGCTTACACGCGCAGCCGACAAGGAGTATTCGGCTGCGTTGCGTCCCCGTACAACAGAAATGGGCAAGGCTTTGGCTACTCCTGTTGCTGCTGTAAAGGGCGAGGTTAAAGCTGTGGATGCGCTTTTCGGTTCATCGGCTTACGTTGACCTTGTGCACAAGATGCAGTTGAAATATAGTGGTGCCGACCTTTCTGTTGCTCACCCCTACACGATAGAGACAGGCTTCGCGGGCGGTAACATTTCAATAAACGATATACGCCGTTTCTTCCCCGTAGGCGGAAAGCTCTACACTGTGAAGATGAAGGGTAGTGAGATAAAGGAGATGCTTCTCTACAGTCTTACACACTACTACAAGCATGTGTATAAGAAGGAGGGTTCGCTTCTGAAGTATGAC
>SUXT01000053.1 GCA_015060835.1 Bacteroidales bacterium
TGAAGAGATTAGCAAAATATAAAAACTGAAAGATGTGTCCAAAGATTAGCTTAAAGTGGGACAACTTTTCAAGTTACTTATTTCCACCGACATTGCAATGCAACGTTGCATTTTAGGTAATATATTTGATAATCATTTTATATAAATCAAGAAGCGACAAGAACACACATACACGAAAAAAATGAGCGCCCCGCAAGAGGCGCTCATTTTTATATAGTCAAACTATTTTCGCTATTACTTCGCGGGAGCGATGATTACGCGACGGTTCAACTGGATGGGGCTCTCTGTGTCAACACCACCCTTACCTGATACGATAAGCTGGCTTTCGGGAACACCCATTTCTACGAGCTTAGCAGCAACTGCCTTAGCACGAGCCTCAGACAATGTCTGGTTGTATGTTGCAGAACCTGTTGCGCTATCAGCATAACCTGTAACTGTGAGTTTCACACCTGTCTCCTTAGCTGCAGCAGCCAAAGCCTTGAGGTTGAGAATCTCCTTCTTAGACTCGATCTTAGAAGAGTTGATTGAGAAGAATACTGACTGAGCAGCATCAAACATCTCAACATCCTTGGGAGCGTTCTGGCACTTAGCCAACGCAGCCTTAGCAGCAGCGAGCTGAGACTTCAACTGAGAGTTCTCAGACTCCTTAGCCTGCAACTGTGCAGCGAGAGCAGCAAGAGCAGCAGCATTAGCAGCTGTGATTGCGTCTACGTCGGGAGTATTCTGCCATCCTGTCTTGTTGAACTTATAAGTAACACCGGCTGTTGCAGCAAAAATCATGTCGTAACCGTTGCGGGGAGCCTCGATGCCACCGAAACCGTTGCAAGCAGCTGTTGCAGAGAGTTCGAGGTTGATAGCCCAATGTTTAGCTACGCGGAATGTGTTCAAGATACCTGCATTTGCTGTCAAAGAACCTTTATTACCATTGCCACCTACACCGTCAACATCCAAGTTTGCGCCGTAACCAAGACCCATGTAAGGAATGAAGTTCCAAATACGCTTCTCGTTGTAACCGAAGAAGAGGTTGCTGAGGTTGAACATAGCGTCAGCGTGTACATTGTAGAAGCTGCTCTTGTCGGCATCCTCAAGGGGTTTAACCTGGAAACCGTTGTAAGCTACTCTCCAACCGAAGCCGGGTGTATGCCACTTACCAACGTATGCAGAGATTGCGGGTGTTCCGTGATCGAACATGCTCTCGCCGTTGGTCTTTACGCCATTGAACAACTGATAACCGCCGTTAACACTCAGGAACCAATTGCTCCAAAAACTGTTTGTAATTACACTCTTCTTGAGAGTAGGAACTACAACCTCGCTGGTAACAGCCTCCTGTGCAAAAGAGACCATTGCAATGCCGGCAAAAGCCAGCGCCATCATAATTTTTCTCATACTGTTTGTATTAATTAGACACTAAAATATTCTTTGTAAACATTTGCAGAGAATATACTCCGCAACTATAAACACTGCTTGCCTGAAATTGTTTTTCAATGCATAAGGGAAAACGCCGAGCGCCCAACTCCCCTAAAAAAACATTTTCAGTTGTGCAAATTTATAAAAAAATCATTTAGAAACATATGATTTTGAAACACAAAGCCACAGTTGTTAACATTATTTAACCCCTATTTTGAGAAGAAACGCGCGATTTCTGTATCTGTTTCTACATACACAATGGTTTTACCATCCGGAGTACGTGCATTCATCTTACAATTGAAGAGGTTGCTTACCAATGCCTGAATCTCTTCGCCGGTGAGTATCTGCCCGGGAACTATCGCCACCTGACGTGCCATAGCAATAGCAAGTCGATCATACAGTTTCTCGCCAACATCAGAGGTACATTCCATAACTGAATGTAGAATATCGCAGAGCAGCGAAGTGGGATTGAGCCCGTCTATTCCTGCCGGTATTCCCTGTACAGCATAGCTTGCTCCGCCAAGCGAGGATATTTCGAAGCCTAAATATGCAAGCTCATCCATTATTCCGTCCAATGCCAGGCCTTCTGCTACCGAGAGGGTTATCTGCTCGGGGAAAAGCACACGTTGTGTGCAGCCCTTCTTTTCGTCAAGTTGCTTGCGGTATGCATCATACAAGACTCTTATATGGGCACGGCGCTGATGTATCCACATTAAGCCTGAAGGTACGGACACCAAAATATATTGTCCTTTATATTGACAGATAGGTTGGTAATCCCCCACTTCGGATGCGTATACGGCAGTAGCTGATTCTGACGCCCCGACAGGTTCTTCGCCAATAGGCTTGGCAGGGCCGGTCTCATAGGGTACATCGGGCTTCAGCCCTTCATAGAGGGTTTCCCACGGCATTTCGTGGCGGATATACTCCTGCGAAGTATGGCTTTTGAAGGGATTGTAATCGGGGTTGTAGGATATTTTGGGAGCTTCGACCATAGCAACATCGCCTCCCTCGTATATGGGGATTTCAGGAAGTTCGGGAAGATCGCCCATTTCAAAGTCGAGACCGGGCATAGCGTTGAAACGGCCAAGCGACTCGCGCACTGCTGCGGAGATTATCTTCCAGATATTCTGCTCGTCCTCGAATTTTATTTCGGTCTTTGTCGGGTGAATGTTGACATCTATCCTTTCGGGCTCCACATCGAGACACAAGAAGAACGGAACAGAATCGCCTAGGGGTATCAACTGTGCGTATGCCTCAGAAATGGCCTTTGCAAAGTAAGGGTGGCGCATATATCTGCCGTTTGCAAAAAAGTATTGGAGAGCACCCTTCTTACGGGAACTTTCGGGGGTACCTACAAAGCCGGATATATTTATCATGGTGCTCTTCACAGAGACCTCTATCAACTGTGAGTTTATCTTTTTGCCGAAGAGGTTGCATATTCTCTGGCGGAATGTGGATGCGGGGAGGGCTATTATCTCTGTATCGTTATGAGAGAGCGAAAGTTCTACACCGCAGTTCACAAGTGCCACGCGCTCGAATTCCGTGACAATATTATTGAGTTCCGTTTGTGTGCTTTTGAGGAATTTGCGGCGGGCAGGGATATTGAAGAAGAGATTCTTTATCTTGAAATTGCTGCCTATGGGAGCCGCAACAGGCTCCTGCTCTTCGAGTCTTGAACCAGAGATAACCACTTTCGTACCCAATTCGTCATCAGCACGGCGGGTTACAAGCTCCACCTGCGCCACTGCCGAAATTGAGGCAAGCGCTTCGCCACGGAAACCCATGGTTGTCAACGCAAAGAGATCCTCGGCTTTCTTTATCTTGGAGGTTGCATGGCGCTCAAAGGCGAGACGGGCATCTGTTTCGGACATACCCATGCCGTTGTCTATCACTTGAATAGAAGTGCGGCCGCCATCAACTACAAGCACTCTCACTTTGGTAGCGCCTGCATCTATGGCATTCTCCATAAGTTCCTTGACGACAGAGGCAGGGCGCTGCACAACCTCTCCTGCTGCTATTTGATTGGCTACCGAATCGGGAAGCAAGGATATTACATCTTTCATTGGTTAAGGGAGTTTTTCTGTTCTATTGAGCCTTTTCAGGGCTATTTTCCAACATTGCCAGACAGAAATTCTTTCAGAATGTCCATTGGCCTGTGAGCAGATAATGCAACAGGAAGATTGCTGCCGCAAGTGCCAGGATTATGGCCTTTGTTGAAAGGCGGGTGCCATTCTCCTTGCGACGCTTGAGATGAGTCGTTTCATCGACGAAAGCTCCGCGTATGCGCTCTTCGTAGCTACCCTCTTCGGGAGGGAGCAACCCTAAGTCGCGTTTGGCTTTTTCCTCTATCTTCTGCAATTTTTCCTTACGCTCGTCCACATATATATACGTATGATTGAATCGGCGCGGCGACGGCATCTTGAAATATCCCATATATTGTCGTATTTGTGTGGTTCTTAGAGTTACTGTTACTTACCCTGCTCTTTCTTGTTGAAGCGGTCGAGGGTAGGCAGAGGCACAGAGCCTCGCTTGATTTTCTTAAGTTCTTCGCCCTTGCGTTTTCCTCGCCAATAGAAGACATCTTCCTTACTGATGGGACGCACATAGTCGAACCATACAAAGTTGTCGAGGTATCGTGCTTTAGGTGGTATCTGTGTCATCGGATAGAGCACGCCGCTCGATTTTGTGGGAATGACAAGTTTGTGTACTTTGCCATCTTTCATGGTTCCTATCAGCTTACCTGCCATGGTGGTGTTCATACCTATCATGGTGCTGTCATCGTCAAGCGGAAAGTATATTATGTGCACACTGCCTATTACCTGCATCTCGTGCAGTTTCTTATCCTTGAAGATAAACTTCATCTCTTTACCGTTTATCTGATTGTATTCGGTGGAATCGACCTTTTCGGCATAGAGTGTCTGATTTATCACATGCACCCAATCGATGGAGTTGCTGTCCATATACAATTTTATCTCTTCACCCACAAGTTGCTGACCGTTGTTCCAAAGTATCGGATCCTTGTACATAGTCATGCAGGAGTCGCGAGAATCGAATATGAGGGAGTCGCACACTGCCTGTATATCCTTACGGAAAGCGCGCACCTTATTATACGCCCTTATCTGACGGTAGAGACTGTCGGTGTCGGGATTCTGAGTTACCATCCATATTGTGTCGGCGTGCAGATAAAGGGAATCGCCCTGCGAGTAGTCGATGGCAAGTGCCATATCTGTTATGTACAGAGAATCGCGGAGGTTATCGAAATAGCCGTATTCGCCACTGAGGATATTCTTGTTTACATTGTCTGTGAGCAATATATTTCCAAGGGCTTTACTGATGCCGCTTATCTCGTCGCTGAAAAGGGTATCTGCTGTGATTGTGCGGTGACCGTTCTTGACGGTGGAGCGATTGAGCAGCGTTGCCTGACGGTTGCGGGTGTTATAATATCCGAGTTCAGAGTATATCCTGTTGGCAGCACTGCGTATGCGGGTGGGGCCTACTATCTTGGCGATGCTTGTGCCTGTATTGTAGTGCAGTGTGTCGGAGTCCATATAGAACTGAGGGTTCATCAGGTTGACCTCGTCGCGGAAGATGGCCTCTTTGGTAGCGGTATTGTATTCGCCCCATTTGGAGTCGAGGGTGCTTTGCTCATCGTATAGCGTACCTCCATCGAAGTAGTAGCCGAGATTGAGGGTGCGGTTGTAATCGAGACTATCGGTTTCGAGGGTTGAGGCTTTGTCTTCGAGACGCACATTGCCACGCACTCTTGCAAGATTGGCATCGCCATCGTAGTCGAGGTAGTCGCCGTAGAGGAAAAGGGTGTCGCCCTGTTCCATACGGACATTACCGAAGGCTTTGAGGGCATTCTTGCGGTTGTAGAAATAGGCGCTGTCGCAGTACATATACATGCTGTCGTGACGGAAGGCCACTTCGCCTACAAGCACCCATGCGTCGGGATTGTTCTTCTTGTCGTACTTGGTTACATCGGCATGCAGCAGATGCACATAGCTTTTATTTACAACCGCAGTATCGGTTGATTGCGTTGCGGCAGGCAATGTATCGTTTGCGGTTTGTGCTTGTGCAACAAACGCAACGAGCAGTATGGCTATTATGGATACTATATTTTTCAACAGGTGTGGGGTTACAGTTTATTACTCTGCATCATAGAAATTCCAGTCGGGGTAGACGAACTTGGAGTTGCGGTACTCACGGTTTATGCGCACGAAGGTGGTTTTCTGTTTCTCCTTTATCCAGCGCATTACCTTCTCTTCGCCCATCTTACCGGCATAGAGTTCTTTAAGATATTCGTAGTCGTCGCGCATATTGGCCTTGTGGCTCTCGGTGCGGCTTTTGAGCTTGACGATGGCACAAACGGTGGTACCATTGTCGCGTTCCATAACAAAGGGCTTGGAGACTTCGCCCACCTTCATACCTTCTACCACGGAAGCTATTTCAACGGGTAGGTCTTGCAGACGGAATTTGGAACTTGTAGTTCCGTCTTCCTCGCGGTTGAAGAACATCACTCCGTTGTTGTTGCGCGTATCCTTGTCATGGGAGATTACGGCGGCTCCCTCTTCGAATGTGAATCGTGCACTGTCTATATCTTCTTTTATCGAGTCGAGGCGGGCCATCATGCGGGTGATGCTTTTTTCGGACACCTGGGGCTTGCGCAGAATGTGACGCACTTTTATACGGTCGCCTCTCTTTTCGATGAGCTGTATTATGTGGTAGCCGAATTCAGTCTCCACAATCTTTGAGACCTTGTTTGGGTCGGTGAGATTGAAGGCCACCGCAGCAAATTCAGGAGCCAACTGTCCGCGTCCGAGGAAGCTAAGTTCACCGCCCATACGCGCAGAGCCTTTATCCTCAGAATAGAGAAGTGCCAAAGTCGAGAATGATGCTTCGCCGTTGTTTACGCGCTCGGCATATTCACGCAACTCGCTTTTTATACGCTCAATCTCTTCAATTTCTGTTTCGGGCTTTTGGGTTATTATCTGCACCTCTACCTGCATAGGCATATAGGGAATGCTGTCTTCGGGCAGATTTTTATAGAATTTGCGTACTTGGGCGGGGGAGATATTCTGATTGCCGATAATTTTGCCTCGTACCTTTTCGGTGAGCATACGGTTCTTGAAGAATTCGTAATACATTTCGCGGATGCTTGTTGTGGACATTTCGAGATACTCTTCAAGTTTCTCTTTCGAGCCGGCTCTTGCAAGCGAACGTTCCATCTGTGCATCTACCTGACGCATTACATCCATCTCTCCTACCTCTATGCTGTCGATGCCTGCCTGGTGGATAAAGAGTTGCTGCACGGCAAGGTCTTCACCTACCACACAGTAAGGGTCGCCTTCGAAGCGGCGATCCTGCTCTACCCAGAAGTCTATTGCCGATTCAATATCGGAACGCAGAATGGCCTTGTCGCCAACCACCCATTCGACGCGGTCGATGACATTATCCTGCGCGGGAAGGATTGCTATATTGAAGCTGCAAAGTGTAAGCAGCAATATTTTGCTCAGTATTTTATTTACATTCATTTTGTGGCGTTTGTTTATTTTCAGTGGAGTCTGCATCCATGCTCCAGAATTTTATATCTCCGTTCTGTATTGCTTCGTTGTAAAGATTCTGCTTTGTCTTTTGCAGGAATTCTGCCTTTCGGGAGTTTACAAGAAGTTCCTTAATTTCTCCCTCGGCAAGGTCAAGGGGTTTTATACTGCCTACGGGCAGATAATCGTTTATGTTTATTATGTAGATCGATGCGGTATCTTTAAACTCTGTCATGCCCTGCGTAGATATTTTCTCTTTAAGTTCTTTCTCGGTAAACGAGAGTTTGGAGGCTAACGCCGACAAGGGCATCCATGTTTCACGGAAGTACTCATATATCTGTGCGTTGGTGAGAGTGTACTTTTCAAGTTCATCGGGTTCGGCGCTCTTGCACCATTTGCGGACAGCGTCGAGTTTGGGGGCCTTTTGGGAAACCTTAAGCATGAGACCTTTGAGCATGGGTTCCTCGACCTTGAACATTGTCTTGTTGGCATCGTAGAATGAAGCTATCTCCTCGGGGGTAATCTCCTTATCGAGCTGTTGGTCGACGAGACGTTCCTGATATATGTTCAGAAGAAGTGATTTTTTATAGTTTTCTAAAAGTCGTGATATCTCTTTATTTGAAGAGACATTGCGCTTGGCGCGATCGTAAAGGAGCGCATCTTCGAGCCACTGCCTTATATACTTGTCGACAAATGCCGCGCTGTCCTCTATTGTGTAGTTGAGTGCAAGGAGTTGTTCTACATCTTCTTTGTAGAGATATTCGTTGCCGGCTGAGACAAGAGGTGTTTTTCCTCCATGATCAACCGAGTCGCTGCATGAGATTAAAAATGCAACGACCGCCAACATTATTGACAACATATATGGTGTACGGGGATGTTTCATGCCTGCAAAGATAATGGTTTGCAAAGTATTATCTCTTTTTATTAACCGTTTTTAAAACATCTTCATATACTTCAACCTTGTATTTCTCACGCAACTGCTTTACCCACTCTTTTTCGAGGTATTGCTGATAGTCGCTGACTACTGCACCTTTTACATCCTTATAACTTTCGGGCTTTTTCTTAAGTATCGTGCCAACGGTGCCTGCCATCTTGTAGCCGCGTCTGAGTTTGCCGCCTTTGCCTTGACCGAAGACCTCTTTATCTACCCAACCGTTCTCGCCAATGGGGAAGACACCGGCTTCGAGGCGTATCGTGCATACGGAGTCTTTTGTAAAATTCTTTTCTACGATGCTCTTATATTCGTCGATGGCAGCATCTTCAAGCAGTTTTTTAGCCAACAGCATATCCTCTTCGCTATTGGCATAGATTACCGCTCCACGGAAACGGGGCGCATCGAATTTGTATTTTTTCTTGTTCTTCTTGTAGAATTTTTCAAGCCCCTTTTCATCAGCAGCGGCCTTTTGCCACACCTCACGGTTGCTTATTTCAAAGAAGAGCAGACCGTCGCGATATTCACGCATGAGATTGCCGAATTCGGGGTACTTTGTATCGAGCAGACTGTCCTCGCGTGCGAGTGCCTCCTCGGGTGTGGTACCGGGAGCCATATTCCTGGCCAATTGGTATCCCAAGCGATAGCGTGCCACCTGTTTTATGTTACGTTTTTCGAGGATGGCGAGTATATTGGAACGATACTCTTTGTATGTTCCGAAAGGACGTTGCGAGATTCGTTTGATTATGTGCAGTCCTGCGGGGGACATCACAGGAGGAGTGAATCCGCCGTTACGCAAGTTATATGCAGCATCTTCGAACTCCTTGAAGGCCTGTCCGCGCAATATTTCGAAAGTGTCGGGTGCCATGCCCATGTAACGCTTGGCTACTGCGGCGTAGTCCATGCCTGCATTGAGCATCTGGTAGGCAGAATCTGCTTTTGCCTTTGTTTGTGCAACAGTTTCGGCCGAAGCATCCTGACGCAAGGGGAACATGATGTGCGACACACGCAGGAAACCGTCGCGTCCCACAGTCGCAGAATCTTTGGCATAGAGTTTATGTGCTTCGCGCTCAAGATACTCCTTGTCTATGAGATAGTCTTCGGCCTGACGTGCTCTACCTGCACGATACTCTTCGATGTAGGATGAAAGGGTGTCGAGACGCTGTGTCTTTGCCTCTTCTACTTTCAGTTTGAAGTCAATATACATCGGCAGATACTCTTTGGCTGCTTTTGCATCACGCCCCGTTGCTGCGTTGTTTTTGTTCAGGGCGTACTCGAATTCCGATTTTGTTACTTCTGTATCGCCTACTTTCATTATTATCGGATCTTTTACTTGGGCCTGCATTGTACTTGCCGCAAGAAGCATAAGAGCAAAGAGTGTCTGTCTTTTCATATTGTCAAAATATTTAGAAGGGAGGTTCTATAAATTAGGTCAAACTGACAAAGCTGCCGAAACAGAACTCACCTGCAAAAATTAAAATTACTAATTGATAGAACCTTCCTCAAGTCGTCCCGAATTATTCGGGACGGCTGTAGTTGGGTGCTTCACTGGTTATTGCTACGTCGTGAGGATGGCTTTCGAGTACACCGGCATTGGTGATTCTGACGAATTTCGCATCGTGCAGACGCTCAATATCGGGTGCTCCGCAGTAGCCCATTCCTGAGCGCAAGCCTCCGGCAAGCTGATAGATTACTTCGAACAATGTTCCTTTATAAGGCACACGGGCAGCGATACCTTCGGGAACAAGTTTCTTCTTGTCAGCCTGATCTGCCTGGAAGTATCTGTCCTTCGAACCGTTTTCCATCGCTTCGAGCGAGCCCATACCACGGTATGACTTGAATTTACGTCCGTTGAAGATGATTGTGTCGCCGGGAGACTCTTCTGTTCCTGCCACAAGCGAACCTATCATCACTGAGTATCCTCCGGCTGCAAGTGCCTTTACAATATCGCCTGAATAGCGCAGACCGCCGTCGGCAATAAGAGGTACTCCGGTGCCTTCCAATGCCTTTGCAACATCATAGATAGCTGAAAGCTGAGGTACACCTACACCGGCTACCACACGTGTGGTACAGATAGAACCCGGACCGATACCTACCTTTACTGCATCGGCTCCTGCCTCTGCAAGCATCTTTGCCGCTTCGCCTGTAGCTACGTTACCTACAACGATATCAAGGTTGGGATATGCAGCCTTTGCCTCTTTCAGCTTCTGCACAACGCCTGCCGAGTGACCATGTGCTGTGTCGATGATGATTGCATCGACACCTGCCTCAACGAGTGCCGCGATGCGCTTCATGGCATCCTGTGTAACGCCAACACCGGCAGCTACGCGCAGACGACCTTTGCTATCCTTGCAAGCCATAGGTTTATCCTGTGCCTTTGTTATATCCTTGTAAGTGATAAGGCCTACGAGTTTACCGTTTGCATCTACCACAGGAAGTTTTTCGATTTTGTTCTCCTGAAGAATCTTTGTTGCAAGCTCCATGTCGGTCTGCTGGGTTGTTACGACAAGATTCTCGCTTGTCATAACCTCCTTGACGGGACGCTCCATGCAAGACTCGAAACGGAGGTCGCGGTTGGTTACAATGCCGACCAGTTTTCTGTCGTCGTCAACTACGGGAATTCCGCCGATGTGGTATTCTGACATAAGATCAAGGGCATCCTTCACAACTGCGTTCACAGAGATTGTTACAGGGTCGTATATCATACCGTTCTCTGCACGCTTAACGATTGCTACCTGATGAGCCTGCTCCTCGATTGACATATTCTTATGAATAACTCCGATACCTCCTTCGCGCGCAATTGCTATCGCCATTTTTGCTTCAGTTACGGTATCCATTGCCGCTGTAACAAAGGGGACATTCAAGGTTATGTTCTTGGAAAATTTGGTTTTCAAGCTTACATCCTTGGGAAGTACCTCTGAGTATGCAGGGACAAGTAAAAGGTCGTCAAATGTGAGACCGTCCATCACGATTTTGTCTGTAATAAAATTCATAAGATATATTTTTAGTTTGCCATTTCTGATATAAATTTAACACGTACGAGGCGTACCTCTTCTTCGCTGTATTCTGCGCCAAGCTCGCTCATCGCATCGTCGAGATTATCGGTGTCGGAGCTTTTGAAATATGAGTATATTTCATCGACATTCTCTTCGTCCATTATCTCTTCGAGGAAGTAGTCTATGTTCAGTTTGGTGCCTGAATATACGATTGATTCCAATTCGTCGAGCAGTTCTTCGAATTCCACACCTTTGCTTATTGCAAGGTCGTCGAGTGCCACTTTACGGTCGATTGCCTGTATGATGCTGACCTTTAACTTGGACTTGTTGACCACGGTGCGTACACGAAAATCATCGGGACGCTCAATTTCGTTCTCCTCGCAGTGACGCTTGATGAGGGCACAGAACTCTTCGCCATACCTTTTGGCCTTTCCGGCGCCTACGCCTGTGATATTCTGCAACTCTTCTATCTTTATAGGATAGGTTGTTGCCATTGCTTCGAGCGAGGGATCCTGGAAAATCACATAGGGGGGAAGTTCCAACTGCTTGGCTATCTTCTTGCGCAGGTTCTTGAGCATCGCGTAGAGTTCGGGGTCTACCGCAAAGGTACCTCCACCGCGCATTACCACCTCTTCTTCGTCAAAGTCCTTATCCTCGACTATCTTGAACGATACAGGATTATCCAGGAACGCCTTTCCGGCATCGGTTATCTTCAAAAGTCCGTAGTTCTCGACATCCTTGTTTATATAACCGGCTATCAAGGCCTGGCGTATTACAGCATTCCAACGTTTCACATCGTCATCCGAACCACTGCCAAAACATTCAAGTTCTTCGTGCTTATGAGAGAGGACATCATTCGTCTCTTTACCGACAAGAACATCAATCACATATTCTGCTTTGAAATTCTCTTTAAGAGCTATTATCGCCTCAAGAAGCAATACCAGCATATCCTGCGCCTCTATCTGCTTTTTGGGATTGAGACAGTTGTCGCAGTTTCCGCAGTTCTCTACCTCGTATGTCTCGCCGAAGTAATGCAACAACAGCTTGCGGCGGCATACTGACGATTCGGCATATGCTGTTGTCTCCTTAAGCAACTGACGACCGATATCCTGTTCGGCCAAAGGCTTTCCTTCGAGGAATTTTTCGAGTTTCTGAAGGTCTTTATTGTTGTAGAATGCGATACATTGTCCCTCGCCTCCGTCTCTGCCGGCACGGCCTGTCTCCTGATAATAACCTTCGAGACTTTTGGGGATTTCGTAGTGTATCACATATCTTACATCAGGCTTGTCGATACCCATTCCGAATGCTATCGTGGCTACAATAACATCTATCTTCTCCATAATGAAGTCGTCCTGGGTTTGCGACCTCATGGCCGAATCCATTCCTGCATGATATGGTTTTGCCGCTATATCGTTTGCCTGAAGAATCTCGGCAAGTTCCTCTACCTTCTTGCGGCTCAGGCAGTATATGATACCCGATTTTCCGGGATTGCTCTTAATGAACTTTATAATATCCTTGTCTATGTTCTTTGTCTTGGGACGCACCTCGTAATAGAGGTTGGGACGGTTAAACGAGGATTTGAAGTCCTTAGCTTTCTGTATGCCGAGGCTCTTCTTTATGTCGTCGCGCACCTTTGTGGTGGCTGTGGCCGTAAGGGCTATTATAGGCGCCGGGCCTATTTCGTTTATTATAGGACGTATGCGACGGTACTCAGGGCGGAAGTCGTGTCCCCATTCCGAGATACAATGCGCCTCGTCTATCGCATAGAATGATATTTTTATCGACTTGAAGAAGTCCACATTATCCTCTTTCGTCAAGGATTCAGGGGCAACATAAAGCAGTTTGGTCTTGCCGGAAAGGACATCGGCCTTTACCCCCTCTATCGCCTGCTTAGTCAACGATGAGTTGAGGAAATGGGCTACTCCGTCCACCTCATTCAGATTCCTTATAGCGTCCACTTGATTTTTCATCAAGGCTATCAGCGGGGAGATTACTATTGCTGTTCCATCCATAATCAATGACGGCAACTGGTAGCACAAAGACTTGCCGCCACCTGTTGGCATAAGCACAAAAGTATCATTACCGTCAAGCAGATTCTTGATTACGGCTTCCTGATCCCCTTTAAATGTGTCGAAACCGAAATTCTTCTTAAGAATTTCTGTCAAATTATACTTTTTTGTCATTTCGCTATATATGGCAATATTTGGATAACAAAGTTATAAAACAACTATTGAATGGAGCAAATTTTTCCGAACATATTTTTGCCTACACCCATAAAAAACTTAATTCTTTTTCATAAAAGCAGCGTTATTATTTGCAAAGATGCCCTGTCGGGCAACCGACAGGGCATCTTTGGCTGATTTTGTTTATTGTTCCGATGCAAGGGTGGTAAGTGCATTTTTTGAGAGTTGCTGCATGGCATACTCTTTTGTTATGCGGCATTCCGTTGTACCATCCGAAGGAATTTCGAACATTTTATCTACCATTATTGACTCTACAATAGATCTGAGTCCGCGTGCACCCAATTTGTATTCGAGAGCTGTGTCTACAATATATTCGAGAACATCATCGTCGAATGTCAATTTCACACCATCCATCTCCATAAGTTTCATGTATTGTTTTATTATGGAGTTCTTGGGCTCGGTGAGAATATTGCGGAGCGCTGTGCGGTCGAGAGGCTTCAGGTGTGTGAGTACCGGAAGACGGCCGATAATTTCGGGGATAAGACCAAAGGAACGGAGATCCTGCGGAAGAATGTACTTCATTATATTCTCCTTGTCTATATCCTGTGTATTGAGTACCGAATTGTAGCCTACAACGTGAGTGTTCATACGTTGGGCTATCTTACGTTCAATACCGTCGAATGCGCCGCCGCAAATAAAGAGGATGTTACGGGTATTTACCGGTATCATCTTCTGTTCGGGATGCTTGCGGCCACCTTGTGGCGGCACGTTAACTACTGAGCCTTCGAGCAGTTTCAGCAGGCCCTGTTGCACGCCTTCACCGCTGACATCGCGGGTGATTGAGGGATTGTCGCCTTTACGGGCAATCTTGTCAATCTCATCGATGAATACTATACCCCTTTCAGCCTCTTCCACTTTGTAGTCGCACACTTGAAGGAGACGGGTGAGAAGGCTTTCAATATCTTCACCTACATAGCCCGCTTCGGTCAGCACCGTTGCATCTACTATGGTAAAAGGTACTTTGAGCAAACGGGCGATGGTGCGGGCGAGAAGCGTCTTACCCGTACCGGTGCTGCCCACCATGATTATATTGCTCTTTTCAATCTCCACCTCGTCGCCACTATCAGCCTGCATAAGACGCTTGTAGTGGTTGTAAACAGAGACCGAAAGCACTTTCTTGGCCTCGTCCTGCCCTATCACGTAGTTGTCGAGGAAGGCTTTTATCTCCTGCGGTTTAGGAAGCTCTTTCAGTTCGAAGTCGGATTTTTCAACCAATCCCTCTTCGCGGAAAATCCCGTGCGCCTGCTCGGCACAACTGCAACATATATAGCCGTTGATACCGCCTATAAGCACTCCGGTTTCCGATTCGCTTCTGCCGCAAAAACTACACCTTCTTTTGGTTTTTTCTGCCATAGATTATTTTTTTCGTACAAGCACTCTGTCTATCATACCATATTCGCGTGCTTCTTCGGCGGTCATCCAATAGTCGCGGTCGCTGTCGGCCCATACCTTTTCGTACGACTGATGGCTATGGTCGGCTATGATGGTGTAGAGTTCCTTCTTCAACTTCTGAATTTCGCGAGCTGTGATTTCTATATCACTTGCTTGTCCTTGCGCTCCGCCCATCGGCTGGTGTATCATCACGCGGCTGTGGGTGAGAGCCGAGCGTTTACCTTCGGCTCCTGCAACAAGGAGCACCGCAGCCATACTTGCCGCCATACCTGTACATATTGTCGCAACATCGCTGTTTATGTACTGCATAGTATCATAGATACCGAGTCCTGCGCTTACTGAACCGCCGGGAGAATTTATATAAATGGATATATCCTTTCCGCTGTCAACCGAGTCAAGATAAAGCAACTGCGCTTGCAGAGTGTTGGCTGTGTAATCGTCGATGGGTGTACCCAAAAAGATAATTCTATCCATCATCAAACGCGAGAACACATCCATCTGAGTTACATTCAGCTGCCTCTCTTCGAGGATGTAGGGATTCAGATACTGTGATTGTGCTTTTATCACATCATCAAACACCATACTGTTTATACCGCGGTGCCCGATTGCAAATTTCCTAAAGTCATCTTTCATCATATTCAAAATTATCTGTTCAGGTTTATAACTTGAACTGTTTGCTTTAAGCGCGGCTTAAAGCAAACAGTTCCTTCTTTGCGTTGTACTTTATATTAATCGTTTTCTGCTATCTTTTTGTTGAATTCCTCAACAGAAATTGACTCTTCGTTCAATGTAGCAGCCTCCTTGATTGCGCCGATAAGCTTCACATCGATAGCTCTGTTGACAAGCATCTCTTTTGACTTACCCTGCTTTACAAGCTCCATAGCGTAGTTCTCAAGGAGTTCGTCGGGCACATTACCCATGCCGTACTGTGCGAACTGTGCACGTGTAGCATCTTTGGCAGCTTCGAGGATGTCGGCCTCTTCGATTTTGATACCTGCGTTCTTTACAAGCTGCTCCTTGATGAGGTGCCATGTAAGTTCGTCAAGGCTCTTCTGGAATGTCTCATCATCGATTGTTGCATCCTTATCCTCTTTGTTTGCGAGCATAAGTTCCTTGAGAATTGACTCTGAGTATTCGAGCTTGCCGATGCGGTTCATAAGATAGCTGCGTGTATCGAGAAGAAGTTTGTAGTCGCTCTCAACTGCGAAGCGTGATGCAATTTCCTCCTTGATTTTTGCACGGAACTCCTCTTCGCTCTTCACTGTATCCTTGCCGTAAGCAGCATCGAAGACTGTCTGATTGATTTCGCTTGCAACGAAACGTGTAACCTCCTTGATTGTAAAGTTGAAATCGCTCTTAACCTCAGCTGCCTTGTCCTTCTCAATCATAAAGAGTGATGCGAGCTCTGCTGCATGACCATCGAATGCGATGTTGGGGTTGAATGTGATTGTGTCGCCAACCTTCTTGCCTTCGAAGAGAGCCTTCTGCTCATCGTTCTTCATGTATGAGGGCATCATTACAGCCTCTTTAACATCGATGCCGCCCTCTACGTTCTCAACGAGTGCACCTTTGAGCATATCACCGCTCTCGTATGACTCCATCTGCTTGTACTCGCCGCAACGCTGAGCGTATGCCTTTGCCTGTCCGTCGATCATCTCTTCGGTGGGCTCAATCTTTGAGTATACGATGTTGTCTGCCTTTGTGAGTGTAGCGTCGAACTTGGGTGCAAGCGCAATGCGGAACTCGAAGTCGAAGTCCTTGCCGTTTACAAGGTCGAGTGTGCTCTGCTGCTCCTCATCGGGAAGAGGCTCGCCCAATATATCAATGTTGTTCTCTCTGATGTACTCGAATATTTTTGTCTGCAACAGTTTGTTAATCTCTTCAGCCTTAACTGCTGTGCCATACTGTTTCTTAATCAAGCCCATGGGTACCATTCCGGGACGGAAGCCGGGGATATAGGCCTTCTGACGGATGTTCTTGAGTGTTTTCTCAACCAATGTTGTGTAGTCAGCTTCCTGTACGCTAACCACCAAACGGGCGCTTGTTGCGTCCTGATCTTTCAAAGTAAAATTCATATAGCAAATTAATTTAATAGTCCTTTTTCAGGTATTATTCTGGAATAGAAATGCAAAAATACGATATATTGGGCATATTTTCAAAAAAAAATGCCATTTTTGCTTATGCCGACTGTTTTTTAGCACAAAAAACATTACAGATCATACATAAACAACATTCAATCGGCCTAAGAAGCTGTTTGAATTTTATTGGAAAATTTTTCTATATTTGCGATGTTATTTCGGCTTATTTGAGTCTATTTAATGTTATTGAAGTTGCTTTCACTCGCTTTGCAATTTGTGAACAAGTTCACATTGCGCTCGCTTAATCGCAACTTTTGGCATCTTTTCTTTCTTATTTTATGGAAATAGC
>SUXT01000054.1 GCA_015060835.1 Bacteroidales bacterium
GGGCAACGCGGAATGGAGCGTTGCTTGCGACGACGGAATATTTATATTCCCAAAGGAGTGCCGAACGCAAGTGAGGTCTTCCTTTTTTCCGAGAAAAAAGTTCGGAGGGGGTTCTTAACCCATCGTACTACAATAAACCATACTACGCGAGGAAAACCCCTCCGTCTTCAAAAACTGTCATTTTTGATTGGCCTCGCAAAGCTCGGCACTCCTTCTATATAACAAAATGCTAAACCGCTGTGCTATAGAGTTTTTCGTTAAGCATATTTAATGTTCTTTTTTGTTATTTTCTATTCATTTTGAGGCGCCGCAATTCGGTACTTTGGAAAGCTAAAGCTTTCGTCGTCGCAAACATTGCTTATTACGCAATGTCCCCTTTAAGGGCAGGAGCTTTTTAGAATAGTTTTTTATCCATTGAAGGATGGGGTTGTACTTTTTAGGTATAATATCGCATAATCATTAAAAATATTCAAGTAAACTTGATATTTTTCGCTCGTTTGTGCTATATTTGAGAAAACTCGAATATTAACTGCACTCGCTGCGAAATAACAAAGCAAGCTTTGTTTATCTCGCTCGTTTGTGCTATATTTGAGAAAACTCGAATATTAACTGCACTCGCTGCGAAATAACAAAGCAAGCTTTGTTTATCTCGCTCGTTTGTGCTATATTTGCAACCGAACTCGAATGGTGGTGTCCGGTAATGCCCATAGGCAGCCGTGGCTGAGATTATACACATTGCACCAGTACAGATAATGCTGACGCTGGAAGTTTGGAGTCCTCTTCAGGTACAACCGTACCACTATTTTGAGCATAATATATTAAGAATAGTGGTATGAAATCAAAAAAAACTTATCCGGTTGTACTGTCAATCGCCGGTTCCGATTCTTCAGGTGGAGCCGGGATACAAGCCGACCTAAAAACATTTTCTGCTCTTGGTGTGTATGGTGCAACAGCCATTACGGCCATCACTGCGCAAAATACCATCGGTGTACACTCACAGCTGGCAATTGCCCCGCAGATGGTCTACGACCAGATTATGGCGGTGGTGGAAGATTTGCGCCCCTCGTTTGTAAAGATAGGCATGCTGTCGAATGCAGAAATAGTACATGCAGTGGCAGAAGCACTTGGCAAATTCTCCCTCAACATCGTTCTCGACCCTGTAATAGTATCAACCAGCGGCCACCGTCTGCTGTCGCTCGAAGCAGAGGAGACTCTCAAAAAAGAACTTTTACCTTTATCCACACTCATTACGCCCAATCTCCCTGAGATGAGGGCACTTACCGGTACGTCCCTCTCCTCCGCAGAAGAGAAAGAGTGCGCTGCACGCCGTCTGATGGAGTATGGTGCAAAGGCTATCCTGCTCAAAGGCGGGCACGAAGATGGGGATACAAAAACTGATATACTCTACACTGCATCGCCAAACGGCATATTGTCCCGCACTTTCTCATCAGAAACCATTGCTACAAAAAACACCCACGGCACAGGATGCACGCTCTCTGCCGCAATAACAGCATATATGGCACGAGGGCTCAGCATGGAAGATGCTATCGAAGAGGCTAAAAAATATATCACTGAAGCCATACGTGCAGGCGCAGACATATCTGTCGGCAACGGATTCGGTCCGGTCAATCATAGTTTCAATCCCCTAAAAATGATAATCAATGAAATTGGATAATTACAAATTGCAATTTATAACACATTACAACAAGGAGTATTCCTACATCGACTCCGCACGCATAGCATTGGAGGGCGGTTGCCGATGGGTGCAGCTCCGCATGAAGGATACCGATGAGGCTCTGCTTGAGGAGACAGCCATCACCGTTCAGGCGATGTGCAGGAAATATGGTGCTACATTCATCATCGACGACAATGTTCTGCTCGCAAAACGGATAAAGGCAGACGGTGTACATTTGGGCAAGAAAGATATGCCCGTTGCCGAGGCACGAAAAATACTTGGAGAACAATTCATTATAGGCGGCACAGTAAACACTTTTGAGGACATCCTGCATCATATGCGGAATGGCAGCCCCGACTATTTCGGCTGCGGACCGTTCCGCTTCACATCCACAAAGAAAAACCTTGCACCTACACTCGGCTGCGAAGGATACAGAGATATAACACACAGAATGCGCGAGAATAACATCATTGTTCCCATTGTTGCCATAGGCGGCATCTGCAAAGAGGACATTCCCTCGTTATTGGATTGCGGCATAGATGGAATAGCACTAAGCGGCAGCATCCTGAATGCCGCTAACCCGATAGACGAAATGCTGGAAATAACGAAGATAATCAACTAACAATAACCATTAACCATCAAAATTAAAGATTATGATTGAAAGAAACGTATCGCAAGGTATTATCAGTACCTATTTCAACAAGTTGGAAAGAAATCTGGACTTGGATGTAGCCATCGTTGGCGGTGGTCCGTCGGGCATCGTCGCAGCCTACTATCTTGCAAAGGCGGGACTGAAGGTAGCGCAGTTCGATAGAAAGCTCTCTCCCGGCGGCGGTATGTGGGGCGGCGCCATGATGTTCAACCAGATTGTGGTGCAGGAAGAGGCATTGCACATAATAAAGGAGTTTGACATCAACTACGAACAGTACAACGAAAATCTCTATGTGATGGACTCAGTAGAGAGCACCTCGGCACTGCTCTACAAGGCTGTGCACGCCGGAGCAACAATATTCAACTGCTACTCGGTGGAGGATGTCATTTTCAAGAACAATGTTGTCAGCGGTGTTGTAGTAAACTGGACACCTGTACTTAGAGAGGGCATGCACGTCGACCCGCTCAATATTATGGCAAAATGTGTCATCGACGGCACCGGCCACGATAGCGAAATGTGCCGCACCGTAGCCCGCAAGAACGGCATACGCCTTGCAACCGACACAGGCGATGTGATAGGCGAGCGCTCGCTGGATGTAATATCAGGCGAAGAGGAGGTTGTTAACGGAACAAAGGAGATATATCCCGGTCTTTATGTCTGCGGCATGGCAGCGTCTGCCGTAAGCGGTACTCCCCGCATGGGCCCCATCTTCGGCGGAATGTTACTTTCGGGCAAGAAGGTTGCCGACCTCATAATAGAAAAACTGAGAAAATGAAAATCATTGCAATAACAACGCCAAAGGTAACCGATGAAGATGCCTACATTATAAAAGGTTTGCTCGACAAGGGCATAGACACCGTTCATCTCAGAAAGCCGGAATCCGGCATCGAGGAGTGCCGCAAACTGTTGGCAGAATTGACCGCAGAGCAGAGAGCGAAGATTGTCGTTCACGACTACCCTGAACTATACTTTGAGTTCTCTCTTAAAGGCATACATATAAACCGCAACATCACTGCCCTGCCCGACGGATACAATGGCATCAGAAGCCGTTCGTGCCACTCGTTTGAAGAGGTCGTAAGGTATAAAGAAGAATACGACTATCTCTTTCTTAGCCCTATCTTCGACAGTATCTCCAAGAGCGGATACCGTTCGACATTCAGCGACGAGGAGCTGCAAAGGGCCGCAACAGAGGGTATAATAGATGAAAAAGTCATAGCTCTCGGAGGCGTAACATTCGACAAGATAGATTATCTGAAAAATCTGGGCTTTGGCGGAGTGGCAATGATAGGAGGGATATATAATAGCGAGAAACTTCACAGTCTGAAGAATAGGTAATATTCCATTCTGTTTACAACAATTGCGGCCATTCACTTGCAAAAAGAAATAATGAATGGCCGCAATTGTCATTATATATTATAGGTGTCCGGTAAATTTTTATCCTGCTTATGTTTTGAACTCCTCCGTCTTCAAAAACGGTGTTTTTGAATCCACCTCCTCTTCAAGAGGAGGAATGTAAATTCTTGAAAATCACTAATGTATGATATTCTCCCTCTTGAAGAGGGACATTGCGTAATAAGCAATGTTTGCGACGACGAAAGCTTTAGCTTTCCAAAGTAGCGAATTGCGGCGCCTCAAAATGAATAGAAAATAACAAAAAAGAATATTGAATATGCTTAACGAAAAACTCTATAGCACAGCGGTTTAGCATTTTGTTATATAGAAGGAGTGCCGAGCTTGTGAGGCTTAGCAGGGCGAGGGAGTTCCAATCATTGACTTAAATTTGTCTTAATAATGAATTGGGGCTTGTAGTTACTTAAATATTGAATTTTAAACGACTTAAATACGTTCGGACACTAATAATTATATATACATGGAGATTCTACAAATTCTGACGGAACTCCGACGGAGACATCCCCGTAGCATTACTGAAAAAACGGGTAAAATGGTTGGGATAACTGAACCCTAAGCGCGATGCAACAACATTTACCGACAACTGCGCATCAACAAGCAAGGACTTCGCCTTTTCTATAATCTTGTCGCGGATATACTCCTTTGCAGTTATTCCAAGTTCGTGCTTCACAACATCACCGAAATAATTTGCCGACAAATGGAACTGCCCGCTGCACCACGACACACTCGGCGGGCCGAAACGGCGCGGCAACTCACTCCCATCAGCCAGATAACTGTCGAGCATAGAATCAAGTTGACGCACAAGCTCCGATGCGCGAACCTTCTTGGTATCGAACTGACGGTCGTAAAATCTGCGACAATAACTCAGCAACTGTCCTATTCCCAAACGTAGCATGTGCCCGGTAAACTCATCATCGGGCGCACGCAACTCAGTAAGGATGGTATTGAAGCAATTTGACATGATTCGACGCTCGCCCTCGTAAAGTTTCAATGCCTCGAACACCTCATAATCGAAGAAGTTGAACATATAAAAATCCCTTCCAAGCCCGGTGTTTATTATCAAATCGGGGCGGAAAGCCAGCATCCAGCCCTTAGGACGCACATTTCTATCGAGAGTGATGCTCATCACATGGCCCGGTCTCATGGTGAAAGCCGTACCCGCCTGATAGCGCATACACGAACCACGCAAACGCAATTCGCCAAAATCGACATCCATCAGCACCACACAATACATGCCATATTCAGTAGGTTCGAAGAGCGAAGCATCTGCATCGGCAAGATTGCACACACTCACCTGAGGATGATAAGTGCGCTGACCGAAAAAGCGGTTCAATTCCTCTATGCTCTCTATTTTCCTTATCATATCTATAGGTAATTTTGGTACAAATATAGCAGTATTTTCAAACGAATCTGTAATATTGGTATTTAAAATAGGTATATTTTCAACGAAAAAGTAAAAAAGGTATTTTTATCCGTAAAAAGAGTACATACCCTGTTGCAGATTAACAATAGATTTGCGCCCGACGAGAAAAAAACATCGTCGGCAGACAGAAAATATACAATTATAAAATATATAAAATTATGGCAGTAAAATTCTATCAGGCACAAAATCAGGTGCCACTCGAAATGCACAAAGTGCGTATGGTTCAGAAAATCTCACTTCTCCCCGTGGAAGAACGCCTAAAGAGAATACAGGAAGCAGGCAACAACACCTTCCTGTTGCAGAACCGCGACATCTATCTGGATATGCTCACCGATTCGGGCGTCAATGGCATGACCGACCTGCAAATGGCAGCAGCCATGCGTGCAGACGATTCATACGCAGGCTCCGAGACATTCACTAGAGTAAAGGAGGCTGTTAAAGAGGTCTTTGGCACAGAGAATGTATTGCCTGCCCATCAGGGACGCGCGTGCGAGAATATCCTTTCGTCTGCACTTGTAAAACCCGGGCAGACAGCACTGATGAATTTCCACTTTACAACCACAAAGGCACACATCACACGCATGGGCGGAACAGTAGAGGAGATTATTGCCGACAAAGGACTTTTGCCCCAGTCGGACGATCCCTTCAAGGGCGATTTTGACCTCGACAAGCTCCGCGCAACAATCAACGAAAAGGGAGCGGAGAACATAGCATTTGTACGCGTGGAGGCTGGAACCAATCTTATTGGAGGTCAGCCTGTATCGCTCGAAAATATGCTTGCCGTAACTGATATATGCCACGACAACAAGATAATAAGCGTACTCGACGCATCACTGCTACAGGACAATGTCTACTTTATGAAGACACGCGAGGCACGCTGCAAATATATGGACATAAAGTCAATCTACCATCTGCTTGCCGACCACTTTGACATTATATACTTCTCGGCACGCAAACTTGGATTCGCCAAAGGAGGTATAATCACAAGCAAGGATGCAAAATACACAAAAATGATGATGGAGTACATTCCCCTCTACGAAGGCTTCCTCACCTACGGAGGTATGGATGTACGCTCGATGGAGGCTATGGCACAGGGCCTTTACGAGAGCCTCGACATGGAATACATAAATCAGGGCCCTGAATTTATCAACTATCTTGCAAAAGAGCTCCACGACTACGGAGTGCCCGTTGTTCTCCCTGCCGGAGGATTGGGTTGCCATCTGAATGCCGGCGCCTTTGTCCCCGAACTACCCCACAACGAATACCCCGCAGCAGCAGTTGCAGCGGCACTCTACATTGCCGGAGGTATCCGAGGCATGGAGCGAGGCACACTCTCAGAGCAGCGCAACCCCGACGGAACCGAGCCTTACTCCGAACTTGAACTTATGCGCCTTGCCGTTCCCCGCCGCGTCTACACACTGTCGCAGTTGAAATATGTTGCCGACCGCGTAAAATGGCTTTGGGACAACCGCACCCTCATCGGCGGACTCGAATGGGTGGAAGAGCCGACAGTGCTCCGTTTCTTCTCAGGTCGTCTGAAAGAGAAAGGCTACTGGCAGGAGCAGTTGGCCGAAAAATTCCGCAAGGACTTCGGCGACAGTCTATAATCCGTGGCAATTACTGTTAAGATAATATACAACATTCAATCCAATAAACATTCATCTTTCGGGAGACAGTGGAAATTTAAACAGTTCCATTGTCTCCTTTTTCTGTAATAACAGAATCTTCAGAAATTTACATTCCTCTTGAAGAGGCTAATCTTTGGACACATCTTTAGCTTTTATATCTTTCGCTAATCTCTTCAAAATAAGAAACTTAAAAAAGCTGTCCCTCTTAAAGGGGGATGAGAACTTTTTTTAATTAAAAAAAGTTCGGAGGGGGTTCTTAACCTATCGTACTACAATAAACCATACTACGCGAGACCCCTCTCCTTCTTTAAAACATAAGCAGAATAAAAATTTACCGGACACCAATAATATTGTATAAAGCAAATGAATAGTTCTAAAAACTACTAAAGAAGCATTCTTGTTTAATTTCTTTATTGTATCTTCGATGTCAAATCGAAGAAAGGCGGCACTCGCTGTAAAAAACATCGAAGCAAGCTTCATGTTTCTCGCTCGTTTGCACTATCTTTGATTGAGCATCGAAGATTGGCGGCACCCGCTACAAAAAACATTGAAGCAAGCTTCATGTTTCTCGCTCGTTTGCACTATCTTTGATTGAGCATCGAAGATTGGCGGCACTCGCTGTAAAAAACATTGAAGCAAGCTTCATGTTTCTCGCTCGTTTGCACTATCTTTGCCATCCATAATAAAAAGAATAAACATCTATACCTATGATTACATTTTTAATCTGCCTCGCGGCACTGATAACCGCATACTTCACATACGGAAAATATCTCGACAAAGTGTGCGGAATTGACGAAAAGAACCCCACCCCTGCAACCACCATGTACGACGGCGTCGACTACATACCGATGCCCCGTTGGAAGACCTTTCTCATTCAATTGCTTAACATCGCAGGTCTCGGCCCCATCTTCGGCGCACTCTTGGGTGCAGCCTACGGCCCTGTCGCATTCCTGTGGATAACCCTCGGCGGCATATTCATGGGCGCAATGCACGACTACATTGCCGGCGTAATCTCATTGAAGAACAACGGAGTGAGCCTTCCCGAAATTATCGGAAAGTACCTCGGCAACAACACAAAGATATTCATGCGCGTATTCACCGTACTGCTCATGGTGCTTGTTGGCGCAGTATTCACTTCGCAGCCCGCTGCACTTATCACAAGCAACATATCGCTTCCCGCACTTGAAGGAACAGCCATAGGCACAATGTCGTGGGAGACAATAATTGTATTCTCAATAATAACCATATACTATATGCTGGCTACAATGTTGCCGATAGATAAAATAATAGGCCGCATGTATCCCCTGTTCGGAATGGCACTGTTGATTATGGCATTTGGCATTTTAGTGGTTTTGCTTACCGATAGCGACACATACATAATACCCGAATTGACATCACTGAAAAATCAGATAAGCAACGCAGACAAATTCCCCATCATCCCCATGCTCTTCACCACCATCGCATGTGGCGCGATTTCGGGATTCCATGCAACTCAGTCGCCGATGATGGCTCGCTGCATGACATCAGAGAAACAGGCTCGTCCCATCTTCTACGGTGCAATGATAGCCGAGAGTATTGTAGCCCTTATATGGGCAGCAATTGCAATGGCATTCTGGGGCGGTGTAGAGGGATTGAACAATGCCATAGCCGAGAACAACGGCAACGCAGCAACCCTTGTGAACATCATCTCAGAGACCACATTGGGCAGCTTTATCGCCGGCCTTGTTATCTTCGGTGTTATTGCCTGCGCAATAACATCGGGCGACACAGCCTTCCGCTCGGCACGACTGATAATAGCCGATATGTTCGGAATATCGCAGAAGCCCATCATCAAGCGCATAGCCGTATCGTTACCCCTCTTTGCACTGGCGCTTTTCATCATCTTCGCCCTGCCCTTCCAGACAATTTGGAGCTACTTTGCATGGACCAATCAGACGCTTGCAGCAATCACACTGTGGTGCATCACCAGCTACCTTTCCAAACAGGAAAAGCCCACAATCATATCAATGCTTCCTGCCGTGATTATGACATACGTCTGCTCGTCGTACATTTTCATTTCGCCCATGATGTTCGGAATGGAAAACCGCACACTCGCATACATCCTCGGAGGAATAATGACTGTTGTTATTATGGCAATGGTATTTTATAAGATGAAGAAAAAATAACCGCCATAGAGATACAAACAATGGGGCGACCAGAATAACATTTGGTCGCCCCATCATTGTATTTACCGATAGTCAGTTTCTTATTCCTCGTCTGCTTTCTCGACACTCTTATCTACTTTCAGAATCTTGTAATTCAATTTTGCCACAAGAATACTCATCAACGGGCTTATGATATTAAAGAAACAGAAAGGGGCAAAAAGCATCGTAGGCACACCAAGCACCATGCTCTGCACAACACCGCAAGTGTTCCACGGAATAAGCACCGATGTTACGGTTGCCGAATCCTCGGCTGAGCGGCTAAGCAGACGACGGTCAAGTCCCAACCTGTCGAAGCCACCTTTGTTGAGGTCGCACGCAAGGATTATCGACATAAACTGATCGCCGGTGCAACAGTTGAAGAACAAACCCGAAAATACCGTTGCCGACACAGCCTTCGTCGCCGTATTTACACCCTTAAGCAGAGTGGCAGTGATTGCATCCATCATTCCGCTGCCCACCATCACTCCGCCGAAGCACATCGCCGTAAGCACAAGCCAGATGACATTGAGCGCACCTGCCATTCCCCTTGTAGCCACAAGGCTGTCGAGAACATCGTGCCCGGTCTCTATTGCCGTAGAATTACAGCAGCTTGTAAGCACACCTGTTACTGCCGACTTAAAGTCAAGCACCTCGCTGCCACCGATGCCTGCCACAATCGTCGGCTGAAAGATAAGCATTGCCACGCAGGCAGCCAGCATCGACAGGAAGAGCGTCAACAGCGCAGGCACCTTCTTGGCAATGAGTGTAAAGGTAAATGCCGGAACAACAAGCAACCACGGCGAAATGTTGAACACTCCATGCAGAGCATCCACAAGTTCATTGGAAATGGCACTGTTGCTGTCGTATATGCACAACCCCGCAACGGTATAGATGAGCAAAGCTATCACGAATGTAGGTACAGTGGTATACATCATGTAACGTATGTGGGAGAAAAGCGGCACTTTTGCCGTTGATGCCGCAAGCACCGTAGTATCTGACAGCGCCGACATCTTGTCGCCGAAATAGGCTCCTGAGACAACAGCTCCCGCCGTCCACCATTCGGGAAATCCGTTGGAATAACCTATACCCATAAGTGCAACGCCTATGGTTGCGCACGTTGTCCACGAACTGCCGGTTACAACGCTCACTACCGCACAAATTACGCACGCCGATACAAGGAACACCGACGGATGCAATATCTGCAATCCGTAGCAGATGAGCGTAGGCACCACCCCGCTCACCATCCATGTGCCGGCAATTGCACCGATGAACAGAAATATCAATATCGAATTGCTCGACGAAAAGATATTCTTGGCAATAGCCGTCTCCAGCTTTTCCCATTTCACACCATAGAGCCCCATAGACAGCGCCGTAGCAACGGCTGTAGAGAGTATAAGCGCAAACTGGCTGCCACCATCGAGTGCATCCGCGCCCTTAATTATTATCACAATAGCCAAAAAGATAGCCAGCATGACTATCGGCACCAATGCCACCCAAAAGGATGGCTTTTTCTCAATCGTATCCATTATTACGAAAAGTTGTTTATATTTTTCAATTCCGTTCCGGGGTAATAGTGTGCAAGAATCTCCTTGTAACTGTACCCCTTTTCGCCCATAACCGCAGCACCTATCTGACAGAGACCCACACCGTGTCCCCATCCTGCGCCCTTGAGCACAAAGTACACCGTACCATTGTCAGCTGTCTGCTTGTCGACCACAAACGCCGAACTGTAAAGATGCGAAGGCGACAACCAACGCCGTATTTCAAGTTCTTTGCCAACTACAATGCTTCTGTTTGTACCAACGATTTTCAGTCTGAATATGCGGCCTGAAGTTCCACGCTCCATAGGCAACAACTCTTTGATAAGACCGAAATCTATTCCGCTCTTTTCGCGCACCAATGCCGAGAGAGTGTCGCTGTCGTAAACAACCTTCCATCGGTAAAAATCGGCAGTTTCCTGGTCGTAACTGTTAAGCACCTGCGATATTACACGCCCGTCGGGCGAGGAACAGAATGCAACGGGCACACTCTCTATCCATGCCCTTGCGCCCTCCTCTGTATCAAGCGGTGGCAGAGGTTCAAAGCTATCCGCATCGCGCAACGCAGTGAGATATTCCACATCGCTATCCTCCCAACAGGCAGAGAATCTTTCTGTTACGCCACCGCAACATTTGCTGAAGCGTGCGTCGCACACCTTGCCGCCACTGACAAGCACCATATTTTCAGTCTCCTTTACGGCACGCTCCACATTGCTGCCTGCCGCCATCGTAATACCCTGATAGCGTTGACAATGGTCGTCGGCACAAAAGTCGAAAAGCGTATGATCCTCCCTTGCGTACCATCTGATAATCTCATCATCGGTGCAATACCCGCATACAGACTCGCTGTTCTTTGCCCTTTCGAGTTGCGCATAAAGCCAACTGCGCGAAATTACCGCGTGCGCCTTCAACAATTGCATGGAAGATGTAGCCGACATTTCCGACGAAATTACGCTCACAAGATAATCCTCAACGGCAACCCTGTTGACCACTCTCACCCTGCCCTCCTCCACGAAGAGCAGCAGCGAGCCTTTGAACGACTGTCGTTCCTTGCGCTGCCAGTGAAAGTCGATGCCTATCACCACATTCTCTATAGTGAAGAAAGAATCCTCAGCGCATGGTTCAAACAGCAATCTGTCGCAAAGCGTACCCTGCCAACAGATTTTACCCTCAACAGCCGACACGGTGTGCCTTCCGGCGCAGACATCATCCCCGCAACGATAATCACCGTTGAAGGAAAATTCCACACCATCAGAAAGCAATATACCTACATCTATCCGTCTCATTCTCCGCAGGATAATTTTTCAACAACCTCACGGCAGACACTCACAGGGAGCGCAACCTCATTGAGCATAGAAGCAGCATCGTCGGCTGTTATACTGTCAAAATCCTCGCGTCGGGCAGCAATGATAACTCCTGCCATGTCCAGCGCACCGGGGCTGATGATGCGTCGGCAGCCATCCTCGGCAAAATAGCAGTCGGGGCGATGCTTGCCACGCGGAATGACAATGGTTGTCCACCCCTCACTCTCCTTGTAGGCTGTAATTATGTTCACAGCCGGTTCGTCGGCAGCATCCTTCACAGGCAATGCCGCGAGCAATCGGCCGAGAAGAGACTCCATTCTCTGCCCATCAGAAGATTTTATCACAAATAGCGGCACAACGTAAGAGTCGCTGAACAGAATACCGTCCCCGACACTGCCATCGACCAGCGTAGCACAACCGATAACCTTTTTCATCCATTTTTGTCCGAGCAAAGGCAGATATTTCGACGGCACAGCCTGAAGATGTGCATGGTCGGGAGCCGAAGCACCGCATGTGGCACCGTTGTAGAATACCGACATTCCGCGCCAACGCTTGGCAACGAAAAGCATATCGGCATACAGCGGAGCTATAAGCTGCGGAGTATGCTCCTTAGTTACAATCGTATAATGTTCGCCCATTATGGGGAAAGGATTCACAAGCACCTCCAACGAGCCGCAAATATCCCTGCCCGACTGCTCAGCCGGACGATTTTCGGCACACAGGAAGCAGGGACGCTCGGCTATACTCTTTTTGTCGACAGCCGCGCCGGTCGACCTTATGCGTGCAGGGTTGAACTGCATCGAAAGACCATTGTCGAAGCACTTTGTCTCTACTGCATCAAGGGCCTTGTAACGTTCGGCAACCTCGTCCCACGCTGCAAGCTGTTTGTCAAAGAAGAACGACACACCGCGACGGCAGGGGCCTGCCCACGCCTTCACCAATTTAATACGCTCCTTCAACTCCTCGCTGCGGATAGAATCCTTATAATAATTATTCGCATTGACCTTCACACGCGAGAGTGCCGCATCGGAGTTTCCTCCCCAACGGCGACAGAGATAAAGCACGTCGTATATGCGACCTATTCTGTATCGGCGTGATATTTGCAGCCCCACGGCATAATCCTCGCCATAGCTCACATTGGGGAACCCTATGCTGCGTATCACAGGAGTATAGAAAGCACGCGGAGCACCCAATCCGTTTATGCGCAACGCATTGTTGCGACCATTCTCCTCAGTCCACTCCCTATGGTCGATTATTCCCGGAGGAAGCGTCTCAAGGTCGAAATTGCATATTCTGTATGTACCTATCAGCATAGCACACTGCTGTCGGTAAAATTCGTCGACAATCTTCTGCAATGTATCCTCGCCGCTGTAAATATCATCGCTGTCGAGTTGCACAGCAAATCGTCCGCACATTTCGCTCTGCACAGCATAATTCCAGCAGCCTCCAATGCCCAGCGTAGTCGATTCGGGCACAATGTGCACCACACGTCCATCGCCGAAAGAGTCGATAATCTCACCCGTGCCGTCGGTCGAATGGTTGTCCACCACCAGGATGTTGAACGAGAATGAACACTTCTGCTTGAGCACCGAACCGATAGCATCGGCAATCGTAGTCTTGCGGTTGAGCACAGGAATAACGACAGAGGCCTCCACCGGAAAATCGCCTTCAGAAAGGTCAATCTTATCGTACTTTCCGGGACGCAGATAGCCGCCTATGCGCTTCAGATGGTCGGTGCACGCAATCTCCATCTCAATCTGCACATCGCGCTGCGCAGGATTTACATAATCGAACTGCTTCTCGCCGCTCTTTCTGTTGTCATCCTCGCACTCGGTATATGCAAACTCCTTGAAATGTGTAAACGCGCCTATGCGGCTGAGTGCCAGACGCATCTGATAGAATCCCGCATATTTGAACTGCGCTTTTTCCTGCGAAGCATACTTCTTCAAGGCCGCTGTGCGCAACAACATCAACGAACCGAAATCAAAATCATTTCTAAGGCTACCACACTGATAATCAATCACAGGTGCCTCTTCGCGCACACCGTCTACAATCTTGTAGCAATCGGCATATAGCATAACAGAGCCATCGCCCTGCATCGTATCTACCATCTTTTCAAGCATTTCAGCCGAGGGGAGTTCCACTCCCTGCTTAGCTACATAAAGCAGAAAGTCGCCGGTCGCCATTTCGGCCATATCCATAAAAAGTGCACTCTCCGAAAGCGAGGTTGCAGGAATAACATCCGCACCTTCGGGCAACATCGGACATTCACTCTGCGGCAGGCACCAGCAATGCACTTTGCCGACTATTCCTTTGTTTACAAGATTACTGACAGCGCCACAATCCCCCGTCGGGGCAGGCATAAATAGTTCTATATTGCAGTTTTTCATAAATCATTTTTCTACTTAAAAAGCAAAGATAGTAACAAACGAGCGAGAAATATCAAGCTTGCTTGAATATTTTTCCAAGCGAGTGCAGTATATCTTCGAGGTTTACCTCAAAGATACAAACAAACGAGCAAGAAACATGAAGTTTACTTTAATGTTTTTTACAGCGAGTGCAGGGTATCTTCGCGGGTATCGCAAAGATAATGAAAGACAGGGGTAGTACAAAATAAACCATCTGTTTTTAGGAGAAATGTAATATATCGGTAAATATTGGTGTTTGTTTGCCTCTTCGCGTTTGTAACGCGAAGGATTGAGTATCAGCATCTGAGATGCGCAACAAAAATTTATTGTATCTATAACAACATTGTGTAAGCTAAAATTATCGATAGACCAAAATAGCACTTATACAGTTCGGTCGCGGCTTATGAAGGTTCAATTGAAGTAATTAATGTAAGCGCATTAAAAATGCTTATACTCAGAGCATCCGCATTGCAAATGCGGATGGACAAAGAAATGTAATGTATCGACCACCCTCACATCAATCTACCCACAAAATATACCCCGCGTAAAATTCAGAATACAGAGAATCCAATACTTGCGAGAATATCCTTTTTGCACACTCCCCTGTGCAATGCCCTGTATGCAAATGTATGCCTTTCTCTTTAAATGTCGCAGCTATTGCGAACAACTCCTCTTCGCTCTCGAAGGAGAAGCGTTCGTCAGAGTCGAGCAGATGCAATCCGCCAACAAAGTGGGAGATTCTGCCATCGAGAGAATCGATTATATTCATAGTACCCATGTGCGAGCAGGGCGATAGTATCACCTTACCCGAAGCGGTCCCCACCGTCAGGAATATCTCGTGCAAAAAGTCATCGGGAGCATCATTTTTCAGCAGTGTTGCGTTTGCTGCCGGCCGTTTGTATGTGGATTTTATATCTGAAATTATCGAAACACCTTCGCACAGCAAAATATTTCCACAGACAGACACGAACCTTTCGCTGTATTGCTCAAACAAGCTATGGTCGGGGGAAATATCCCTTTTGGCTCCGCGGCGCGTCGAGTAGTATGAATTTCCCAAAATATTCTGCGAAAGATACACTTTTGCCTTGCTGTTCATTTCGAGAAATGTGCGCAGTCCACCTGTATGGTCGACATGTGCATGGGAGAGGATGAGATAATCTACAGCCGCAATATCAATTCCGAGAGCATAGGCATTTTCGGCAAACAGCGAAGTTGCACCAGAGTCTACAAGAAACGATTTTCCATTATGGGTAAAATGTATCGACAGGCCATGCTCACAGCATAGTTCTCTCTCCACAGAAGGGCTGTTGTCTATAAGGATTGTCAACTGCATAATTCGTTACATAGCTGTATCAAACAACAATGGCGGCTCATGCCGCCATTGTAGGAATTATATTATATATTATTCAGCCTTTGCAGCTCTCTTGATGCCGCGGCGTTTTGTTGTAGGTGCCTCTGCCGGCTTGTCCTCCTTGATGCCTGCAAGTTCGGGGTCAATCATGATACGTCCGCAGTTCTCGCAAACGATGATTTTCTTTCTCATTCTTATATCCATCTGTCTTTGAGGCGGTATCTTGCTGAAGCAACCGGCGCAAGCATCGCGCTGCACATATACAATACCGAGACCGTTGCGTGAGTTCTTGCGGATGCGCTTGAACGATGCAAGGAGACGGGGCTCTATTGTAAGCTCAAGGTTACGTGCCTGCTCGCGCAGTCTCTCTTCCTCCTGCTTTGTCTCAACTACAATCTCGTCGAGCTCGCTTCTCTTCAGGTCGAGATCCTTTTTGCGCTCATCGAGAGCATTCTTTGCCTTTGCAAGTTCCTCATTTTTCTGCTTGTCGAACACCTGTGCCTCTCTGATTTTCTTCTCGTTGTGCTGAATTACAAGGTTCTTGTATTCAATCTCCTTGTTCAGAAGGTCAAACTCGCGGCTGTTGTGGATATTGTTCTGATCCTCAGTGTATTTTGCTATACTCTGCTTGGCCTGCTCTATTTCGAGTTTCCAATCATTTACTTTCTCTTTGTTTGTCTTGATGTCGTTTGCGATATTCTCGATACGAGTGCCGAGACCTACAATTTCGTCCTCAAGGTCCTTCACTTCGAGGGGGAGCTCGCCACGAAGAATCTTGATTTTGTCAATCTCGGAAAGTATTGTCTGCAACTGATACAGCGACTTCAACTTCTCTTCTACGGTGTATTCCGCGGGATCTTTCTTTGCCATTTTACTTATATTTAATTATAGATACGAATCAGTAGTTGGCAACTGATTCAAAATTTTATAAATTTGCAAATGAAAGTAGAGCAATAGCCAACTTTCCAAAGATATGCACAAGCAATCCTTTGGTCGCCCTTACTTTCGATGCTCTTTG
>SUXT01000055.1 GCA_015060835.1 Bacteroidales bacterium
TGTTTGAATTTTATTAGAAAATAATTCTATATTTGCGCTGTTTATTTCGGCTTATTTAACAGAGTTTTTCTCCTTCGCACCTCAGCCATATCAAGCAAGCTTGTATGGCGTTCGGTTTGGCGTCGATTGAGTCTATTTTGGCATCTTTTCTTTCTTATTTTTTGGAAATAGCCCGCTATTTCCTGCAAAATGCGAAAGAAAATCTACTCAAAATATCTCTCAAATAATTCCGAAAGATAGTGCAAGCCGAGAGAAGAATATCAAGTTTACTTGAATATTATTCCGAGGTGCAGCCTATCTTATTAAAATAAAATTCAAACAGCTTCTTAATGCCTGATTATATTTTTATAGTAAGTCCCTCTTTGGCGAGGATGGTTGCCGGGAATATCTCTTGTGCCTCTTCGAGCAGTATGCTCTCGTCGTCGTAGCGCGACGAGAAGTGTCCTATTACAAGCCTTTTCGCCTCTGCTTCGAGAGCTACTGCGGCTGCTTGCTGTGCTGTGCTGTGGAAGGTCTCTTTGGCACGGTGCATTTCGCTGTTGGCAAATGTGGCTTCGTGGTAGAGAAGATCCACTCCTTTAATCCTTTCTATAAGTCCTGCCGGTGCGGGTGTGGTGTCCGAGCAATATGCATAGCTGCGTGAGGGGTCGGGTGGAGTGGTGAGCCTTTCGTTGGCGATTGTTTCGCCATCGGGGGTAGTGTAGTCCTCGCCCTCTCTTATTGCCTGTCGGGCATATGTGGGAATGCGGTAGTATTTTGCCATATCTCTGCGCAGATGTCGCTTTTTGGGTTTTTCGCTTATGAGGAATCCGCAGCAGGGGATGCGGTGGTTCAGTGGCAGTGTCTCCACGGTTACGTTGTTGTCTTCGTAGATGATGCTGTTTTTCTTGGGGTCGATGCTGTGCAGGACAACTTCGTAGTGCATTCCTTGGCAGAAGTAGTCGAGTTGTGGCTTAAGAATGGTCTGCAACATAGGGTGTGCGTGTATGTGCAACGGATGCTTGCGCCCGAGCAACCCGAATGTGGAAATAATTCCCATTAACCCGAAACAGTGGTCGCCGTGGAGGTGCGATATGAATACATTATTTATGCGCGAGAAGTGCTGGTGCGATTTTCTTATCTGCAACTGTGTGCCTTCTCCGCAGTCTATCATAAAGAGTTCGTTGGCGACTCTTATTATTTGTGAACTTGCATTGTGGCGGGTGGTGGGCAGTGCCGAGCCGCATCCTAATATGTGTACTTCGAATTGCTCCATAGTGTCGTGTTTTGCTTGTTGTAGCAAAGGTAGTGTTTTTTGTGTAAGGTTGGCATTTGTTGGTATAGTTTTTAGTGTATTTTTGCAATGGCGAGTTGTTTAGGCATTAAGAAACTGTTTGAATTTTCTTGAAAAATAATTCTATATTTGCGACACTCATTTCGGCTTATTTGAGTCTATTTCGGCATCTTTTCTTTCTTATTTTTTGGAAATAGCCCGCTATTCCCTTCAAAATGCGAAAGAAAATCTACTCGAAATACCTCTCAAATAATTCCAAAATAAAATTCAAACAGCTTCTGAGTATGTTCCGTTTTTCGTATCTTTTTAGTATCTTTGCGGTTGAATAAACACAGGACAAAATGAAAATTCCGCGACGAGTATTATATCCGCTTCTTCTTGTGTCTGCATTTATCGTTGGTGAGATGATTTTTGTTGTTGAGGATAATGATATTATCGGACATTTGGGCGAAACATCCGAGGAACCTGCTCCTTCGCCTTATGTGCATATTTCGGTCCTGGATGAACATTTCAGGGATGCAGCCGATAGCATCGGATGGGACTGGACTTTGTTGGCTGCCGTTTGTTACACTGAGTCTAAATTCGATTCTAATGCCGTTTCTCATGTGGGAGCGTTCGGAGTGATGCAGATGCTTCCCGCCACGCTCAGGTCTCTTGGCGTGCCCGATTCGTTACATGGGGATACACGTACTAATATTCATGCAGGTGCCCGTTATCTGAAGAGGCTGGAGCATATTTTCCGCCGAATAAAGAGCTTCGATGAGCGTCTGAACTTTATCCTTGCTTCGTACAATGCCGGCATAGGGCAGGTGAACGATGCTATGGCACTTGCGCAGAAGTATGGCCGCAGCCGCTATGTGTGGCACAATGGGGTGGACACGTTTATGATTCTTAAGAAGTATCCCGAGTATTACAATGATTCGGTGTGCAAGTTGGGCGCGTTCAACAGTTCCGATGAGACACTGCAGTTCGTGAATAAGGTTACAAGGCGATGGAAGCGTTATCAGAACTTGCAAAAAAATTACGAGGATTCCTTGAAAGCGGCTCTCGGTATGAGTGATTCCCTATTTAATACTTTGCGGTAATGAATATGCAGAGTGTTGAACTATGCCGTCGTGTGCGTCTCGTCCGATGGGATGCCGATTTGTTGTATGTCCGCGACATTGTAGGCGGCGAGGAAGCATTGCTTGAGGTTGTCGTGCCTGCTGACAAATGCTACGGCAATTTGCGAAGCATTCTGCATCCTGGGTGTCGTCTCAATCTGCTTGAGGTTGGTCGCAGTGGGGAAGTGCTTCTTCCGCGCAACATCATATACGAACCCGATTATCTTGTGGAGACAACCTCGCTGTGTGCCTGTATTCAGGAGCATGGCAATTCGCCGCTGACATATATTCTCAACCTCTTCAAGGATAGTAAGGCCACGCGGCATACTCTGTTGGGAGAGGCAGCCAACTTATTCCTCGACGATGTTGTGAATGAGAATGCCGACTGTGCGGCAACATATAAAGGCTCCGTTGCGAAATTTTTCCGAGAGTATCCTTTGCAACTTACTGCAACCGAGGGGATAGATGCCGGGTTTTTCAATGATATAAGCAATCAGTTTCAGAATATACGCACTACGGTGGCACGGTTGCTCTCGCCGCTGAACAGCGACAATCAGGAGAGTATTCTTGTGGAGCCCTCATTCTTCTGTGAGGCATTGGGCCTTCAGGGGCGAATCGACCTTTGGGACGGCGCTGCGGGGAATATAATTGAACTGAAGTCGGGCAAAGCCGACGAATTTAACCGTCGCGCCAAAGAGGAACATGTGCTTCAGATGTCGCTCTATAAGGAGATGCTCCGCTTTAATCTTACCATAGAAGGTGATAAGATAAAACCCCATCTTTTTTATTCGCGTTATCCCTCTGTCATGCACCGCGAAAGCAGCAGCGGGCAGATGGCGTCTGCGCTGATGCTGCGTAATAGGATTGTGGCGCTCATGCATAGTCTCGCCGATGGTACGTTACGCCCTCGATTGGAGACTCTTGCGGCAGACGACCTTAATACGGCCGGTACGACTTCGCGTCTTTGGAGCGCATACAAGCGTCCCGAAATTGCGCGCATGCTGTCGGCCATACAAGGTGCCGACAAGGCTATGAAGGACTATTTCTTCGGGAATATTTCGTTTGTCGCGCGCGAAATGTGCATCGGTAAAATAGGTGGCGGTCGCGATGCTGCAAAGGGCGGCTTTTCGGAAACGTGGAACTTTACGAGGGAGGAGAAACTGGCAAACGGCAATATCCTGTTGGGCCTAAAGATTGAACGGCTTGTAAACGAAGATGGAGTGTCGTCGATAGTTTTCGCCCGTCCGTCGTGCGACGAGGACTTTTTCCCGAATTTCCGCGCAGGAGACACGGCATTCATATATGTAGCCGACAAGGAGAGTGATTGTGCGGTAACAGGCTATGTTACCCGCGGAACGCTCACAGAGATTACTTCCGATAGGGTAGTGTTCAAACTGAGGCATCGCCAGCGCAATCCCCACATATTCCCTGCTGAGAGTATGTATGCTCTTGAACATGACCATCTTGACAGCACTGCACGAAGTTGCTTCCGCGAAATGTTTGCCCTGTTGCAGGCTCCGCACGAGCGTCGCGAACTGATAATGGCCGAGCGCAAGCCTACGTTTAACCCCTCGGTGGAACTGAGGGGCGACTATGGCAACAGCCACATAAACACCATTGTAAGAAAGGCCAAGCAGGCCGATGAACTGTTTCTGCTTGTGGGGCCTCCGGGTACGGGAAAGACCTCCAAGGCGCTCAGCAGCATGGTGCAGGAGTTTCATGGCGACGGGCAGTGCAATCTGCTGCTCGCGTCTTTCACCAACCGTGCGGTCGACGAAATTTGTCAGGCACTCGAATTTCTTCCCTCAAAACCGCAGTACATACGCATTGGCAACGAATTTGCCTGCGCCCCCGAATATGCCCACCGTCTGCTGAAAAATGTAATTGCCGGTTGCACGCGCCGCGAACAGATTTGCGACATTCTGCAATCGGTGCGTATCATTGTGGGTACAACCTCATCAATTTCGGGTCGTCAGGAACTTTTTGCAATGAAGAGATTCGATGTTGCAATCATTGACGAGGCTACGCAGATTCTTGAAACACAGCTTGCCGGGCTTTTTGCCGCTACCACTCCCGATGGTGCATCGGCAATAGAGAAATTTATCCTCATAGGCGACCCCAAGCAACTTCCGGCAGTAGTTGCGCAGTCGCCCGACGAGGCAAAAGTGGATAGCCCTCTGTTGCAGGAGAGAGGTTTTACGAGCCATGCCGTTTCCTTTTTCGAAAGGGTGTATAATTACTATAAGAAGAACCCGCTGCCCGAACTTACGGCCTCGCTTTATGCTCAAGGGCGTATGCATCCACAGGTGGGTACTTTTGCCAACAAATACTTCTACGACAATATATTGCAGCCTATACCCTTGCCTCATCAGTCTGAGGAACTTTTCTATAAAAAATATGATGCGGATGACGAAATCGAGACAAGGCTGGCACGCAGGCGCACGGCATTTATCGCAACGCACCCCTCAGAGGAGGGTGAGAATCCTAAAATCAACCGTCACGAGGCCCGTCTGATAGCTGCACACATAGCCGCATACTGCAACCTGCGCAGGAAGAATGGTCTCGACTGCAACCCTTCGCGTGAGATTGGAGTGATTGTCCCCTTCCGTAATCAGATAGCAATGGTGATAAATGAGATTTCGCGGCTGGGTATTGAGGGCGCCGAAAATATTATCATTGATACTGTAGAGAGGTTTCAAGGTTCACAACGCGATGTTATTTTCTATGGAACAACAATTTCTTCGCCTCAGATGATGGAGATTCTTTCTGTCCTTTCCGAAGATGAAAAGGGTTCTCCCATCGACCGTAAACTTAATGTGGCGGTAACACGCGCCCGTCGCCAGATGTTTGTCCTCGGAGTGCCCGAAGCTCTTGAGGTTTCGCCATTATACAGTGCCTTGATGCGGGAACTGTAAGCAACCGTACCATAACCAATTTTCAGCCGAATTGTTTGCAGAATTCGTGGATTTTTGCGAATATTGCAATATTTTACGTGTATAATGTCTGCTTTGTTTGTCTTTTGATTTGTAATGGGCAGATAACCAATTATATACGTGGTTTTATATGCGTGAAACTATAAAAAATATAACCTAATGAAAAAAGCAGTGTTATTGATGCTCCTGTGTCTATCGACAGGACTATTGTATGCAAGCGAAAATCCCAGATGGCTTCGCAATAGCAGAATCTCTCCCGACGGCTCTACAATCGCCTTTACATACAAGGGCGATATTTTTACAGTGCCCGCAGCAGGAGGAGAGGCTAAACAGATTACCTCTCTCAACTCCTACGACACGACCCCAATATGGTCGCTCGACGGAGAATTCATAGTGTTTTCATCAAACAGAGAGGGTAGCTTCGACCTCTACATTGTCTCCAAGAAGGGTGGAGTACCCAAGCGTCTGACAACAAACTCGGCTGCGGAGTATCCCGAAGCATTCCTCAACGGAAAGGAGATACTTTACACAGCAGACATTATGCCCTCTACAGAGTACGGCCAGTTCCCCGGAGGCAGCTTCAAACAGGTCTACAAAGTGTCTGTTGACGGTGGTCGCCCCGAACTCTTCTCTTCGGAGTACATGGAGGGCATCAGCATCGACAAAGCCGGCAAGAGGATTCTTTACAACGACAAGAAAGGCTACGAGGACAAGTGGCGCAAGCACCACCGTTCGTCAATCACCCGCGATGTTTGGATGACAGATGTTGCAGGCGAGAAAAAATTCACAAAGCTGACAACATTCAACGGCGAGGACAGAAACCCTGTGTGGGGCGAGGGAGACGCGTTCTACTACCTCAGTGAGCAGGATGGTACTTACAACATCTTCCGCTCTTCAATATCTGAGCCTTCGAAGCAGAAGCAGATAACCAAACACAGCAAGCACCCGGTGCGCTTCCTTTCAGCAGCGGACAACGGCACACTCTGCTACGCATTCGATGGCGACATCTATACTGTGAAGGATGGCGGCTCGCCCAAAAAGGTCAACGTTACAATCACTGCTGACCTTCGTCAGCCCTCAAAATCACGTATGAACTTTACCGGTGGTGCATCGGCAATGGCGGTAAGCAAAGAGACCAACGAGGTTGCATTTGTGCAGCGCGGCGATGTTTTTGTTACCACAATGGATCACAGCGGTACACGCCGCATCACCGACACTCCCGAACAGGAGCGCAATGTGGACATCAGCGCAGATGGCCGCACAATCATCTACTCGGCCGAGCGTAACGGACAGTGGGGCATATACAAGAGCGAAATTGTGCGCAAGGAGGACAAATACTTCACATACGCGGCAGAGATTAAGGAAGAACCCCTTGTTGTTGGCGAAAAGGCTGCTTTCCAGCCTACATTCTCGCCCGACGGTAAGGAGATTGCATTTTTGCAGGATCGTACAACACTCTGTGTCTACAACATAGAGTCGAAGAAGGTGCGCACAGTGCTCGACGGTAAATACAACTACTCATACAGCGATGGCGACCAAACATACGCATGGTCGCCCGACAGCAAATGGTTCCTTGCAAAATCAATTACCGTAGGCGGATGGAACAACACTGACATAGTGCTTGTAAAGGCCGATGGTAAAGGCGAAATGTATAACCTCACAGAGAGCGGATACTGCGACGAGAATCCCCGTTGGGTGCTCGACGGCAAGGCCATGATATGGAGCTCCGACCGCGCCGGATACCGCAGCCACGGCAGTTGGGGTGCTCATCGCGACGAATATATAATGTTCTTTGATGCTGATGCTTACGACAAGTTCAGAATGAACAAAGAGGAACTTGCTCTTGCCGAGGAGATGGAGAAATTGCAGAAGGAGGCCGACGAAAAGGCCCGCAAGGAGAAGGAGGAGAAAGAGAAGGACAAGAAGAAAAAGGATAAGAAGGACGATGAGAAAAAGGACGAGGATAAGAAGGACGAAGAACTTAAATTTGACCTTGAAAACAGAAAGGAGCGTATCGTTCGCCTTACCACCCACTCAATGTCGCTTGGCGATGCTATTCTCACAAAGAAGGGCGACAAACTTCTCTACCTCACCAGCTTCGAGGGTGGCGTAGACCTTTGGGAACGCAACTTCCGCGAGGGCAGCGACAAGATTGTTGTCCGCGGTCTCGGATGGGGCAAGCTCATTCCCGACAAGGATTTGAAATATGCCTACATTGCAACAGGTGCAATGAAGCGCATCGACCTCAGCAACAACAGCGTACACAATATCTCATATAATGCTGAGTTCAACTATCGTCCCGCAGAGGAACGCGAATATATCTTCAACCACATCTGGCAACAGGTTAAGGACAAGTTCTACGAACCTAACCTTCATAATGTGGATTGGGAATACTACAAGAAGGAGTACAAGAAATTCCTTCCCTATATCACCAACAATGTTGACTTTGCTGACATGTTGTCCGAACTTCTCGGAGAGCTAAACGCTTCGCACACAGGTGCACGTGCAAGCTTCGGTAACAGCTACCACACAGCTGTGCTCGGTGCATTCTACGATGCAAGTTACGACAAGGATGGCCTAAAGATAAAGGAGATTCTCAAAGGTGGTCCCCTTACACGTGCAAACAGCAAGATTAAGGCCGGAACAATCATCGAAAAGGTAAACGGCAAGGAGATAAAGAAGGGCGAGGACTACTTCCCGCTGTTCGAGAATCTTGCAGGCAAGCGTGTGCTCCTCTCGCTCTACAACCCCGATACCAAGGAGCGTTACGAAGAGTGGGTGAAGCCCATCAGTCAGGGTGCCGAGTCCTCTCTGCGCTACAAGCGTTGGGTAGAGCGTCGTCGCGAAATTGTCGACTCTCTCTCAGGCGGCCGCATAGGTTATGTGCATGTGGCTGCAATGAACAGCGAGAGTTTCCGCAACACATTCTCCGACCTTCTCGGTCGCGACCGCCACAAGGAGGCTGTGCTTGTAGATACCCGACACAATGGCGGCGGATGGTTGCACGAGGATCTTGCCACACTGCTCAGCGGCAAGGAGTACCAGCGCTTCATGCCTCGCGGAAAATATATCGGCAGCGATCCCTTCACCAAATGGAACAAGCCTTCGGCTGTACTTGTCTGCGAGGACAACTACTCAAATGCCCACGGCTTCCCCACAGTCTACAAGGCTCTTGGCATAGGCAAGCTCATCGGTACCCCCGTTCCCGGCACAATGACTGCCGTATGGTGGGAGACACAGATTAACGGTGAGGTTGTATTCGGCGTTCCTCAGGTCGGTGTTCAGGATAAGAATGGAAAATATCTCGAAAATCAGGAACTCCAGCCCGATATTTTGGTGTATAACTCTCCCGAAGATAACCTCAAAGGCAAGGATACACAGCTTGAGGCTGGTGTAAGACATCTGTTGGAGGTTATCGGCAAGAAGAAATAGTATTTGAATATTCTTTCAGATAGATATAGACAATAATGAAAAAGTTATATATTTTCGACCTCGACGGCACGCTGCTCGACACTGTTGCCGATCTTGGAAACAGTTGCAATCATGTGTTTGCCGAGGCGGGTTTTCCCACCCATCCTATCGAAGCATACTACAAGTTCGTGGGCAACGGCATTGCAAAGCTCATAGAGCGTGCACTGCCCGCCGATGCATGCACAGAGGAAAATATCGAAAAATTGTTGCCTCAGTTTCGTGCATACTACGACCTGCACAGCGCCGACGACACCAAGCCTTACGACGGGGTGGTTGAGGTGCTCGAAATGTTGCAGGCACGCGGTGTCAGCCTTGCGGTCGCTTCCAACAAATATCAGGCTGCAACCGAGGCTCTTGTGCGCAAATATTTCCCCACGATAAAGTTTGCAGCAGTCTTCGGACAACGCGATGGAGTACCTGTTAAACCTGATGCAACCATTGTGCGCGACATTCAGTGTGCAGCCGGTTGCCCCGATAATGCCGATGCCATATACATAGGCGACTCGCTTGTCGACCTGAATACAGCGGGCAATGCGGGTGTTGAATTTGTGGCAGTAACATGGGGCTTCTGTCCGCGCGAGCAGTTGGTTGAGAACAACCCTGCATATATTGCCGACAGTGCAGAGCAGTTGAAGGCTCTGTTGTTTGATGGTGAATAGTAATTAACATTTAATATTTAAGTTTATGAAGAAATTTTCTAAATTTTTGATGCTCGGTGCCGCAGTGATGGCAATGGCATCTTGTGGAAACGGCACTGCACAGAAGTGCCCTCAGAATTGTGATTCAAAGGCTTGTGAAACAAAAGAGTGCGGACTGCCCGTAGGTTTGCAGTTGTACAGTGTGCGCGATGCAATGGCGCAGGACTTCAAGGGTACATTGCAGCAGGTAAAGGCTATGGGATACGATGGCGTAGAGTTTGCCGGTCTCTTCGGAAACACTCCCGAACAGGTGAAGGCAATGTGTGCCGAAATAGGTCTTAACCCCATCTCTGCACACGTTCCTCTTGCAGATATGCTTGCAGACACCGACAAGGTTATTGCCGACTACAAGACATTGGGTTGCAAGTATATTGTTGTTCCTTATGTAACCGAGGAGCGTCGTCCCGGCGGTGAGCTTTTCATGCAGATGATTGACGAAATCCGTGCCATCGGTGAGAAGGCTAAGGCTGCCGGTCTTGTATTGCTCTATCACAACCACGACTTTGAGTTCAAGAAGGTTGAAAATGGCGAGTTTGGTCTCGATTTCCTCTACAGCTCAATTCCTGCCGATCTTTTGCAGACCGAGCTTGACGAGTGCTGGGTGAAGTATGCAGGTCAGGATCCCGTTGCATATCTCCAGAAGTACACAGGTCGCGCACCGGTTGTTCACTTGAAGGACTACTATGTAGAGGGTGAGCAGGTTGGCGACCCCTATGCTCTTATCGGTCTCAACGAGGATGAGAAGAAGTCTAACAGCGCTTTCGAATTCCGTCCTTTGGGTTGCGGTGTGCAGGATGTTGCGGCTCTTATGAATGCAGCTGAGGCTGCCGGCAGCAAATGGCTCATCGTTGAGCAGGATCAGCCCAGCATGGGCAAGACTCCTATGGAGTGCGTTGCCATGAGCATGGAGTATGTTAAGAAAATCAAGGCAGAGAAATGCCAGAAGGATTGCAAGAAGGATTGCCCCAATCAGAAAGATTGCCAGAAGGATTGCCCCAAGAAGTAATAAGGCATAGATTTGAATAGATAACAAAAGCATGGTTCACGGTTATGAAGTGAACCATGCTTTTGTTTGTTTATTATTGCTGTCCGGTAAATTTTTATTCCGCTTATGTTTTGAACTCCTCCGTCTTCAAAAACAAGTTTTTGAATCCACCTCCTCTTCAAGAGGAATAATAAAACTCTCCCTCTTGGATAAGAGGGACATTGCGTAATAAGCAATGTTTGCTTTATGCGAAGCTCGGCTGCGCTCGTTTACAATTGCAAGCAAGCTCGCATTGTACTCGCTGGCACGAGCTTTGCGACGACGGGAGCTTTAGCTCCCCAAAGGAGTGCCGAACGTAAAGTGAGACTTAGAACAGGGGGAGGGAGTTTGAAAGAATACACCCCATCAAACTCCTCCCTCTTCAACCTTTCGTCCCTTCGCGTTTGCAACGCGAAGGCTTGAGTATAAGCATCTGTGATGCGCAAAATTAAACCTATAACGATTTTAGAAATCGAAGGCTAAGACTCTATTCCCTAGCATATATTGTTTGGTTGATAGATTTAAGCGCATTACAAATGCTGAACTTAAAAACATCCGCATTGCAAATGCGGATGGACTGGGAATAATATTCAAGTAAACTTGATATTCTTCTCTCGGCTTGCACTATCTTTTCATAAGATAGGCTGCGCCTCGGAATAATATTCAAGTAAACTTGATATTCTTCTCTCGGCTTGCACTATCTTTTCATAAGATAGGCTGCGCCTCGGAATAATATTCAAGTAAACTTGATATTCTTCTCTCGGCTTGCACTATCTTTTAGAATTATTTTTTAAGATAATTTACAACTTCTAATAAAGATTCAGTATTCATTTTTATGATTATTGTTATTGTATGGATAAATTCTAAAATGTCGGCTTTTGTGCAGTAGAATTGCGTTTGGTAGTTTTTGATTTCAGATTGATTATGAAAAATTCCGTTGTTTTAATTGTAAAATTATATTATCAAGCATGTTTTTTTATTTGCAACCAATAAAATCGTGATAATAATTTTACTTATTAAATAATATTTATTTATATTTGCAAAATATTGAGGTTAATAATGGTTAAAATCGAAAAATATACAAATTCAAACATTATGAAAAGAAATTTTTTATTATCGATTCTGTTGACGCTTGTCGCCGCAATAGGCATGGCGCAAACATCAACATGGCCAATCACGCTCACAACGGCGGATGGCCTTCCCGGAAAGAAAGGGCCTAAGAACTACATTTTTGAGTCTCAGCTCTTTAAGCTTGACGAAGCAATCTCCTCGCTTCGCTACACAGTAGTATCTACAAACACAGTGGATACACTCGCAACTGCATACGACGGAATGTCGGCCGGTTGGGGTCCCGGTTTCCCCTTCTTCTCGCTTGCCGAGTTTCAGATACTTAGGGCCGATGGTACACCCATAGAGTATTTCGCGGTTTCAAATGCTGAAGCTCCAAACGATGGTTCCATCCTGAATCTTAATGACGGAAATAATGCCAACCACTTCCACTCAACCTATGGTTCAATCGGCGAACTTCCTCAAGAGTACCACTATATCGAACTTGAATTGTCTGAACCTGTAGACGAGTTCAAGATTAGGACATATACCCGTGGCAGGTTTTGGAAAAATATGCCTACATACGTAGGACTTACCCCCGGTGGTGAAGAGTATCTGCCTTACCCCGAACAGGAATTTTCGCTTGGCGAACAGGTGGTGAATGATTACGAGCTCGCTGAAGGCGGATTCTTCCTTATCGAAAGCAATGTAGGAGAGTATTATTACGAAGGTGGCGAACGTACATATCCCGGTGGTGGCTTTTATTACTCACCCTATGGTGCACACGTAACCCCCAACGCCGCTTCTTTGGTTTATTTAATCCCCACATATGAGGAGAATACATACAAAGTGGCATGGTTGAACAACGGTCACTTTATCAAAAATTCTAAGACAAACCGTTCAGAGTGGTTGAACTGGACAGACAACGAAAGTGATGCCGCCCGCATCACTTTCACCCCCTGTGATAGTCTACCCGAAGACTTTGTTATGACAACAAATGTAGATGGAGTGGAGCGTACAATCACTGCCGATGCTCTCGGTAAGATGGCTATCTCAGTAACAGACTCTTTGGCTGTTCGTTCACGTCCCCACGCCGCCCATTTCACCATTTGGAAAGCAGATGTAAACACCAATGCTATAAAATTCATGCTCGAAGAGGCAGTAGCAGAGGCTAAAGAACGCTTAGACCTATATGGCTGCAATGAAAATTACGATGCAGGTGAATACGACGCTCTTATGGCGGCTGTGGCAGGCGCAGAAGAGATCCTTGCAAACAACGATGCTTCTGTATCCGATGTTTTAAATGCACGCAAAGGGATAAATAGGCTTATTATTCCTTATTCAATGACTGCTATTTGGAATTATATCGATTCTGTAGATCGTATAAGTGAAGCAATCGATAATGGCGATATAGAAATCTCATGCGGTCCCGAATGGCAAGAGGGTACATACCCAGACGGTGCAATCGATCATCTCTATAACGCTATCGATGAAGCACTTGTAGCGGCTGAATCCGCCGGCTCTCTTGCTGATGTTGATGAAGCCATTGCTACCTTAAAGGCTGCGGTCGCTGGCTTCTGGGCTTCAAAGGTCACAAACGTGAAGCCTTTCCCCTTCCGTGTAAATCAGGAGTATGGTCTTCCCGGCGAGAAAATCAATAGCGTTTGGAGATGGGAATCTCCCACATACTATTTCTCAGAAGAGGTTGATGCTCTCCGCTTTACAGTTTTAGATACTTATGCGAAGAGACTATTCTCCGGCTCAGACAAGCCTTTTGTATGTATCAACGAGTTTGAGCTTTACAACGTGACAGGCGAAAAGATTGAATTGACAGAAAATAGCTTCGAAACAAACTCAGTGGATCCCGGTGACGGTCAGGGTATTGCCGGTCTTGTTGATGGCAACACCGGAAACGGTTATCACTACCAATCGGCAACGGGAGACGGATACGACTACGACGGCAGCGAGTACGTTTACCTCGACATTACACTTCCTGAACCTATCAGCGGTTTCAAATATGTACAGTATGGTCGAGGTAATTATGATGCCTATGCCGATGTTCCCACAGACTTCGTATTCGGTTACTATGGCGAGACTGTACCCCCCGATGATATACTAATTATAAATCCCAATAATGCCTGCGTAGGCGAAAAAATTACCGATGTTTCACAGATTACCGACGATGGTATCTATGCAATTCAAGGTCTTAATAACTGCGACCCTGTATATGGCGTTGGAGACGATCCTCAGTTCTATAATGGTATAAATAAATATGGAAAAAATATAAATTCAAGTTGTGCATTCAGCATCCGCAGCGCAGAAGACGGTAAATATGTCATTCAGAGCCTTGCCGATGGTAAATACTGGTCGCGGCAGATTGACGAAGACGGTTGGGCAACGGCAACATCCACTATCTACAGAACGCAGGCTGCCGAAGTGTTCATCGAGCCAAGATGCAACGACAATCTTCCCAATTCGTTTGTGATATATATGTATAACGATACAGTGATGCGCGATTACGAGAATGTGCCATACGTGATTTTCCAGGACTGGACAAATTATCTTGGTTACGGCACTGTATCGGACCTCAGCATGAACAATAACGACGGTAAGGGCGAATGGTACATCTACAAGATGACAATGGACAATCCCTATCAATATTGGTTGAATAACATCGTTGCTGCCGCTGAGTCTATGGGTTACGTTGAGAGCAACAACCCCGGTTACTACAAGAATCTCGGTACATTCCCCGAAGCACTCGCAGCTGCTCAGGCTGCTGTAGATGCTAAGGACGAAGCTAAGTGCAAAAAGGCTATCGTAGCACTCAACACAGCTATTGCAAATACAGAAACAATGACCCCCAACCCTGTAGTAGAGGGTGTGTACATTTTCGAATCAGCCTATGAAGAATTCTTCAATAAGCAAGGCGTGCGCAAAGCTATGTGCGTTTATCCCAACGATGGTTCCTCTTCATATGTAGAATCTTCTGAAAAACTATACTGGGGTGACCTACCCGAAGGCGAATACTATAAAGCAGATGATGTCTACAAGTTTGAGCTAATCTCGGCAAAGGAGAGCGATAAGGTACAGCAGTGGCTCGCTGACAGTATAATAACACCTAAGCAGGCCGAGAACGCTTACTACATCAAGAATGTTGCATACAACGTTTACATCGGTGCTCAGGACCGTCAGTCTAAGAGTATGGGTACAACAACAGAACCCGAAGCTGTTTACATCATCCGCCAGCAGGCTCCCGCCAAGTTTGACATTTGGAATCCCGAAAACTATTCTGGATATAGTTCGTTGCATGCGGAGAGCCACGGACTTGGTTCCGGCGTTGGCGGTGATATATGCTACTGGGACGCTTCTTCCGGCCAATCACAATGGCATCTGCGCCGAATAAACCACGTAGAAGCAGTATCAATCGACGATCTCGACTGCACACCCGAAAGCCAGGCAACACTCCTTGTCAACATGACAAACACCAGAAATGTCGTAGCCTTCCAGTTCGACCTCTATCTGCCATCAGGCATAGAAATTGCAACCGCTGACGGCGAACCGATGATAGCACTCTCGGCCGACAGGGTAAATACACATACTGTAACCTCTGTCAAGCTCGCCAATGGCAGCATCCGCATGATGGCATACTCAAACAGCAATGCCCCATTCAGCGGCTACGAAGGCACCATCGCCCGTATGACCTTGAACATCCCCGCAGCAATAGCCTACGGCAGCTACACGGTACAGCTCAAGAACATCCGCATCGTAACCGAGGCACAGGAGGAGATTCGTCTCGCCGACGCTACCGCCACAATCAATATAAATAAGGTAAGCGGCGACGCCAACGGCAACGGCACAGTAAGCATCAGCGACGCAGTAGCCACCGTGAACTACATCCTCGGTCGCACTCCGGATAACTTCCGCTTCGAAGCAGCCGACACCAACAACGACGGCAAGATAAGCCTCATAGATGTAGTCAACATCATCGACCTTATCCTTAACCCCGTTGCAGAGCAGCAGACAGGCCGCAGCTACAAACGTGCAGCCACAAGCAGCGAGACACTCACTGCCGACGACGCCACAAGCACCGACGGCCGCCTCGCCCTCCCCGTAGCGTTCAACAACATCAACGCCTACACAGCCGTGCAGATGGATGTTGAACTGCCCGAAGGTGCAACCCTCGAAAGCGCAACCCTCGGCGACCGCGCAAGCAGCCACAGCGTAACATGGAGCAAGATAAGCGACCGCAAAGCACGCATCATCGCATACTCGCTCAACAACGCCACAATCGACGGCACCGACGGCACACTGCTCACCCTCAAC
>SUXT01000056.1 GCA_015060835.1 Bacteroidales bacterium
AGACAGGCCCAAAAGGCATAAAGCAATATATAAAAATCAACAGGGATTATACTCAACTGGAGGAACTCGATAATGTAGAGGCCGAGAAGGTTTCTATACGTTCCCCTTTCTTCACCACACTCCAGGTGAGCGATACTGCAATTCTCGACTTCTGGCAACGCCCGATAAAATGGTTCTTGCCACCCGGGCAACGCAACAACTGCATGTTGCTGAGCGATTCGCTCTACAGCAGGCTCAGCCACCTGGGATTAACGGACAACGGGTCGCTGCTTGTGCGCAGCCGCCATACCTTCCCGATAGGCGGAACATTCCCGGTCCTGCCTTACATGGAAAACAACAGCAGCTTCCAGACAAACTGTATTGTAGAACTTGGTTACGATGGCAACTACTTTACGCAGTTCATAATAGTGCCCGAGGAGGGGGAGTATGACAGGGTGTTAACGGAACTCGAGGATGTTATGCGGCGCATAAACCCCGAACCGGTGAAACCTACGGTGATGAACCTGCACGAGGAGATGACAAAGGAACTCTTCCTTCTTAATAATATGGAGTACGGAGCATGGATACTCTCGGCCATCTGCTTTGTGATATGCTTCATGGGAATATGGAGCTCGATATCGCTCGATACGCGCTCGCGCCAGAAGGAGATTGCCGTGCGCAAGGTCCACGGTGCAAAGAGAAAAGATGTGGTTGCTTTCTTCGCACGCCTGTATGTGTGGCTTGTAGTCGTGGCAAGCGTGATGAGCATGCCTCTGATGATAATCTTCAACACGTTGTTGCAGGAGTGGGGAATGCAGCAGGGTATTCCAAGGGAACTTGTTTCGCCTGTAATGCCCATTATAATGAGTATTTCAATTGTCTCGCTTGTGGTAGCGCTTGTCGTGGGCGTACACATACGCAAGATGATGAGGCTGCAACCGGCTGACATAATTGCAAAAGAGTAAGATAAAACAAACAGCCGGGTCGGTGGTTCTCCCGGCTGCAGGGTACGCTGCATGCAATGTTCCTCAACTCTTGTCGCAAAGGTGCATAAACGTAGGTATTGAATTAGGAATAATATGCATGTAGTGTACCATTTTTTTGCCTTTCATTGTAACAATTAGGGTACTTGCCCGTCTTATAGACGGGATGATGTATCGAACGCTGCATATTGGGGATGATATAACTCGCGGACTTGTCATGCTGAGTGCAGTGAAGCATCTCATAATGACAAAACAACGTTTTGTTATCGACGAGTTTTGCAGCTACAGGTCAAACGCAGCATAGCCGCAGGTTATGCCGTTTGGGTTGCGAAAAGCAAAACGAGTCAATGACCTTTTTTTGTTATCGACGAGTTTTGCAGCTACAGGTCAAACGCAGCATAGCCGCAGGTTATGCCGTTTGGGTTGCGAAAAGCAAAACGAGTCAATGACAGTGCAAATATAGAATGACAAACTTAAAAACAATAAATAAAACAAATACAATGAAAAAGACATTGCTATTGATTCTGTTTTCAGTTGCTATAGCATTGAATGCGCAGACGCAAAAGAATGCCCGGGTTAAGGAATATACACGTCCGGCATTTGCTTTTACTGCTTCTAACAGTATGTATCTTGAGAAGATAACTATTGACAAGAACTGTACGGAACTTTATTTCTCTGCAACTGAACCAGGAAAGCTCCCTGATTTGGAGACTCCGATATACCTTGTTGCGGGTAATAACAGAATTCCTTATATAGATGCTTTTGTGTCTGAAAATAAGGATAGCGTTAAACTTGTTTTCAGGGCATTGCCGGCATCGGCTGTTACATTTGATCTCATTGGCTTCGATAAGGGGTGGTACGGAATACGAACAGACGGTAAAGGATATACATCGACAAAACAGGACAAGTGCGATGATTTTCCTGCTGATGAACCACTGCCGGAATATGAAGCCGTTGGCGATACCGCTTATGTTGTAGGTAACATAATAGGGTTCGTTCCTGATGAAATACAGTCCTATATCTTCGTAACTCAAGATGCTATAACCGGGCTTGAAGAAGTGAAAATAGAGAAAGACAGTATAGATGGTGATTTTGTTCTTTATAAACAAGGTTTACATAATCATGCGGTATATTCAGTCTTTTCGGGAGATATAAGTGGCGACTTCTGGTTCTTTCCCGGCTACCGTACAACGGTTACCGTTGATTTGCCTGCAGCAATGGCCAAAAGATATGAACTCGAAGGGTATGAATTTGCAGGCAATGAGGTCACATTTGATGGGCCTGTAGGAGATTTGTCACAAGTTTTATGGGACCTTACACATATGGATTGGCAGACGGTCATAGGACATGAATCCGTTTTGGAGACATCTTTTGAGGAGTTTGCCAAAATACAATGGGATACCATGCAGGTCCGTAAGAAAAAACTGCTGCAGAGCGAAGTTTATAATAATAGACAAAGGCAACTGGCTTCTTTGTTCGCACAAAAAGAGTATATAAGGAATATAATCTCATATCCGCAATGGCTTAAACGCTCTTTGCAGAGAGCCCGTGTTGCCAATGTCGATTCTGTGTACAATATCAAGATTAAGGAGTATACGTTAAAAGATACACATTCAGTAGATATAGAATTGTTTGACAAAAACTCAAACGCAGCCTTATGGCTTATAAGGGATGCCACGATATTGCCTTATGCTGTTGCAAATGGCCTGACCGATAACCCTGTAGCACGTTGGATGTCCGATTTTGAGTATTCGCGGAAAATATGTCGCCAAATCAGTGCAGAGCCATTTGATGACGGTGCCGTACAATGGGATAGTGTTGCTCCGCAATTTATGGAAAAGGTACGCGGCTTTAACCGTTTTATACGTAACGAAAAGGCTCGTATGCAGGCTGAAATGAAAGATAAAGTAAAAGTATGCAGTGTTCCTGACAAATATCAAGGTTCGGTAATTGATTATGTCTCATCACAATTTGAAGGCAAGATTCTGCTTATTGATTGCTGGGCGACATGGTGTGGCCCATGCAAAGCAGGAATACGCCAGATGAAAGATTATAAAACAGAAATGGAGGGAAAACCTGTGGTGTTTGTTTATCTTACCAATGGCAGTAGTCCCTATCAGGAGTGGAGTAATACAATAATGAGCATTCCTGGTTATCATTATCGCCTTTCGGAAAAGGATTGGAATACCATCCCAAATATCAACGGTATACCACGCTATTTCCTTTGTGATGAAAATGGCAAAGTCATTATGGACGTGGAAGGTTGGGGCAAGAACAGCCTTGAGAGATTCAAGAGCAAAATCAATGAACTGTTGAAAGAGATGGAACTTTGAGTATTGTCGTTATCTTGCTTTTGGGCGGACACTTTGGTAGCGCCCCTACAGTCGGGACAAATACGCCTGGTATCTTGTCCATTCTCGTACACCTAAAGGAGCCGTGCCAAAAATTGCATTTTGACACGGCTCCTTTAGGTGTATTATTTCGAAGATTTTACTTCTCGTTCTTCTGCTCAAGACCGTAGTTGTACTTCTTGTCGGCTTTCAGGAGCAGCAATGAGAGAATCACTGCTATTACACCGAATCCGGCGAAGATTGCCATTGGAAGGGTGTAGTCTGTAGTGCCGACGGTGGGGATTAACCCCACACTGTCAATACCACCTCACGTGTGATGGTATTGAAGTTCTTTGTTAAACTACGTCGGCTGGATTATTATGAACTAGGTTAGGTTATCTTCCGGTAGCCTGTAAATATTCAGTTTTGCTTATCTCATATTTAGAGTAGGCTTCAGCATATTTGTCACGGCTCTGCTGGAACAATTGCTGTGCCTCCAACAAATCGCTCATACTCGATGTCCCTGCCTTGTAATACTGCTCATTAAGACGCAGATTCTCCTCCGATTGCTCAATTGAATTACGAGCAATAAGAGCCTGCTGGTAAGCATTGTTCAAATCAATCTGAGCCTTTTGCATTCGAATAAGCAATTGTTCACTTCCGTTGTTGAACTCGGTTACAGCATTCTGGTGACGGTATTTGTATTTGCGTACACTACTCGGGGCTTTCCACGAGATGGGTATAGAAACACTAACCATTCCTACAAACGAGTTTTGGGATGGTCCCATAAAATCGTTATACAGATACCCTCCATTGAGTGCTACTGTAGGTAGAAACTGTCCTTTATTTAGACGCATCTCCAACTTTGAGGCATCGACAGATTTACTCAAGAGTTGATACTCTACCGTCGAAAAGAGACTCTCGTCGTGATTCACATAGAGATATTCGGGGGAACGAAGATCGGTGCTTACAGAAGTTACGACATCGAACGCCACCATATCAACCCCGATGTACTGGGCCAGCAACATTTTACATATCTTGATGTTGTTTTCTACATTAATCACAGCACTCTGTGTTTCGTTGCGTCGTAATTCGACTTGTAATAGGTCGTTCCGATTTGTTACACCGGCATCAACAGCAACTTTCACATCGCTACATATCCTATCAAGCAAAGATTCAACTTTGTGCAGCGTCTGCAACTTTTCGTTAAGCACAACTATATTCCAATAGTATTGGTCGACGGTGAGTGTTACCTCGTTCTCGGTCTGACGGAGTTGTAATTCGCTCACTTCCAAACCCAATTTTGCCAATTTATTGGCGTTGTAAATCTGACCACCGGCAAAGATTGGCAAAGAAACCATTGCACCGCCGAACAGACCTTCGTCCAGCAAACTCATTGTCTGTTCGCCCATAGGCATCTGAATCAAACCATCATCTGCTTTCATTGCTCCTCCGGTGAGAGATACCGAGGGGAGAAAATTGGTGAAGGCCTCCTGCTTCTCTTGTTTGGCAATCATTGTTTTGTTCGCAGCCACCTTCATTTTTGCACTCTGATGTAAAGCCATCTGACGACATTCTTGTAGCGAATAGAGTTGTTGCGCGTAGGTGGCTGTTGTGGACAACAACGCTGTGGCAAAACACAAAAATATTAATCGTTTCATCTTATTCTCCTTTAATGGTTTGTGTAATCAAAGATTGATGCTTGTTCTCATCGCCCTTTTTTTCGTATAACTTCCAATAAATTACAGGCAACATCGTTACCACTAAAATCAGAGCTACAATGCCTCCGGCAAAGATGCTCACACCAACAGGCATCCAGAAACTTGTGGCTGCCACAATCATCGGCACAACGCCTACGGCAGTTGTTGCTGTTGTAAGAAAGATGGGTACCATACGGCGACGGCCTGCATCGAATGCTGCATCACGAGCGGTCCAGCCCTCCTCGCGGAGACCTTCGGCGTGCTCGAAAATCAGGATTTCGTTACGCATAATCATACCCATCAGCGTAATGAGTCCGAACATAGCCGTAACACCTACCGGACGACCTGCCACCCACAGACCAAGCAGCATACCCGGGAATGCGAATGCAATAGCAAAAATGCTCACAAAGGTAAGTTTGTAGGTGCGGAAGTTGAAGAGTAGGAAGAAGAAGATAATGATGAGCGAAATCACAAGCGTAATCATGATATTCTCCGATGTCTCTGCATCATCTTCGGGCTCGCCACCAATTTCAAAACGTACACCTTCGGGAATATCGATTTCAGTCTCTATCAGATGGCGAAAATCATCTTGTAAGCCGTTGGAATAGACTCCAAATCGAGGTTCCAGATTCACCGTCATACAACGCACTCCATTGCGGTGCATAATGCGGGTTTCGCCCCAAGCAGGCTCAGCGCTGCCGATGTGGCGTAAAGGCACTGATGTATTACCAGCCGATAGATAGATGTTGTTTACTCCTTCGTAATCCAGTTCTTCATTGCGGGCATCTTTCAAAATGAGTGGCACCTGATAGTCGCCCTCCCATATCTGGCCTACCTGCATCTCACCTGTATTGAGAGTCAGTTCCAACTCGGCAAGCGTGCGGTTGATACCCAACTGCGATGTCGTAACGGGGTCTAACTCTACCTCAACGTATGGGCGTGGATCGTCCCAATCGGTCTTTACGTTCATCACGCGGGAATCCTGACGCATCAGTTGCATCACATCATTAGCTACGCGGTGCAGCGAATCAATATTTTCGCCATAGAAACGGAATTCAAACGGTGTAAAAATCTGATAATCCAACTGCTTGAACTTTACAAAGCCATTCGGAAAACTGTCACTCATTGGCTCAAACTTTTGCAACACCTCTTCGGTGGCGTGAGTCGATACCGTGTTTACTATGAGCTGTGCGTAATGGCGACCGCCTGCTTTGGGTGCATATGCCGAGTGGAAACGCGGCGACGAAGATCCTATAAATGATGTTACGCTAATCACTCGTTCATCCTCCCGCAACAAAGTGGCTACCGAATCGGCAATCTCTTTTGTCTCGGAAAGCCCCTTGCCCTCTGGAAGTGTAATCTCTACGGCAAACTGATTTCTGTCAGCTACGGGCAACATTCGTATCTTTATGTTGGGTGCGGCAAAGACAAATGTTAGCACAATAGAGAGTACGCCAATGGTTATGGTCTTCCACGGGTGGCGGAATGTCCACGCCAAGATGCGATTATACCCCTCCTGCACGTAATCAGTGATAGACTTTTTGTCAGGATGTGCCTCGATAGCCTCTTCTGTTACATCACCCACACGGCTGGTCGGCTTTGACACATCGACGTGTTTGTTCTTTGTAACTTTGCGTTTCTTGATAAATGCAGCCTCCCAAATAGGCAGTACGATAACAGCCAAAGCCAATGATACAAAAAGGTTAATAGCAAGTGTCCACGGCATATAATAGACCATATCATTGACTAATCCAGTGGTTGTGAAAATCACAGGGAAGAAGATGGCGCATAAGCAAATTGTCGCAAGAGCCATCGGCATAAAGTATTGCTCCACAGAACGGCGTGCAGCCATCCCGCGACTCATACCTTTGTTTAGGTATTCGAGATAGCCATCAAGTACCACAATGGCATTATCGACCACCATACCCAGCACGATAATCAAACCAGCCAATGTGATGGTGTTGAGCGGGATATTACACATATACATAACACCCACCGAGCAGAATGTTGAAAGAGGAACAATAGCGCCTGCAACCAATGCTGTTCGCCACGGGAAGAGAACCAACATCACGAGGATAATGATAATCATTGACTCGATGAGATTAAGCAAAAAATCCTTAACCGAGCGGTCGACAACCTCGCTTTGGTCGGTGATACATTGTATGGTAACATCATCGGGAAGAGATGTTGCGATATAATTGTCGATTATCGCTTGCACATCCTTTCCATAATGTACAATATTATTGCCCGCCAACATCTCCACCGAAAGAATGACGCAGGGGTGAGAATTAAACTCAATGTATGACTCCGATTTGTCGTATTCGCGCTTTACCTCGGCAATATCCTTTACGCGTACTACATCGCTACCATTGCTGTAAATAACAGTATTCTCAATCTCCTGTTCGCTGTTTGTCAGCGGTTTGATGTGGATAGGGGTATTCTTTTGCCAATTGGTAATGCTGCCCGACATTGTGGTCAGCCCGGCATTGTTGAGTGCTTGAATCAGTTGAACCTGCCCGATACCGTAGGCTGCCAAACGTTCACGATTGACATAGATGCCAATTTGCTCGGTTGTCTGACCATACATTGTTACATTGTCGATAGTCTCCAAACGACGTAATTCATCGGCCAAATCATCGGCATACTCTTTAAGCTCGCGATAGGAGCGATGTTCACTCTCTATGGCTACAAGCGTAGAACTTGTGGCGCCGAAATCATCATTTACGGCAATCGCCAATACGCCTTGTGGCAGTTCGCTTTTGAAAGTGTTAAGACCGTGACGAATCTTTGACCAAACCTCATCCATCTCCTTCACCTCGTCGTGCAATTCAACCATTATGGTACACATTCCGTTTGATGAGGTCGATGTTGTTTTCTTGCGCTTTACCTCTTCATATGTAAACAGATATCGCTCCAACGGACGCGCCACCTGCATCTCCACCTCCTCGGCTGTGGCTCCGGGATAGACTGCAACGACAACACCTTGTCGAATCGTAAAGTCGGGGAACTCGGCTTTAGGCATCATATCCAAGCCAAAGAGTCCCATTACAAATACGACCACAACCAGCAAAAATGTAAGTCGGTAGTTATGCATCAACCACGCGACCCAATTCTGTTTCTTTCCCATTAGATAACCTCCATTCCTTCGCTAAGTTTCTGATAACCTTCGGTGATTACCTCATCACCTGATCGTAAACCACTCAATACAACTATTCTGTTGCCAGAGGCCTTTCCTGTTGTGATGACCGCTCGGTGGGCTTTCCCTGCCTTGTTGAGCCAAACAAAGTGCTCCCCTTGTGTGTTCTTACGAACTGAAGTAATAGGAACAGTAATGACATCATTTTGTTTTGCCTGATTTATCTCAACATTTGCTACCATACCTGGTAGGAGTTGCTGATTGTGGTTTTTAACATTTACTTTAATATCATAGGTATGAGTTGTGTTGTTTGCTTCGATGCACTTCTCGATTTTTCCACCCTCAAAGTGCTGTTCGGGTAGTGCCTCCAATGTAATCTGCGATGAAGTTGTAGCAGAAATTGCGGCAATCTCCTTTTCGGGGATGCTTGCTCTAACCTTTACGTTGCCAATCACAAGTACCTTTGCTACAGGCAGGGCAGGTAAGACAACCTCGCCGACATTCATCACACCTTTGCCGATAATTCCGCTTTCGGGGGCATATACACTGCAATCTGCAAGCGATTTTTTCGCCATTTCGAGTGATGCCTCGGCTTGCTGTACCTTGCTCTGAACCTCCACCCACTCCATATCTGGGAGCGAGTTGTTGTCGTGTAGCTGCTTCAGTCGCTTGTAGGCATCGTTAGCCTGTTCCATTTGCGCTTCGGCTGCAGAGAGCATATTCTCGGCTTGCGTCTTATCTATTTCGGCGATAATTTGTCCCTGTCTTACGCTCTGTCCTTCATTCACATACACTTTGGTAATTGTACCACTGCCGGTAAAACTCACCGATATGGCGGACTCTTCTTCTACGATGCCGACATAACTCTTTTTATTTGCATCCGTTGAGAGCGTTACAACCTCACTCTGCACCCTCATCGGAGTAGCCGTTTTCTGCTCTTCGCCCTTATTACCACAAGCTGCAAGGAGCACCGCAACGGAAGCGACCATCCATACTGAAATTTTTTTCTGTTTCATTATTTATAATTTTACTGTAAAATCAATGGCAAAGATATCCCATTGGTGTGTGATTGTCACGTTCCATTTTTTTTGCAAAATGTCCTGTTTGAGATGTGCGAAGAGTGATTATCTGAAATGGAACACGGATTAATACAAAAAGATAATTTGGCATGAGGTTTTTGTCCCTAATTTTGCAATAAATAAACTGCATAGTATGAGAGAAGAGAAAAATCCGATACTTGATATTGTTGAGAGCCAGTTGCTAAAAGATAATGTCGTTTATCTGACCAACGACCTGTTTATCACCGATAATATACAGCACATTCCACCTTTGGAGAAGCAGATACATATAGATATGTCTATATATGTTATATGCAAGGAGGGAGAGATGCGAGTAACCATCAATGGACAAGAGCGCCAAATTTATAAAAACGGTGTTCTGATATGTACAGGTCTGCATATAGTATCTTCTGCTTTTGTGAGCCCTGATTTTAAGTGCAGCATTGTTGGAATTTCTCATAGCAAGCTTGTAGAACTTATACCTAACGACAAGCATACCCTCAATCATTTCTTATGTATCAAGGAGAATCCCATTGTCCAATTGAATGATAATGAGGTGCGTCTGCTCAAACTCTATAAGGATATTTTTGACGAGAAGTGTAATGTCTATAAATCACAATTCGACAATCTTATTATCGATAAACTGCTTTATGCCGTAATATATGAATTGATACAGATTTATTCTCGTTACTCTTCGGCTATTATCGAACACTCGACAGTTATGCCTGGAGGGCTATCCTACGGGCAAAAATTCTTAGCATTACTTGCCGAGGATAAATGTTGCCACCGCAAAGTGGGGTATTTCGCCGAGAAATTATGTATAACACCCCGATATCTCTCTGCCGTATGTCTAAAAGAGACTGGCAAAACGCCTTCAGAATGGATATGTGAGCAGGTTGTAGGATATATACGCCATTATTTGCTCAATACAACATTGTCGGTCAAGGAGATATGCTCAGCACTGGATTTTCCCAATAGTTCATTTTTATGCAAATTTACAAAAAAACACCTTGGAATGCCCCCTTGGAATATAGACAAAATGGGACTCAGTTAGCAGAAGATACGAAAAAATTGCTGACTGATAATAATGTGGTTTAGTTTATTCCATTGGCTATATGCCCAAAACGGACTAAACTTATTTTTGCGTTGGCAGCACTCAAAAAAAGATGCTGACGAAAAGAGAAAGACGTTCATTCTTCTTTTTTCGCCAGCATTTTTTTATACCTTTGTGATGTCGGAAGTGAAAGAAAATAGAAATAATCGCCTACTACGACAGAAAATTTTGTTGTGGTATTTTTATCTAACCTCCCTACCAAAGCGGGTGACCCATTTTACTTTTGGGTCACCCGCTGGTTTATTGTATCAGGAATATTACTTCTCGTTCTTCTGCTCAAGACCGTAGTTGTACTTCTTGTCGGCTTTCAGGAGCAGCAATGAGATAATCACTGCTATTACACCGAAACATGCGAAGATTGCCATTGGAAGGGTGTAGTCTGTAGTGCCGTTCGAGGTGCAGCTCTGGATGACGTTACCAATGAGTACAGGAACCATTGACAGGCCGATGTTCTGTATGTAGAAGATGATGGCGTATGCCGAGCCCAGCTGCTTCATCGGGATAATCTTGGGCACTGATGGCCACATAGCCGATGGAACAAGTGAGAATGCGATACCGAGCAGTATCATCACAATAACAGCGAACCACCAGATGTTCATCACGGGCAGCGCAAACAATACATGTACAATCGTCAGCAGTGTAGAGCCTATGAGCATGAGGGTAGCACCCTTACCCATCTTGTCGTACATTGAACCGAACAGCGGTGTCAGCAGTATTGTACCGAAAGGCAGCAGACCGGGAATCATGCCGGCTACGTCGGGGCTTACATTGTACTTGATAATCATCAGGTTGGTCGCGAACTTCAGGAACGGGAACACTGCTGAATAGAACATAAGGCAAAGCAGCGTAATCAACCAGAATCCCTTGTTGCAGAAGATGAGCTTCAGGTCGCTCATCTTGAACTGCTCCTCCTCGCTCTCTGTAACTCCCTCTGCTGTTGTTGCCGATGCATCAAGCTTCTTGTCCATTACGCAGTATACGATGTATGAGAGCATACCTATGCACAATGCCGATGCACCTATCATCACAGGTGCAGACACGATACCGAAGTACTGTGCAAGGGGCAGTGCTAAGAAGAGCGCACATGCTGTACCCACACGTGCAAGGGCTACCTGCAATCCCATTGCAAGGGCAAGCTCATGACCTGTAAACCACTTTGCTATGACCTTTGTTACGGTGATACCTGCAATCTCACAACCCATGCCGTAGATTGCAAAGCCGAGGCAAGCCACTGCGACCTGTGTCGGGAGGCCGACAATCTCGCCTGTGAATGTGCTGTTCACTGCATACCACTTGATTGCCGCGCCGGCGAACATGAGCGCTGTACTCATGAGACCTGTAAAGCGTACGCCCATCTTGTCAAGGATGATACCTCCGAAGAAGAGCATGAGCAGGAATACGTTGATATATCCGTATGCACCCGAGAATACTCCGTAGTCATCGCTTCCCCAGCCAAGGCCGTTGATGGTTGAATCAACCTTGACGGTCTCCTCATTGCCTGCGTTGTTGATTGTGTACTCGTTGCCTACTGTAATATCGTCTTCCGATGCAATGGCTGTTGTGCTTACCTTCATCAGCGAGTCGGCCGAGAGGTATGTACCATTGTCAAAATATACGAGCTTACCCTTTGTGGTAAGGGGTGCCTCGAGCGGGCCCATCACGTCGGTGAAGAAGTAGGCCATCATCATTGTGAACGAAACGATAATGAGCGCACTCCAACGTGCGGCCTTTGAGTCGTTCAGTCTTTTCTGGATTTTTTGTGTTGTTGTCATAGTATTTTTGATTGTTGTTTGTTTTTAATTAAGGGCTAAAAGGGCAAATTATTTTTTAAGCCATTTATCCAACCATGCGAAGAATGTGCGCTGCCAGAGGATACCGTTCTGTGGTTTCAGAACCCAGTGGTTCTCATCGGGGAACAGGAGCAACTGTGCAGGTATGCCCTTCAGGCGTGCCGCGTTGAATGCTGCCATTGACTGCGATGAAAGGATGCGGTAGTCGCGGTCACCATGGATGAGAAGAATCGGGGTGTCCCACTTGTCAACGAACTTGTGCGGTGAGTTGGCGTATGAGCGCTTTACCTCCTCGGTCTGCTCGTATGGTGCGCCGCCGAGATCCCAGTTGGGGAACCAGCTCTCTTCGGTCTCATAGTACTGCTGCTCCATGTTGAAGAAACCGTCATGTGCAATGAATGCCTTGAAACGCTTCTCATGGTGTCCGGCAAGCCACATTGCCGAGTAACCTCCAAAGCTTGCGCCCACGCAACCCAAACGGTCGGTGTCGACATATGGCTCCTTGGCGATGTCATCGATTGCTGTAAGCAGGTCGCTCATGCAGTTGCCGCCGTAGTTGGTACTGATCTCCCGGTTCCATGCGTGTCCGAAACCGGGAAGGCCGCGACGGTTAGGAGCGATGATTATATATCCGTTGGCTGCCATAATCTGGAAGTTCCAGCGGTAGCTCCAGAACTGGCTCACAGGTGACTGGGGGCCACCCTCGCAGAAGAGCAGGGTGGGGTACTTCTTCGCGGGGTCGAAATGTGGCGGGTAGATGACCCATGAGTGGAGGTCCTTGCCGTCGACGCTCTTGCACCAGCGTGCCTCGACCTTGCCTGTAGCAATCTGGTCAAAGATGTGCTTGTTTTCCTGGGTAAGTTGCTTGACCTCGGCACCGGCCTTCGCCTCCATTGTATATATGTCGGCAGGAGCGCTCATCGATACGCGTGTCATGATGAGGCTGTTATCGCCAAGCATGGCAACCGAGTTGTAGTCGTGCATGCCTTCGGTCATCTTGGTCAGTTTGCAGTCGGTGGTTATGTTGTACACCTGTGTGGTGCCGTGCCATGTGCCTGTGAAGTAGAGGCTCTTGCTGTCGGGTGCCCAGCAGTAGCTGTCCACGTTGCTGTCAAAGATAGCCTCCTTCTCGCCGTTGGGCTTTTCTGTAATATACTTGCGCTCACCTGTAGCGATGTCCATCACGCAAAGACGGTTGAGGTCGCTCTCGTAACCGTCATGTTCCATGCTCAGCCATGCAATCATAGTGCCGTCGGGCGAGAACTGGGGTGCTGTGTCGTAACCGTAGTTAGAGCGTGCCGCATCGGGCTTGCACAGGTTCTCGGTGTTGCCACTTTCAAGGTCGTAGAGATAAATGTCGGTGTCGGTACTTACGGTGTAGTCGCGGCCGCTCTTCTTGTTGCATGAGTATGCAATCTTCTTGCTGTCGTTGCTCCATGCGAGTTGCTCGGCACCACCGAACGGGCGATTGGGACAGTCATATACTGTTCCCTCGAGCAGGTCCTTGCCCTCATCGATGCTGTTGCCGTCAAAGCTTGCGAGGAACGGATGGGGAGCATCGTTCAACCACTCATCCCAATGCTTGTACATGAGGTCATCTACAACGAATCCCTTTGCTTCGGGAAGGTCGGGGTGTATGTCCGCTGTCGTGGGCTTGATTTTGATACGCTTGATAAGTATTACCTTTGTCTCATCGGGCGAGAACAGGAAACCTTCTATGTCTGTAGCATCGTTTGTCAGCTGCTTGCGGCCTGTGCCGTCGGGGCTCATCTCCCACAGTTGGCTGCTGCCTCCCTCGTTCGAGAGGAATGCTATCTTGCTGCCGCCTTTTATCCATGTGGCGCTGCTCTCGTTTGCCGCTGTTGTGGTAAGCAGGCTCTTGTTGCCGCCGTCAGCATCCATCCTGTTTAGGGTGTGGTGGCTCTTGTTCTGCTCCACGCTGTAGTAGCTTACACCATATATAATAGTCTGCGCATCGGGCGATACGCTTACCTCGCCTATTCTTCCCATTGCCCACAGTGCCTCGGGTGTCATCAGTCCGCCCTCAATCTTGATGTCCGACTTGCCGATTATCGGCTTCGGCTCCTCCTGTGGAGCGTTGTCTCCCGAACAGCCTGTCAATGCTGTGCCGGTTATTGCCATTGCTGCCATAATTGCTGATATTCTTTTCATATTTTCTTTTATTTAGTTTTGTCGCTTCTGTATTGTCTGTCTACTGCATAAATATTCACTCTTGGGCATTCTATGCAGTATTGTTGCAAATTTACTCATAAATATGTTTATATGCAATAAATAATTATTAAAATGTAACCGTTAAAACTGTAAAGAGCTGCAGAGACGCTTGGGTGTCGTGCATTGCTTGTAATTGCTGTAATGACAAGTATACTCTATAAGGTTATAGTATGTGCAGTTATTATGTTTTTCTTTAAGAAAAAGGAGCTCTTCTTGGCGCGGATGCCTTGAAATGTGACAATTTTGTAACTCATTTACAAAAAAACAGATAAAATTTTCAAAATGTTTGCAAATAATAAATAAAATGTAGTACCTTTGCAACTGATTTGATGAAAGAGGTTTGCCGAAACGCTAAAAAGGGAGTAGGCATTAATTAAATATTTAATGTTGTTATGAAGAAATTTATGTGTTTGGCTGTTGTTGCTCTCGCAATGGTATCTTGCGGTGCAAAGCAGGCTGAGGCTGAGGCTCCAAAGTGTAATGAGTGCCCTATCGATTCAATTGCTACAGAGGTAGTTCCTGCTGCTGCTACAGACGTTGTTCCTGCTGCTGTAGGTGAGACTCCTGCAACAGAGGTAGTTCCTGCTGAGCCTGCAAACTAATTGTATCTTTACGGTACATTCAATCTCTTTGCCTTAGGGCAAGAGATTGCTTTAAACAAGCGGATTAGTTTACCTAAGAGGTAAATTTGAATAATGACAAATCGGCTGTCGGGCTGGTTTGTTATTATTTTTTTTATGCATTTCGTTTTTAAACCGTACCTGAATTCCTGGGCTCAGTAGCAAAAAGGTGTGGATTGACAAAACATTTGCGGTTGTAATGAAAAAGAGATCCATTGATAATGCTGTCTTGCCGTAACCCACGCGGCACAAACTTTGTCTGTGCTTCGCGTGGCCATTTACTGCCAGCATTATCTATACCTGCGGCATTCGTCGCTACGCTCTGTCGGGATGAATTGCGGAATGACAAGCAGAGGTAATCTCTTTAAACGGCACCGTTAAATTCCACAGTTTGAACAACCGTTCAGGCATCGAAACAGGATAAAAGCTGTTTGAGCAGTACAAAAGATTAGCAAAAGTAATCCGTCGCTGAAAGCGAAACGGCACCGTTAAAAAATCCAATGCAGGGCCGTTTGTTTGCAGGCCATTGTGCGAGGCATGTTTGAAGATTAGCGCGGGTATAAATTATTTTCAATATAGCCGCG
>SUXT01000057.1 GCA_015060835.1 Bacteroidales bacterium
TTTAAAAGAACATAATTTTGGGCAGGTTCGAACCATACATATTCGTAACTGCTGTAGATACTGCCATCCGAATTGTAGGTTAGATCCTTTACACAATAGCCGTAGCTTGTCCTGTCGTATTCGTCGTCGGTGAGACCGTGGCTGTGGTCGAAATGTTTCTCACGGTAAAGGTATATGTTGCCGGTGCCTTCGGCGATGTCATATATCTTTTGCACTGAGAGACGACGGTTGGAGTCTATTACACGTTCCTCTTTGCTCGAAAAGTACCACTCGTCGCTGTAGTAGCTTTTGATTTCTATGAGTCGGCTTGTCCAGTAGTTCCATGCACCGACGGTGTATGTGTATCTTTCGATGTATTCTCTACCATTGTTGACAGTGGTTAGCAGTTTGCGGTGGCCGTATTCGTCGTAGGTGTATGTGCCGTTGCGTGTTGTTGTGCCGTCTACTGTGGTGGTGTAGCTTGTGAGCAGCAGGGTGTCGTAGGGGGTGTATCCTGCAACATCGCCATCAATCAGTGTTGTCGGCACTTGCTCGGCTGTCTCTATTGCGGCTTTCTTTATTTTCTTTAAGTTTCTGTTTGCCTTGACGGGGGTACCGTTGCTGAACTCTACTCCGGGCGCTGAGGGGCGGGGTATTGTTAGTCTTGATTCTTGTTGGGCCATGATTGCTGTGCATACAAGCATCATGATTGCTGAAAGGAAGTAAATCTTTTTCATATGTTGAAATTTTTGTTTTTGTTGATCCTGTTGAATGTTGACCATGTGAATGGCTCAGTTCCAAACAAATGAGTATGAGTGGATTCAGTTGTCAACTTCGCAAAGGTATATAATTTTCCAAATAATTCCTAAAATTTAAACAGCTTCTTATATACAATTCATGCTGATTGGAAACTTGACTTCCAATCAGCATGAATATTGTTTTTTGAATATTGCTCCTTAAATCAGCCGATTATCTGGAATGCTTGTTCAAGGTCGGCGATGATGTCTTCGACATCCTCAATTCCTACAGAGAGACGCATAAGGTCGGGTGCTACGCCTGCCTCAATCAACTGTTCGTCGGTGAGCTGACGGTGTGTGTGGCTGGCGGGGTGCAGTATGCATGAGCGGGCGTCGGCAACGTGTGTTACGATGGCTATCAGTTTCAGGGTGTCCATGAAGCGGATGGCATCTTCCTTAGTGCCCTTGATGCCGAATGCAAGTACACCGCAGGCGCCGTTGGGGAGATACTTCTTAGCAAGTGCGTTGTATTTGCTGCCGGGGAGACCGCAGAAGTTTACCCACTCTACCATGGGGTGTGCTTCGAGGTATTCGGCTACTTTCTGTGCATTTTCGCAGTGGCGGGGCATACGCAGGTGCAGTGTTTCGAGACCGAGGTTGAGCAGGAAGGCATTTTCGGGTGCCATCATTGCGCCGAGGTCGCGCATCACCTGTGCCACCATCTTTGTGATGTAAGCTGCTTTGCCGAAGGCTTTTGTGTAGACAAGGCCGTGGTATGAATCGTCGGGTTCGGTGAGGCATGTGAACTTGTCGTGGTAAGCCTCCCAATCGAAGTTGCCGCTGTCGATCACTGCGCCACCCACTGCTACAGCATGACCATCCATGTATTTTGTGGTAGAATGGGTTACGATGTCCACTCCCCACTCGATGGGACGGCAGTTGATGGGTGTCGCGAAGGTGTTGTCCACGATTACGGGCACACCGTTCTTGTGGGCTATGCGTACGAATTTTTCAAGGTCGAGCACATTTACGCTGGGGTTGGAGATTGTCTCGCCGAAGAGTGCCTTTGTGTTGGGGCGGAAGGCTGCCTGTATCTCCTCTTCCGAAGCGTCTGCGTCGACAAAGGTTACATCGATGCCGAGCTTCTTCATAGTTACCGAGAAGAGGTTATATGTGCCGCCATATATGGTGCTTGCAGACACAAAGTGGTCGCCTGCCTGGCAGATGTTGAAGATGGCGTAGAAGTTGGCTGCCTGACCCGAGGAGGTCATCACTGCGCCTACACCTCCTTCGAGGGCGGCAATCTTTGAGCCTACTGCATCTACAGTGGGGTTCTGTAGACGTGAGTAGAAGTATCCGCTGTCCTCAAGGTCGAAGAGACGGGCCATCTGCTCGCTTGTCTCGTATTTGAATGTTGTACTCTGGAATATTGGCAATACTCTGGATTCGCCTTTCTTGGGGGTCCATCCTGCCTGCACGCACATGGTGCCGGGATTCATCTTTTTCTGCATAATATTTTATCTGTTTATTTGCTGTTATTGTATGATTTGCGAAGATACAAAGAAAATTTCTTTCTTCTGCAAAGTGTGGTTATTTTCTTGTTTCGAATGGCAGTTCGTTCATCAGAGTGAATGTGGCTCCGTCGTCGGCAGAGAGGTAGAGCAGCACGGCATTGTCGCCGTTTTTTATTCTTTCCCCTGCTGTGATGGTGACTGTGTAGCGCACACCTTCGCCCGAGGGGAGGTCGACTATACTCTGCATAGGAGAGATGGTTATGTTCTTTGCCTTGTGCTTGAACTCCATCTTGGGGACAAGCATGGGGATGTTTCCTGAAGTCACGTTTATAATGTCGTAACTGACAGTGGCTGTTTCGCCTGACGAGAGTGTTGCGCCGCCCGATGTTCCGAGGAATTTTACATTCACAATGCGTACGTCCTTTTTGAGACCGCTGAGGCTACCTAACGTTCTTTTCGCTTCAACCTTTTTCTTATTGTTTTCTAATGAGCGCGAATTTTCGTACTCTTCTCTGTTTGCGGTTTGTCGGCGTGGCGAGGTTGCTATTGCGCCTATTGCTGCGCCGGAAATAGCTCCTATTGTCGTCCCCATGAAATGTCCGCGTGGGGAGCGGGAGGTAAGCCCGCCTATTGCTCCTCCGAGTGTGGCACCCGACTGCAATCCGCTCATCGTGGCTATTACTTGTGTGGCATTGTTGGTGGCGCAACCTGCAAGTATCGATGCTGCAAGCAACAGTGATATAAAATTTTTCATATATTCAGGTTAAGTTCATATATTCAGGTTAAGGTGCTGCAAAATAATAACAAACGGAGAATATAAACAACTGTTGCGCAAAAAAAGCCGTCGGATTTTTTCCAACGGCTTTTTATCTGAATCTATGCTTTATTTAGGCATATTTACAGTGATTGTGTTGTAGGGGAAGTGGAGTTTGTTTTTGGGGAATTCGCTGTAAACACTCTTGTTCATGTCGAAGAAGATGCCCCAGTAGTCGGCTGCATTACACCATACACGAACGGTGATGTTAATTGAGCTTGTTGCCATTGCACCAACCTCGATGAAGGGTTCGGGAGTCTTCATGATGCGTGCGTCCTTTTCGATAATCTCCATCAGCACCTTCTTTGCATCTTCAAAGTTGTCGCCGTATGAGATTGGGAAACTGAAGTCCACACGGCGTGTAGTCTCGCGTGAGTAGTTGTTGATGATGCCTGTTGAGAGGGGGCCGTTGGGCACGATGATGATGCGGTTGTCGGGAGTCTGCAACAGTGTGTTGAAAATCTGTATCTCCTTTACTGTACCAGCCTGTCCCTGTGCCTCGATGTAGTCGCCCACCTTATAAGGTCTGAAGAGGAGCACCATCACTCCGCCGGCAAAGTTCTGCAATGTGCCGCTGAGTGCCATACCTATTGCAACACCGGCTGAAGCGAAGAGGGCGATGAACGATGATGTGTCGATGCCTACAACGCTGATGATGATGATGAGAAGCACGATGAGTGCCACGATGTCGATGAGGCTCACGAGGAATGTCTGTATTGAAGCATCGGTGTTCTTCTTTACCATCAGCTTCTTTACAAGGGTAACAAGACGCTTTGAAAGCCAGCGGCCGATTATCCAAATGAGAGCTACTTTGATGATGGTTGCACCGATTGTCAGTCCGGCAGATGTAACGTATTTTACAATCTCTTCAACTGTGAGGGCCGAAATTGATGACATTGCTGCATCGATGCTTACTTTGTTTGCCAGGCTGTCGGCTGCTGCCGCTGCCTGTGCCATAATGTAGTTTAGAATCATAGTGTGTTTATTTTGTTATAATTATTAGAAACTGTTTGGATTTTGTTAGAAAATGTTTCTAGATTCGCGCTTTTGTTTGAAATAAAATTCAAACATCTTCTTATCCTTGCAGTATCTGCGCTGCTGCATTCTTTGTATCTACTTTTGTTATTACTCGCTCAATGGTGCCGTCGGGTGCTATTACGAATGTGGTGCGCAGAATGCCTTCGTACACGCGGCCTGCCATCTTCTTTTCGCCCCACGCGCCAAACTGCTTTATAAGGCTCTTGTCGGTGTCGGCGATAAGGGGAAAGTTTAGCTGCTGCTTTGTTTTGAATCGCTGGTGCGAGGCTTCGCTGTCGGCGCTGACTCCCACCACTGCATATCCTGCTGCGGCAAGGTCGTCAAGCCCGTCGCGCAGCGAGCAGGCCTCGGCGGTGCAGCCGGGGGTGCTGTCCTTGGGGTAGAAATATACTACCAGTCGTTTGCCCGAAAAGTCGCTCAATTGCCACTCTTTGCCCGTCTCGTCCTTGCCGAGGTATTCGGGTGCTTTTTCTCCTTCGGTCAACATAACTATTTTACGATTTTAATGCTAAGGATTCTTACATCTTCGTTGGGACGGTCGTACATGTCGGTAGCTACGTTCTGTATCTTGTCGACTACTTCAAGGCCTTTGGTTATTTCGCCGAACACTGTGTACTGTCCGTCGAGGAAGGGGGTACCGCCCTCAGTGGTGTAGAGCTTCTTCTGCTCGTCGGTAAGTTCGCCCATACCTACCTCTTTCATTCTCTGGCTCATGTTCTCAATCTCCTCGCCTGTGTAGACCTTGCCCCACACAATGTAGAACTGGCTTGCCGATGATTTCTTCATGGGGTTTACACCGTCGCCCTCGCGTGCGGCAGCAAGTGCTCCGCGCTTGTGCATGATGGTGGGGATAAACTCGGCATCGATTCTGTACGAGGGACCGCCTTCACCCAAACGTACTCCTGCTTCGGCATACTTTGAGTCGGGGTCTCCGCCCTGAATCATAAAGTCCTTTATCACTCGGTGGAAGAGCAGTGAGTCGAAATATTGCTCCTGTGCGAGTTTTATGAAGTTGTCGCGGTGTTTGGGGGTCTCGTCGTAGAGTACAAACTCCATTGTTCCGGCTGTTGTCTCCATGACAACCTTTGTGCCGCTACCTGTCGATGCACAACCGGCAAATAGCATTGTTACCACTGCAAAAAGCAGTGTGTAGATTGATTTTTTCATGTCTGTTAGTTTTGGGTTGTTTATATTCCGTTGTAAAGATACTGCAATATTTCCGAATTTGTTGTAAGAATGTATCTTATATACATAAAATGGAAACAAGTTACTCTTCGTTGACCTCGCTCCATGGGCGGGGGACTTCGGGCAGTTCCCTGTTCAGCTTTAGGGCAAGCGATGCAATTCCCACTGCGATAATAAGCAGCATCGGGAGCATTGTAATGGTGTCGCTTGCGGTGATTGCTTCAATATCCTCCGTTCCCCATATTTTCATGCTTACCACCGCCACGCTGTTGTTGAGCACGTGCCCCACTATTACCGGAAGCAGGCTGCGTGTCCTGTAGTATATCCATCCGAAGACTGTTCCAAGCAGAAAGGCATACAGCACCTGCTGGGGGTTCATGTGTATGGCGCCGAATATCAGCGCCGATACGATTATCCCCGTCCACGGATTCTTACAGCGACGCATAAGGTACCCTTGAATGGTGCCGCGGAAAATCATCTCCTCCACCACCGGAGCAATCAGTGCCATCGACAGCACTCCGAGCGGTTCATCGCTCAGTTCCATGAATGTCTGTTCCATAAGGTCGGGAAGGGGTAGCCACGACATTATTACATTGAACAGGTACATAGAGCCGAATATTATCGCCGTGCTTCTGAAAAGTGCCTTTCCCGGGACTTCTGAAAAGAAATGAGGCGAGAATTTCATATAGCCGAATGTAAGCAGATGCCAGATGGTGAGCAATGCCGACAGAAAAAGTGATGCTGCCAGCACTCCATTTTCGGGAAAATAGATCTCTTTGCCACTTATCAGCCTTGCTGCATCATCCAATAGGCTGAATCCGAAGGTGCACGACAACTGGTAGAAAAAATACCACAGTAGCACCTTGCACACGAACCATGCGTTCTCTTTTATCATTTTCTTTTATGAATTTATTGATGCAATATCCTTGTCAATCTGTCTTTTAAGTTCGTCGAGTGAACTGAATTTGCGTTCGTCGCGTATGCGTCTTACAAATGACACTGTCAGTTGCTCTCCGTAAAGATCGCCGTCGAAGCCCATTATAAAGACCTCCACGCTCAGCCGTCCACTCTCTGTAACAGTGGGCTTTGTGCCTATGTTTATCACACCCGCATACTCTCTGCCGCTGACACTTACTGCAACTTCGTACACACCGTACAACGGCAACAGTTGCAACGGCTCATCAAGTTCGATGTTGGCTGTCGGGAAGCCTATCGTGCGTCCCAATGCTGCACCGTGTATCACCCTGCCGCTTATCGAATAGCGGTAGCCGAGCAGTGTGGCGGCTCTCTCAATATCGCCTGCCGACAGCGCTCTGCGCACCTGTGAAGAACTTACCTTCAGTTCCCCCTCGTCGTATCGCCCTGCACGCACAACCTCCATGCCCAATTTGCGTCCGTATGCAACATACTCCTCTGTGCCTACTCCCGGCTCCGGACGACCGAAACGGTGGTCGTATCCAAGAACCAGCAATTTTACATTCAATTGCTTCGAAAGTATATCGGCCATAAACTCCTCAGCTCTGAGCGCTGCCATCCGGTTGTCAAAATCGAGCACCACGCAGCGCTCTACACCTGTGGCTGCGAGCCTCTCCATGCGCACCGTATGCGAAGAGAGCAGGAACGGTTGCGGCTCTCTCTCGAACAGCAGTCGCGGATGCCTTGCAAACGTAACCAGTGTTACGGGCAATCCCACTGCCGCAGCCATTCTCTTTGTCTCCTCAATCATGGCCACGTGTCCACGGTGCACACCGTCGAAAGAGCCGAGGGTGGCAACGGTGGGGTGGTGCGTGCTGTTGTATATGTCGTAAATAATATCCATTTCTAAAGAAAGGTGGTTAGTTCAACCAGTCGGGCCAATTGCCGTTACGCTCCATCAGATGGCTCTCGATGCCGATTGAATCGGCTGCATTGCAGTTCTCGGACGAATCATCGAAGAAAACTGCCTCTTCTGCTGCAATGCCCTCTGCTTGAAGCAGTTGCTTGAAAATTGCAACATCGGGCTTGCGGCAGTGCATCTCGAAGGATAGGTACACCCCGTCGAAATACTCTTCCAACTGCTTGCCTTCGGCCGCAGCGACAATCTTTGTGATAGTCTCCCAATGTATTGCATTGGTGTTGCTCAGTAGAAATATTTTGTAACCCTTTTCGCGCAGCGCTCTCAGTCGTGCAAACTTCCATGCCGGAGCGGTGCCCAGCAGTGCGCACCATGCTGCCCTTATCTCCTCGGCCAACGAGGGGGTAAGTTCTCTGCCCATGGATTCGGCTATTGCGGCAAACAGCTCCTCGCGTGTGGAATTTCCACATTCTATGCTGTGCAGCAGCGGATTTTCGAGGGTGAGTCCGTCGGTTATATGCTCCTCGCGGACGCCAAGAGCTGCAAGTGCTTCGGCTGTCGCAGGCGGAAATATGTCGAGCAATACACCTCCCAAATCAAATATAAGATATTTTCTCTCAATCATATAAGCGTGTAATTGTTGTTGTCTCCTCTCTGTGTCGACAACAATTCCAATTGCGAAGATACAATAAAATTACATTTTTTTTGCACAAAATTTGTACGAAACGCTTGCTTCGTTTGAAGAATCGTATTATCTTTGCATCGTATTTCAGAAACGGAATATGTCGGGCTTTTAGCTCAGTTGGTTAGAGCAACAGACTCATAATCTGGAGGTCCTAGGTTCAAGCCCTAGATGGCCCACTTAAGAGAATCGCATTGCGATTCTCTTTTTTTTTGTTTGCAGGGCTTTCCCCTTCGGTTATCTCCCTCGTTTTGTTGTTTGCACCGGCTTCGCCGACAGCAAACACTCGGTCGATGGGTCGCTTTGCGACAAATCTCAAGCCCTAGATGGCCCACAAGTTAGAAAAGCGTTAATTGCAACAAAAACAAGCAGTTAGCGCTTTCTTTTTTTGTGCATTTTGAGATTTCCGAGCCGCGCTGGATGTCAAGAACAGGCTGTTTTACAGCTAATTTGAAGCATTTGTTTACCGCTTGTTTACCGCTAAAAACAAACTGTAAAATGTTGACAATCAACGTAGAAATCAAGAGTGATGGAAAAAGACTCGATGGAACTTACAATGTAAAGTTAAGATTTACCCTTGACAGGAAAATGAGACGACAAGGTACAAGCCTGTTTGCAACCCCGTCAGACCTGACTAAAGACTTGAATTTCAAGTAATCTTTTCCATTAAGGCGAGAAGTGGACAGCCTCATCCGCAGTTACCAAGAGAGGTGTACCAAACTCATTACTGACAGTCAGATTAACAACGGATGTCCTCTATTTACTCTCTAACGTTCAAATATTTTTTAACTTGAAAAACTTGTAAGTACGCAAATAAGTACATATATTTGCGATATAATTAAAAGGAGAATAATATGAGAACTGCCAATTACACTGATTTTAGAGCCAATTTAAAAGACTATATGGACACAGTTATTGATGATTGTGAGACCGTTATCATCAATCGAGGCAACAATAAAGGTGTTGTAATGATTTCTTTGGAAGAGTACAATTCTTTGAAAGAAACTGAATACATAATGTCTTCTCCCGAAATGATGGAAGTAATCCGCAAAGGCGATGAAGATATTAAAAATGGCAATGGTAGCAAAATAGAGATTGAAGACCTATGGAAATAGTCTTGTTGCCACAGGCTCAAAAGGACCGCGATTATTGGAAAAAATCGGGGAATAAGGCTATTATGGAAAGAATTTCAGCCTTATTGAAAGATATAATGGAGCATCCATACACGGGAATAGGTAAGCCTGAGCCGCTAAAATACGACCTTGCCGGGAAATGGTCTAGAAGAATAAATGCGGAACATCGCTTGATTTATTCCGTTAATGAGGATATCATTACTGTTTATGTGTTCTCTATGAAATACCATTATTCCAAGAAATAATACATTCTTATCATAAGGAAAGGACATCACTTTGTTGGTGTCCTTTTTTGTTTGTTTTTGTTCATCCGCATAATGCGGATGCTTTGAGTAACAGCATTTACAATGTGCTTATATAATCCAATTGAATAAACATAAGCGAAGGCCGATGTACATAGATTCATAATAGGTTTTATTTTAGCGCTTCACAGATGCTTATACTCAATCCTTCGCGTTGCAAACGCGAAGGACGGGGGACGGCGACATTTTTTGAGGAAAAATCTTTTTATAGGCCCTGTTCAAATTTTGTCGCCGTTCTACTATTATCAACTAAAATGCCACTCTAAACATAAATTGCAAAGTGTTTCTTGCATTGATTATACCTTTTAACTATATTTGCAACAATTCTGTGCCACAGTGGTGGTTAGGAAGGATTTTTTTAGTAAAAGGTGTTATTGAAATAATCTTCTATTCTCAAATCTCGCAAATTTGAAATGGTACGAGGATTGTCGCAGTAGCACCACATCATTGGTTTGTACAGCCCTTATTGGCTCTTCACATAACCTTTGGTGTGGGCTATTGCTTTATCCGTACCATTGGCAATGCGAGAGCCAGAGAATAGGATAAAGCAGTAAGTTCCCACACCTTATTTTTTTATCCGCTTTCTTCGGGGAATTGTGAGGGCAGATTTTATCATATGTGTACAAATTACATTTTTGATGCAGATTTCGCAGCATATCTAATAAAGAAATTAAAAGAAATGCGCAAATTAAATGGTGCGCCATTCATTAGACACGGGGTTACCCTTCCTTACTTAGCATACACTTACAAGTGTCTTAATTGCGATAGTTCTGCTATTACGGAAGATTATTTATGGAATATTATAACCTCGTTAGAAAAAGCTGGCTCTACATTGTTTATATATCAATATTGCTCTGATATAGAAGAATTTGTGATTGCATTATTCTCAAAACAGTATGATGATACAATAAAAGAACAAGGATTTTACACTCGCGATTCAGAATCTACCATCTTATATGATTCACATTTTTTTGAAACCACTCCATCGTCAAAAGAACTTTATGAGAGATATAAAGACATTCTTTTGAAAAACACTTTTTCTCGTGTTTACAAGGAATACAAATATGATTGGGGCACAGTCTCTAAAGAAGACATTGATGCAATAAGCACAATTATAGAAGAATATAAATCAAAACAATGTCTTTAAAATAGAATTTAAACTGCACACAACCTTTATCTATCTTTTTATGAAAACTATTAAACATTTACTGATTACAATAGCGATGCTATTGTGCAGTGCAACGGCAAATGCCCACGATTTTGAAGTGGACGGAATTTTTTATAATATTATATATGCGAATGATTTAACAGTAGCAGTTACTTATAAAGGGAACAGTTCTGATGAAATCTCTAATGAATATAGTGGCGAGGTAATTATACCATCAACTGTTAGCTATAAATCTAAAACTCTTACAGTTACAAGCATTGGAGGTGGTGCGTTCTGGGATTGCGACGGTCTTACAAGCATAACAATCCCCAACAGCGTGACAAGCATAGGAATCAGTGCGTTCTATAAATGTAGTAGCCTTACAAGTGTCACAATCCCCAACAGCGTGACAAGCATTGGAAATAGTGCGTTCAGCTATTGCAGTGGCCTTACAAGCATTACAATCCCTAACAGCGTTACGAGCATTGGAAATAGTGCGTTCAGCTATTGCAGTGGCCTTACAAGCATTACAATCCCTAACAGCGTTACGAGCATTGGAGACTATGCGTTCGAGGATTGTGCTTCTTTAAAAGACCTACGCATAAAAGATGGAGAAACAACTCTTTCGTTGGGATATAATTATAAAGAAGGCTTGTTCTATGATTGCCCATTGGAAAGTCTTTATTTAGGTCGTAATATTCAATATGAAACAGGATATAGTTCTGGATATTCTCCTTTCTTTGGAAATAAAACATTAAAATCTGTCACAATCGGTAACAGCGTGACAAGCATTGGAGACTATGCGTTCAGTGCTTGCGATAGTCTTGCAAGCATTCGCCTATTAGGCGAAACTCCACCTACTGTCGGCAGTAATAGTTTTACAAATAAACAATATTTGAATACGATAGTTTACGTTCCCAAAGGAACATTGGCTACATATCAAGCCGCTGATACTTGGAAAAACTTTTGGGATATACAAGAATTTGATGTTACAGCCATTGAGAATGTAGAAGATGTTACCCCTGCATTTGAGATAACATCGAGTGGCATTCAGTTCACTGCTGCCGATGGCAAGGCTATTGCCATTTACGCCCCCAACGGTGCGCTCGTAGAGAAAATAGACAACTACGCGGGCGAGGAGATTGCTCTTGACAAGGGAGTTTATATTGTCCGCATAGGAAACAAGACAATGAAAGTAAAGCTTTAAGCCAATCTGCATATAAATACAAAAGCCTGCCTACCCACACAAAGGATAGACAGGCTTTTTTCATTAAATCATACCATTAGGCATATAATACTTTAGAATACTTACAGGGATAGGTTGGTAAAAGTTTTCAGTTACGATAGTTTCTTTAACATCGGTAAGAATGTAAGCAATCTCCTGTTCTTCGTTACGTCTTTTGGGTTTAAGCTATGCGTTACCCTTTGATCTTGCATTTTTTCTTTTCGTTAATTTCTCCATAAAACATGTTTTTAAGATTTATACAATAATATTATCTGTTGACATTATACTACACGATGACATCATTACAAAGTGAAGAAATGCAAATGCCGAAGAACGCGCGTCGAGGCTTCACCACCGCTGATTTTTACGTGTCAGTCGAGCGGTAAAATACCGCGATATATGGTAAGTTGAGATGCTTAAAAAAGATGCCGTAGTGCCGTGAATTATCGTCGTCAAGAGTTGCAGGGAACGTAGGCATTGTGTAAATTTGCAATCAAACGAATGTTTACCGGTAGTTTACCGGTAGATAATTTACGAGAGAATTAATTGGTAAGCATAAACGCTTTAAGGGCTTTTAGCTCAGTTGGTTACACGTGCTGAATTTGCAAAATTCAGCATGCTTGGCAACAGACTCATAATCTGGAGGTCCCTGGTTCAAGCCTTAGATGGCCCACTTAAGAGAATCGCAATGCGATTCTCTTTTTTTTTTGTTATCAGGGCTTTCACCTGCGGTTATCTCCCTCGTTTTGTCGTTTGCACCGGCTTCGCCGACAGCAAACACTCGGTCGATGGGTCGCTTTGCGACAAATCTCAAGCCCTAGATGGCCCACTTAAGAGAATCTCGATGCGATTCTCTTTTTTTTTGTTAGCAGGGCTTTCACCTTCGGTTATCTCCCTCGTTTTGTTGTTTGCACCGGCTTCGCTTTCTTGTTATTTCTTTACTTGTTTTGTTATATTGTTGATTGTTATATATATAAGGCTTTGAAGGAGAGTGAAATGGTGAGAAAATATAGGCGATACTCTGCGAAAACTGCATTTTTTTATCGATTTTCGCAGAGTATAGGGTGTTTTTTTGAAAGTATTAGGATTTTAGGACTGCAAATTATGACTATCCCTGGAAAAGGTTGACACTTTTTAGAGCGATTAACTAATAGAGTTTACATTACAACTGAAACGGTTTACATCAGTCTCTTTGGTGAACTGTTTTAGTTTACACCTAACCTGATTCAGTTTACAGTGTCGTTTTTCATTTGATTGAGATGTGCATTCTCTCGCAGCGCGCTGCGAGAGAAGTTTGGCAAATATAATTCTTTTTTTCTTTTTAGCTCATATTATAGTAGTTTTTCCAACATCTTCTTTGTTCACCGGTTTGTGTATGTGCGACCTCGGGAGTCTGCATGCCTATACTCATATGCGGCCTTTCATTGTTGTAGAAGCCTATAATACGTTTCAAGACAGACGAGCATTCCTGCCTCGTTTCTATCTTCATCTTATACAGCCACTCTGTTTTTAATATGCCGTTGGCGCGTTCTGCAACGGCATTCTCCAAAGGGTCTCCACTCTGCGTCATGCTTATGCTGATGCCGCGTTTCTTCAATTCGTTTACATACGCCATACTGCAGTACTGACAGCCGCGATCGGAGTGATGGATTAAGTGTTCAGCCTCTTCGCCTTGAAGTGTGCTCAATGCCATATAGAGAGCTTCAAGAGGATATGCTGTTTCCAATGTAGGACCGACAGCCCATCCGACTATCTTGTGTGAATAAGCGTCGGTTATCAGGGATAGATAGCATACCCCTTCATCGGTTTCAACATATGTTATGTCCGCTACCCATATTTCATTTGGGCGGTGTGGTATTACACCTTCAATGAGATTTGGGTATTTGCGATAGTTATGATTGGAATCCGTTGTCCTATACCTTTTTCTTCGCTTTATCTGCACCATAAGACCGTTCTTGCGGAGCAGCTCGATAAAGGCATCGCGTCCGGGCATACAACCTGTCTCCTCAAACATATCCTTTATTATCAGATACAGTTTGGCGCAGCCCAGACCAGGGTTGTTACGGCGATAATCCTGTGCCTTTTCTACAATAAGCGGTTCAATGGCATCCTCGGCAAAGTCGTTCACATCTCGTTTGTAATAGGATTGTCTGCTATAACCAAACAGCCCGCAGAGAGTGCTGAGGGAGTGTTCCCTGCACTCTTCACGTAGCAGACTTACTGTTTGGTGCCAGATTTTTTTCTGATTGGAATGTTGAAGGTTTCTTCTGCCAAGTTGATCATAGTGTCATATGCCTTGGAGCGAAGTTTCTCTAGTTCCAAAGCTTTTTGAAGACGTTTGTTCTCTGCCTCCAACTCTTGTAATCTCTCTTCAGGAGTTTTCTTTGCCATTGTATCGGAGTTTTCGGATTCTTCGGGCAAAGATACCAATTCCTTTTCATTTACATACTTATCCATCCAATTGAATAGTGTCTGTCGAGTGCCGATATGGTACTTCTCGACTATCACACTTGCCGGAACGTGTCCACAGACATATTCCGAAACAATAGAAATCTTGTCTTCTTCGGTAAAGGAGTATTTACCTGTTCCGTACTCCACCATTTGATGTTCCTGGAGTTTCTCATTCCAGACCCATCTCGTCTTGATCTTTTCTTGCATTACACTATACTTTTTATGCCCTGTATAGTGACAACTTTTTTCAGTTCAAGTCATTATAGGAATTTCTGATTGAAAATTATGGGAATTCTTGGGATGAAAAAAAGAAACCACCTTGCCGCAGTCTCTTCAACTGTATCTTGGTGGTTTAAGAAGCTGTTTGAATTTTATTGGAAAATATTTCTATATTTGCGATGTTATTTCGGTTTATTTAACAGAGTTTTTCTCCTTCGCACCTCAGCCATATCAAGCAAGCTTGTATGGCGTTCGGTTTGGCGTCGATTGAGTCTATTTTAATGTTATTGAAGTTGCTTTCACTCGCTTAGCAATTTGTGAACAAAGTTCACATTGCGCTCGTTTAATCGCAACTTTGGCATCTTGACAAAGAACTGAAATCGGGATATTCGCACAATTATACATTGGCGGTGGCGAGTTGAAAAGTATCGGCAATACTGCTTTTATGAGTTGCACCACTTTGAAAAGCGTTGTTATTCCTGACTGCGTAACTCACATTGAACCCGGTGCTTTTCAGAACTGTACTTCATTGACAAACATCAACATACCCGACAATGTAACCCGCATCGATGCCGCGTTTTTAGGTTGCAGTGCTTTGACAAGCATTTCAATCCCCAAGAATGTAACTCAGATTGCCCAATATGCGTTCAGTGATTGCTCTTCATTGACGAGAGTGGAGGTTAATGCAGCAGTCCCTCCGACAATATCCAGTGAAACATTCGATAATAGCACTGCTTTAAAGATTTATGTGCCGAAAGAGAGCATCGATGCTTACAAGGCTGCTAATTATTTGAAAGACTTGAATCTGCTGGCGAAATAATCGGTGTGTAATGCATTTTATGCATTTTTAAATATTAGTGTCCGGTAAACGTATTTAAGTCGTTTAAAATTCAATATTTAAGTAACTACAAGCCCCAATTCTTTATTAAGACGAATTTAAGTCAATGATTGGAACTCCCTCGCCCTGCGGGCACTCCCTCTTCAAGAGGGAGAATGTCATATATTAGTAATTTTCAAGAATTTACATTCCTCCTCTTGAAGAGGACATTGCGTAATAAGCAATGTTTGCGACGACGAAAGCTTTAGCTTTCCAAAGTACCGAATTGCCGCGCCTCAAAATGAATAGAAAATAACAAAAAAGAACA
>SUXT01000058.1 GCA_015060835.1 Bacteroidales bacterium
TTTATTGCAATACGATAGGTTAAGAACCCCCTCCGAACTTTTTCCTTAGAAAAAGTTCTCGTCCCCCTTAAAGAGGGACAACTTTTTAAGTTACTAATTCCAACAACATTACACTTTAGGTAATATATTTGATAATCATTTAAAATTATTTTCTAATAAAATTCAAACAGTTTCTAAAATTTTACCGGACACCAATAAATAGAGAAAGCATTGCCACGGCAATGCTTTCTCTATTTATTGGATATATGACGATAAGTATTATCCTATCACCTTTTTCAAGCGGGCGATAAATTCCGCTGCCTGTTCCATGCTCAGACTCAAAGGAGGCAATAGACGGATTACGTTGGTGCCGCTGACACCTGTGAAGACATGCTCCTCGAAGAGCAGACGGGTGCGAATCTCCTTGATAGGCTCCTCAAATTCGAGGCCTATCATCAATCCTTTGCCGCGTACTTCTTTGATTGCGGGGATTTTCTTAAGTTCAGTCATAAGATAATCGCCTACCTTATTTACATTTTCGAGCAGATTCTCGTCCTCAATAACATCGAGCACTGCCTGAGCTGCTGCACATGCAAGGTGGTTTCCGCCAAAGGTGGTTCCCAACTGTCCGAAGATGGGGGTAAATTTGGGGCTTATGAGCACTGCACCCATAGGGAAGCCATTAGCAATACCCTTTGCCGAGGTTATGATGTCGGGGCGGATGCCTGCCCACTGATGGGCAAAAAATTTACCGCTGCGACCGTAACCGCTCTGTATTTCGTCGAGCACAAGCACGGTACCTGTCTCTTCGCAGGCTGCCTGCAACTGCTGCAAAAATTCGGGCTGAGGCACTACAATGCCGCCGATACCCTGAATACCTTCGATTATTACAGCCGCAACGTCGCCCTTTGCAAGTTCGGCACGCACAGCCTCAATATCGTTCAGGGGAAGATAGGTTGAGTGTCCGTTGCTGTTGATGGGGGCAATAATCTTGGCATTGTCGGTAACCTCCACAGCCAACGATGTACGGCCGTGAAAAGCCTTTTTGAACGATATTACACGCGAGCGGCCATTGGTGAAAGAGGCCAGCTTCAATGCGTTCTCGTTTGCCTCAGCGCCTGAGTTTACAAAGAATGCACTGTAATCCTCATAACCCGACAGGCGGCCCAATTTTTCAGCCACAGCCGACTGCAGTTTGTTTATCACCGAATTTGAGTAGAAACCGAGTTTCTGCACCTGTGAAGAGATTGACTCCACATAGTGGGGGTGGGCATGGCCGATGGAGATTACCGCATGGCCGCCGTAGAGGTCGAGGTATTCGGTACCTTTGTCGTCCCACACCTTGCAACCCTCTCCTTTTACTATGTTTATGTCGAAAAGGGGATATACGTTATATAAATCCATTGCTTACGATATTAGAATGCCGAAGGTTTAAGACGGAGACCTACTGTCTCTTCGAGTCCGAAGAGGAGGTTCATATTGTGAACAGCCTGTCCGCTTGCGCCTTTAAGCAGATTGTCGATTACTGATGTTATGAGCAGTTTGTTGCCGAACTTCTGCAAGTGGATGAGACACTTGTTGGTGTTTACCACCTGCTTGAGGTCTACGGGTTTATCCACTACATGAGTGAATGAATCGCGCTCGTAGTAGTTTACATAGAGTTCCTTTATCTCCTCGATGTCGCGGTCGCACTTGACAACAAGTGTCGCGAATATTCCGCGTGCGAAGTCGCCACGGTAGGGAATAAAGTCCAACGAGCCGTCGAAGTCGGGCTGCAACTGCTTGATGCTCTGCATGATTTCGGGCACATGCTGATGCTCGAAAGGCTTGTAGATGCTCATGTTGTTGTTGCGCCAGCTGAAGTGTGTGGTTGTCGAAGGCTTTACGCCTGCACCTGTCGAGCCTGTGATGGCATTCACCGAAATGTCGCCGTTGAGCAGATGGTGCTTTGCCAAAGGCAGAAGACCGAGCTCTATGCAGGTTGCGAAGCAGCCGGGATTGGCCACGTAGCGACGCTTGCAGGTGTCGCGACGGTTAAGCTCAGGCAGACCGTAGATGAAGTCGTGTTCGGGGCTCTTCAGACGGAAGTCCATCGAAAGGTCGATTACCTTCAGTTCGTCGGGCAACTGCTCGCGGTCGAGGAATTTCTTTGTATCGCCATGAGCGGTGCAGAAGAAGAGTACATCAATCTGGTCGAAGGGCAGCTGGTCGGTGAATGTAAGGTCAGTCTCACCCAACAATCCGCAGTGCACATCAGTGATGCGGTTGCCTGCATTACTGCTGCTGTTTATAAAGACTATTTCTACTTCGGGGTGGTTGAGCAACAGACGGATAAGTTCGCCGGCAGTGTATCCTGCGCCACCTATGATTCCTACTTTTATCATGTTCTTTATCAGATTTGTTCGTCGGGGTGATTACTGTGGTATACACGCAAGGGGGTTGAGGTTACTTTGATGAAGCCCTTTGCATCTTCGGCTGTCCAACCCTTCTGTATCTCGCCATACTCGCCGAACTTGGTCTTTACAAGGTCGCAGGGTGAGTCTACGCCCACTGTAGAGAAGCCTTTGGGAAAGAGCTGAAGGATGGCTGTACCTGTTACGTTGCGCTGTGAGCTTTCGAGCATTGCCTCGATGTCGCGCATAACGGGCTCAAGATACTGACTCTCGTGCAGGAACATTCCGTACCAGTTGGCAACCTGGTCTTTCCAATACTGCTGCCACTTGCTGAGTGTATATTTTTCGAGGAACTTGTGTGCACCGATGATAAGCATGGGAGCTGCTGCCTCGAAGCCTACGCGGCCTTTGATGCCGATGATTGTGTCGCCCACGTGCATATCGCGTCCGATGCCGTATGCTGCGCCAATCTCTTCGACCTTCTGAATAGCCTTGATGGGGTCGTCAAATGTCTCGCCGTTGACTGCTGTGAGGATACCCTTGTCGAATGTGAGTTTAAGTTCCTCTGTGCCCTCCTTTGTAATCTGCTTGAGGTATGCAGTTTCGGGCAATCCCTGCTTTGAGTCGAGGATTTCGCCGCCACAGATTGATGTACCCCAAAGACCTACGTTGTATGAGTATTTGAGTTTTGTGAAGTCTGCCGAGAAGCCATGCTCGTTGAGGTAATTTATCTCATACTCGCGTGTGAGTGTCATGTCGCGTGTAAGAGTGATAATCTCCACATTGGGGGCGAGTACAAGGAAGGTCATGTCGAAACGTATCTGGTCGTTACCGGCACCTGTAGAACCGTGTGCTATTGCCGACGCACCGATTTCGTTGGCATAGCGGGCGATGGCCATTGCCTGGAAGATACGCTCTGATGATACGGAGATGGGGTATGTGCCGTTACGGAGCACATTGCCGTATATCATATATTTGAGACTCTTCTCGTAATACTCCTTTGTAACATCGAGGGTAACATATTTTACTGCGCCCAACTTGTAGGCATTCTCCTCGTTCTGTTTCAACTGCTCCTCGCTGAAACCGCCTGTATTTGCGCAGGCTGCATATACTTCGTAACCCTTCTCGCGTGCGAGGTACATTACGGTAAATGATGTATCGAGTCCGCCACTGAAGGCAACTACTACTTTCTTCTTGCTCATATATTTATCTTTTTAATTTTCTTTCTTCTTTTTATCATGTTCTGCGGGGTCGTAGAGCATCGCTGTGCAGATGCAATAACGACGGCCTGTGCGTTCCAGAATGTCGTGGTTGATGCAACCCTGGCAGCCTTTCCAGAATGCCTCGTCGTCGGTAAGTTCGGCAAAAGGTACGGGCACATAGCCAAGTTCGGTATTTATGCGCATTACAGCGCCACCGCTGGTAAGTCCAAAAAGTTTTGCATCGGGCCACATTTTACGCGACAGTTCAAAGGCTGTCTTCTTGATGCGCTTTGCAAGTCCGCGACGACGGAATTTGTCGACTACGATGAGACCAGAGTTTGCCACGTACTGTTTGTTGCCCCAGCTTTCGATGTAGCAGAAGCCTGCAAACTCTTTCTCTTCGCCGGCGAGGGCTATCACAGCCTTGCCTTCGCGCATTTTCTGCGCTACATACTCGTGTGTACGTTTTGCAATTCCCGTACCGCGCACCTTTGCTGCGGCACTTATTGTTTCGAGTATTTCGTCGACATATTTCTCGTGAGAGGCATCGGCGACGATTACATCTATGGGAACTTCGCTTATTTTATTTTCTTCCATTTTATCTGATTTTGTTCTATTCTTAAATATTGGGTATTATGGTACGCAGTGTCTTGAGCAGTGCGTTTTTGGATACACCCTCGGCCATCACCATCATCACTGTGTCGTCCCCGGCTATGGTTCCGATTATTTCGGAAAATTCACAGTTGTCTATGTGGTAGGCCAATGTGCCTGCGTAGCTGGGGCGTGTCCTTATAACAGCTATGTTACCTGAGAATTTTATGGACAGAAAGCCGTTGTCCTCGGGTATTGCTGCTACGGGGCGTACTTCGCCTTCGCTTCCTTCGTGGCGATACTGTGTTGTGCGCGGAAGCACATATTTGTAGCGACCATTGGTCCCCACAGTCTTTACGACGCGCAACTGACGAAGATCGCGTGAAAGGGTTGCCTGTGTAAGAGTGTATCCCTCTTTGTTTAGTTCTTTCAACAATTCGTCCTGACTGCCAAGTTCGTGGGAAGTGAGTATGAGACGGATTGCTTCGAGACGTGAATTTTTTATCTTCATATTTGCATTTTTATGCTATTGAGGGTGCAAAGGTAACCATATTTAATAACAAACAATAATTTTTATTCGACTTTTTTGCATAAAACATACTGTTTTTGAGTTTTTTTACGAAAAGATACGAATATAGAGTGTATAATCGAATATTTTTCAACAATTACAGTTGCAACGGTGTTATTACTGAAAATAATTGTTACCGTATGAAGAAGTTGAAAATTTTGGTTTTTGCCGACCCTGTATGCACATGGTGCTGGGGCAGTGTGCCGGTATTGCGTGCTCTTGAGTACCGTTTGGGTGAGCATGTGGAGATTGAGTATGTGATGTGCGGAATGATTGAGGATATACGCACTTTCAGCAATCGACGTCTGGAGATTGGCGGGGATATTCCTCTGTCGAATCGGAACATGATGAAGGCGTGGATTGAGGCTTCCTCCATTCATGGTATGCCGGTGATGGAGCGTGGAATGCATCTCTTCTCCGAAGAGCATCCGTCGACCTTCCCTCAGAATCTGGCCTACATTACAGCCAAACTTTGCTGTGGGCACAGCGACAAGGCCGAGTGCGACATCAAGCGTGCCAACCGTTACTTGCGCCGCGTGCAGGAGGCTACCGCCGTCGAAGGCTTGCTGACCACTCACAACAAGGTACTTGCCGACCTTGCTGCCGTCGAGGGATTTAATCCTGAGGAGTTTGCACGCACACTTGAGAGCGATGCCGCCAAGAAGGCATTTATGGCAGACAGAGCGCGCGCAAGGGAATATGATGTAAAGTCGTTCCCTACTTTCCTTATTGAATATGACGGTAGAGAGAAGATGCTTTCGGGTTATACAGCCTACAGTGCTTTCGCCGCGGAAATCTCGGCTCTTGCGGGTGGAAAGATAAAGTCTATGCTCACAGACAAGATAGACTCGACACACCACTGCGCTCCATCCATAAAAAACGTAAAGGCATTTGTGGATCATTACGGGAGTGCCTATCCTGTGGAGATTGCCACTGCTTTTTCTCTTGTGCGCCGCAGCGGAAGGTCGGCTGTCAACATCGAATCGTACGAATTATTCCCGGATATTATCGACGAGCTTCTGAAGAACGGTGATATTGGAATGCACCCGACAGCCAACAGTTTCAGGATTTTTTCGCTTGCGGGCAAAGAGGGTGTCTCAATGGAAAGGGAGAAAGAGTTGCACCACTATTGGTAAATCAGGTATGCTTTATTCGAGCATCTTCCATGCAGACGGCAGTGAGTCTATTATGTCTCCTGCCGTCATTGCTGTCATGCCCTGACGGGCGGCGGCAATATCGCCGGCAAGACCATGGATGTATGGTGCAACGATGGAGGCTTCGCGGGGAGTGTATCCGCCGGCGAGGAGAGCAAGCAGTATACCTGTGAGTGTATCGCCGCTGCCACCCTTTGCCATTCCGGGATTGCCGCTGCTGTTGAAATGTATCTCTCCTTCGGGGGTGCAGACGGCAGTGTATGCACCTTTGAGTATTATGAATATGTTGTATTTTTGTGCAAGGGCGCTTGCTTGTTCTATCTGCCCGCATCGACAACAGTTTATCCCTGCCAACCGCGCAAATTCTCCGGGGTGAGGGGTAAGGATGCTGTGAGGTGGAAGTTTTTCGAGGCCGGCGGGATTGCAGGCGAGGATATTGAGCGCATCGGCATCGAGGATAAGAGGAATTTTCGCTTCTTCTATCATTCGTAGCACCGCTGCTTCCGTTGCTGTATTGTTACCTAATCCCGGCCCTATGGCAACCGCATTGTATGCTCCTGTGGGCAGCACTTCGCTGATGTATGTATCCGAGCAATCGGGTTTTGTCATTGCTTCGGGGACGCTGCTCTGCACTATGCTGTTGTTGCATCGGGGTATGTGCAGGGTGAGCAACCCTACTCCTGAGCGCAAGCAGGCACGCGCGGCAAGTATAGATGCCCCTGCCATTCCTTGCGAACCGGCAACGAGCAGTGCGCGACCATTGTCGCCCTTATGCGAGAAGAGGCTGCGCGGTTTTATGAATTTTCTCACATCCTCGATTTTTGTAAAGAAAAGGTTGCTCGGTTCATCGGCTATAGCCTGCGGGCTGAGATTGATGTCTATCGTCTGCCAAGAGCCGAAGAATTTTTCATTTTCGGGCATAAGTAGCGACAGTTTGGGAAATTGCAGAGTGTATGTGAGGTGGGCGCGGACTATATTTTCTTCGGGGTAACCGCCGTTGTATTCTCCAGGAAGCCCGGAAGGGATGTCTACCGACACGACCGTGCGGCGACTGTTGTTTATGAATTCCACAACCTCGGCAAAGAGACCACCTACCGGACCGCCAAGTCCGCTGCCGAATAGGGCATCTATTATTATGCAATCTTCGGGTAGAGTGGGCGCATCAAATTTTTCATGGCACTCGACAAACGGCACTCCACACTCTTGCAGGCGCGAAAGGTTGGCGCCGCAATCGGGTGAGAGTCTATGTTTGGGGTTTACGAGCCATGTTTTTACCGTTTCGCCCTGCGCAGCAAGCATACGTGCAACGGCAAGGCCATCGCCGCCGTTGTTTCCTGGCCCTGCAAATATTGCGAATAAATTACCCTTCCCACCGAAGCGTCCGCTGATTGCTTCCGTAAGCCTTTGCGCTGCACGCTCCATGAGGTCTATCGATGCGATCGGCTCATATTTGATAGTGGCAGCATCGATGCTTTTTATCTGCGCGGTTCTGAATATTTTCATGCCCCTGCTACAATTGCATTATTATGCTTTCCCCAACTTCTTCAGTATCTTGTCTACCACTGCCTGCGGCTCTATATGCATACAGCGGAAGTCGCCGTAGCGGCAAGGCTTATTGCCAAATATCGAACATGGGCGGCACTCCAGTGGCAGCTGCACGCAATCCTCCTCTTTTTGTCTCCAGCCGAGGAAACCTGCAAGCGGCGAGGTTGCTCCCCACACGGATATTACCGGGGTGTTTACAAGTGAGGCTATGTGCATATTTGCCGAGTCCATGCTGAGCATGAGTTCGAGGTTACTGATGAGTGTAAGCTCACCCGAAAAATCGCTTTTACCAACGAAAGATTGTACGGAGGGGTATTTCGAGCACCAGTCGTTAACCACTGCTTCCTCCTCTTTGCCGTTACCGAAGCAGAAAATCTTCAGTCCCTCCACTTTGGAGAGTGCTTCGACAACCTTTTCGAGACGTTCAAGGGGGTAGATTTTCCCGCCGTGACGGGCAAAGGGCGCAATGCCTATCCATTTGTCATCCCCTTTAGGGGGCACTGCGCCTGCGAGGGTGGAGAGGTCGCCTTTGTCGCTTCCGAAGAGCGACACAAAATCAGGGGTAAAATCCAGTCCCAATTTCACAAACACTTCGCGGTAGCGCTCGAATGTGCTCTTCAGTTGCTTTTTGTTTTTATTGGCAGGGCTGGTAAGTTCTCTCTTTTCGGCGCGTCCCTTTTCCTGCGATGCGCATTTCACACCGGAGAGACGCAAGAAGAGACGCAACACTTTGGTACGCAATACATTGTGAAGGTCGGCTATCGCATCGGGGTTGTGCTTCATCAGGCGCTGCTTCAGACGGTACAGACCTGCAATGCCCTTGTAATCATCAAGGTTCACTCCCTCGAATATGATATTTTCGGGGGCATTTACAAGAAAACGCCCGAAACGCTCGCGGCTTACAAAGACGAAGCGTTTGTCGGGATATGCGGCTGCAAGGGAATATAGCAATGGTATTGTCATTGCTATATCTCCTACCGCCGAAAAACGTGTTATAAGTATTGTACGCGGGGTATTACTTTTTGCCTGAGCCATAGAGCACGGGGTTGGTCGAAGGATCGTTGTACATCTTCATCTGACGGTATACTTTCATGTATTTGCGTCCGGCTGCGATGTCGGCAAGAAGTTCGTCGATGGCTGTTGTGAGGTCTCTCTTCTGTTCGAGGAGAATAGCGAGTTTTGCCTCGCACTGTTTGTTGCCACGGTTAACCTCCTCCTGCATGTGGTATATCTTCAGCGCGAGGATTGAATAACGGTCGATTGCCCATGCGGGGCTTTCGGTGTTGATTGTGGCGCCCTCTACGGGAATAACATCCTTGTTTACATCGAGGAAGTAGCTGTCTATAAGTTCAACGAGGTCTGTACGATCCTGATTGGACTTATCGATGCGGCGTTTGAGCGTAAGTGCCTCTGCGGGATCGATTTCAGGGTCGCGGATAATATCCTCGAAGTGCCACTGTACAGTGTCTATCCAGCATTTGAGATAGAGGTAATACTCTATGCTTTTCACAGGATAGGGATTCTGTATGGGGGTATCTACATTGTCAGTCTTATGGTAGTCGAGAATGGCCTCATTGAAGATAGGCCAGCTTAATTGTGTGAATGTCTTCATAGATTAAACTATTTAATTGTTATCCTAATATCTTACAAAACTAATCAAAGTTTATGAGTTTGACAATTTTTTTTGCATCCTCTTTCAATTTTACTGAAAAAGAGACTATCTTTACATCACAAAACGAACATCTGAGACCAAATATATGAAAATTGTTATTGACGAAAAGATACCTTATATAAAGGAAGCACTCGAAGCCATGGGGCACTCTGTCGTGGCGAAAGCCGGCAGCGATATTGATGCTTCGGATGTAAAATCGGCCGAAGCATTATTCGTTCGTACAAGAACATTCTGCAATGCTGCGCTGCTCGACGGCAGCAGTGTAAAGTTCATCGGAACTGCCACTATCGGATACGACCACATTGATGCGGACTATTGCAGCCGCAACGCCATCAGATGGCACAATGCTCCGGGATGCAATGCTGATGCAGTATTGCAATATGTGCAGTCGTCAATATACAGTTGGTGCAAGAAGAGCAACATGCAGCTCGATTCAATAACATTGGGCATAGTGGGTGTGGGACAGATTGGCGGGCGTGTGGCACGCTGGGCCGAATCGCAAGGGATGAGGGTGCTGCGCAACGACCCTCCGCGTGAGGCTTCAGGCGAAGAGGGATTCGTCCCATTGGAGAGAATTGCTGCGGAGTGCAACATCATTACGTTCCACCCTACCCTCACACGCACCGGCGAACACCCCAGTTTCCATCTTGCCGACAAGAAGTTTTTCGACTCACTGCAACATACACCGCTTATAATCAACGCTTCGCGCGGCCCTGTCGTTGACAACTGCGCACTGCTCGCTGCATACAGAGAGGGCAAAATAGGGGATATTGTAATTGATGTGTGGGAGGGGGAGCCGGAGATTAACCTCGAACTTCTCGAAGCGGCATTCATAGCAACGCCGCATATTGCAGGCTATTCAAGCGAAGGCAAGTTCAATGCCACAAAGATTGTACTGCAACAATTTGCCGACTTTTCGGGCTACTGCGAAGAACTACCTATCACTCCCCTGCCCTCGCCGGATGAGCAGATTGCAAGCACGGGAGATATTGCCTCGCTGCTGCTGTCGATTTACAACCCCGCGGTTGACTGCGAAGCATTAAAAAAGGCTCCATATCTTTTCGAAGAGCTGAGGAACAACTATAATTTCCGCCGCGAGCCGTCAGCGTACGGAATAGATACAAATATGGGAGTGGGGTATTGAAAAGCTGTTTGAATTTTCTTGAAAAAATAATTCTATATTTGCGATGTTCATTTCGGCTTATTTAACGGAGTTTATCTCCTTCGCACCTCGGCTATTTTCAAGCGAGCTTGAATAGCGCTCGGTTTGTCGTCGATTGAGTCTATTTTGGCATATATTTTATTGTTGTCCGGTAAATTTTATTCTGCTTATGTTTTGAACTCCTCCGTCTTCAAAAACTACGTTTTTGAATCCACCTCCTCTTCAAGAGGAGGAATGTAAATTCTTGAAAATTACTAATATCTGACATTCTCCCTCTTGAAGAGGGACATTGCGTAATAAGCAATGTTTGCGACGACGAAAGCTTTAGCTTTCCAAAACTATAGCAAGCGAGTGAATGGAAGTTTACTTACATTTCCAACGAGCGAAGCATAGTTTCGATATTATCAAAGGAGCGCCGAGCTTGTGAGGCTTAGCAGGGCGAGGGAGTTCCAATCATTGACTTAAATTCGTCTTAATAATGAATTGGGGCTTGTAGTTACTTAAATATTGAATTTTAAACGACTTAAATACGTTTACCGGACACTAATAATTCAAAAACTTGTTTTTGAAGACGGAAGGGTTTGAAAGTTTTTGCTTGTGTAGTCAGTCGAACTCCCTCCCCCTTCGGGTACTCCCTCTTAGCCAAGAGGGAGAGTTGTTTACCTTGTCTTTCAATAATTTACATAAGCTCCTCCTCTTGGATAAGAGGAGGTGGCCGCAGGCCGGAGGAGTTTGAAACTTCTACTTGTCGCGTTCAGTCGAAAAAAAAATCAAAGACAGCTTCAAGAGGCTGTCTTTGATTTTTTTTCCAAACATTTTACAGCTACGAAATAAGGCGCCATGATACACACAACCGCAGCCGACAGTGTCGATAAGAATTGTACGGTAGGCGAGGCTCCACTGATAAAGGTTGTATACCACGCTGCCACCACCATAAGATTGAGTGAAACGATGAGCAGTGTGGTTCTCAAATGCGATAGCCCCGATGCCACAATGACATGATGAAGATGGGACTTGTCGGCCTTGAAGGGCGAGACACCTTTAACCATGCGCATGGTCATAACCCTGAGGGTATCCATCACCGGATGTGCCATCACTGCAAGCGTAAATGCCATTATGCCGTTGTTTATGGTTGTGTCGTCGGGAGTGTAATTGTGGATGGTATTCATTATCATCACAGCGAAGAGCATTCCCAAGAAATGCGAACCCGAATCGCCGATAAACATTTTCTGCTTCTTGCCGAAGACATTGAAATAGAAGAAGGGGACGAGTGCACCTATCACCGATATTGCCATACAGCCGTTGACAACATTGCCTTGCACCGTTGCGAAAAGATAGCAGATAAGACCTGCCAGAATACAAAAGCCTGATGAGAGACCGTCGATGCCGTCAATCAGATTCATGGCATTGACAAGTCCCACGCAGGAGAGTACGGTGAGGGGTAATGATATATATTCGGGAAGTTCGTATATTCCAAACACTCCATGCAGATTGTCTATCTGCAATCCGTCGGCAAATACAAGAAACAATACAACCGCTATCTGTGTTATAAATTTGGTGCGGGGCTTAAGATCTCTTATATCGTCGAGCACGCCCATGCAGAGTATGACGAGCAATGCTACCAGCGTTGCGAATGAGGGATAGATTCCGGTCAGGAGACCATTGGTCACGCAGGCGACGAAAGAGCTTATGAATATACCTACTCCGCCAAGGACAGGAATGGGAATCCTGTTCAGACGGCGTGCATTGGGTTTGTCGACAATATCCTTGTCAAGGGCAAACCTGACAAGCAGCGGGTGCACCAGCAACAGCACTGTCATTGACAGCATGAATGCGATTATCGGTGCTATATCTTTTATCATATATCTATATTTAATAAGTGCGGCGGGAACTGCGTCCTTGCGCCACAAGTTATATTAAAAATGCCTTACGACACGATACATTCTGTATGTATAACGCAAGTATCGGCATTTTATTTGAATTTTAAACTATTTTTTTAAATTTTTTCTTCATCCTCAGGTTGCTCATCCTCGAAAGGAGCATCAGGGAGGCTCCTCTCAAGCAACTCACCGGGGATATTCTTCTTGGGCATTATGCCCAATTTCTTAAGATTCTCCAATCTGCGGACTATATTGCCGTTGCCATCACAGAGCTGTTTGTCGGCCTTGTCGTATAGTGCCATCACTCCGGAGAGTTGGTCTTTTATCTTCGACCAATTTTCGTAGAAGCCTACGAATTTCTCATAAAGGGCTTCGCCCTCCTTTATGACTTTTTCGATGTTTTTCGTCTGCCGCTCGTTCTGCCACATATTGTAGATGAGTTGCAAAGATATCATCAGATTGGTGGGGTTTATCAACAATACTCCTTTGCGGTAGGCATACTGCGCTATCTGCGGGTCGCTCCTTAGGGCAAGTATGTAACTGCCTTCGTTGGGCACGAACATAAGTATGTGGGACATTGAGTTTGCCACAATATCGGAGTATCCTTTCGCAGCAAGTTCATCAATGTGCTTCTTTATTGACTCCTTGTTTGCTTTTGCATGCTTTTCGGCTTCCTCTTTTGTCTCTGCCGCCAAGTAGTCGACATAGGCTGTGAGGGATACCTTGGAGTCTATTATTATCTTCTTGCCACCGGGGCAACATACAATCACATCGGGGCGCAGGTCGCGCTTGCCGTCCTTGACATTTTCCTGAACAACATATTCATATCCCTTGCGCAGGCCGCTGCTTTCGAGGATGCTTTCAAGTATCTGTTCGCCCCAATCACCCTGTACCTTGCTGTTGTTCTTGAGCGCTCGGGCAAGTTCGTCGGCATGTTTGCCTACAGCCACAGCCTGAGTGGCGAGGTTTTCTATGCTCTTCTCGATGGATACCTTATGTTGAGCCGAACTTATATCGACGTTGCGCACGCTCTCTTCCATCTTGCGCATCTGTTCACGCAAGGGAGCAAGTATGTGCCCCAACTGCTCGACATTGGAGTTTTTAAGTTCTTCACCTCTGAGTTTCAGATTCTCCTCGGTTATATGTGCAAGTTGCGCTTTTATATTTTCAAGGGCGTAGTCGTTGAGCTCTTTTATCTGTTTGACCATTTGCGCGGAATTTTCCTTCTCGCTCTCTATGGCTGCCTTCAGCTGATTACATCTTTCCTCGACTTGGGCTCTCTTTATGTTTGCATCGCCAAGCTCTTCGCGCAGACGCTCCAGGAGTGCATCCTTTGCGGCCGACTCCGCCACATGGCGACCTACAATCCTGAGCATCAGCAGGTAGGCCGACAGCGCGCCGGCCATAAATATTATCAAGGAAAGAATTATGCGTGTTATCTCCATTTTGCTTTTTCGTTGCAATTTTCAAAGATACAACTTATAGTTCGGATAAAAAAATCTATCTTGTCTTTATACTTGTTTAAGGTTACTTTTGGGACGTTCGTCGAATATATACAACGTTCATAATGAAATTTCAAAGTAAATTTTGTTTATCTTACTTAGAAGCTGTTTGAATTTAATTAGAAAATAATTCTATATTTGAGATAATCTCAAATATCTAATGCACTCGCTGCAAAATAATCAAGCAAGCTTGATATTATTTCGCTCGTTTGTTAGTATATTTGCGGTAAACCGCGAATATGTAATGAAAGAAAAAAATATATACACATGAATAATTCGAATCACCTTATTATAATGGCCGGAGGCGTCGGAAACAGATTCTGGCCCGTCAGCACACGCGAAAAGCCCAAACAGTTCATTGATGTACTCGGATGTGGCAAATCGCTGCTGCAACTTACTGTAGAGCATTTCAAAGGCATCTGCCCGACGGAGAACATCTGGATAGTAACTTCGGAGGAGTACGCGCAACTTGTGCATGAACAACTGCCTCAGATTGCCGACTCCAATATTCTGAAGGAGCCATGCAGACGCAACACGGCTGCCTGCATAGCTTATGCTGCATGGAGGATAAAGAAGATTGACCCGCACGCAAATATGGTTGTTTCACCCAGCGACCACCTTATAACAGATGTTGCGGAGTTCCAGAGAGTAATAAATTCATCACTGCGCTTCGTAGCCGACTCGGATGCCATACTCACCATAGGTATAAAGCCCACACGCCCCGAAACAGGATTCGGATACATTGAGGCTGCGCTCGGCAACGCTTCACTTTCCAATAAAGAGATTTATAGAGTGGACTCGTTCAAGGAGAAGCCGGACATAGACACTGCCACAGCATATATAAGCAAGAAGAATTTCTATTGGAATTCGGGGGTGTTCATCTGGAATGTGCAGACTGTGGTAAATGCTTTCCGTATATACCAGCCACAGATAGCACAGATTTTCGAATCAATGCTCCCGGTGTACGGTACAGCAGAGGAGAGCGCTATGCTTGCCGAAAAGTTCCCATACTGCCGTAACATTTCGGTGGATTACGCTATATTGGAACATGCCGACGAGGTATTTGTCTTCCCGGCTGACTTCGGGTGGAGCGACTTGGGAACATGGACATCGCTGCACTCGCATCTGGCTCAGGACCTTAACGGTAATGTTCTCATCGGCGAGGATATTTCAATTTACGATTCACACAACTGCATTGTCCACACCGAGAATTGCAAAAAGGTGATACTCATAGGTCTCAACGACTGCGTGGTATCTGAGCAGGACGGCAACCTGCTTGTATGCAAGCTCAACGAAGAGGAGAGAATCAAGGAGTTGACAAAAGAGAGTAAAAAGTAATTGTCTACACATAAGAGAAGATTTTAGAGGCTGTGTCAAATAAAGTATTTTGACACAGCCTCTTATTTATTGGCATTCAAATGAAAACGATTGAAAACGGAGAGTTTTTATAGCTCAGTTTGGTTTGCAAAACATTCTTTAAAAGCTCCTGCCCTTCAAGGGGAGGTGGATTAAGGGGCGTAGCCACTTAAGACGGAGGGGTTTTTCTCGCGTAGTATGGTTTATTGTAGTACGATGGGTTAAGAACCCCCTCCGAACTTTATTACTATTTTCAAAAATGTCGCATCCTAAAATTTGTTTACACTATTTTAAGCATTTTCTTTCTATATCTTCTGTCGGGCATGCCCGACAGAAGATATAGAATTTTTGTTATCCTGCCATAGGTTGTCATTGGGTTAGTGACTTTATCATA
>SUXT01000059.1 GCA_015060835.1 Bacteroidales bacterium
TTAAGAGGGACAGCTTTTTTAAGTTTCTTATTTTAAAGAGATTAGCAAAATATAAAAACTGAAAGATGTGTCCAAAGATTAGCTTAAAGTGGGACAACTTTTCAAGTTACTTATTTCCACCGACATTATCCACCGACATTGCAATGCAACGTTGCACTCTAGGTAATATATTTGATAATCATTTTTTATAATGCAAAAGTGGGCAGCCCAAAAAGCTGCCCACTTTTGCATTTGATGTTAACTTCTTTATGGTAGATTGGGTACATAGATGATGTTGTCGAGTGCATTCTTGCCTTCGCAGTCTGTAACTACGAATGTGAACATCCATTTGTTGAGTCTGATACCCCCATCGGGATTGTTGGGGAGTTTTATAAAAACCTTGTTCCATCCTTTGCGCAGTTCTATCGGGGTGATGGGGCGGGCAGTGAAATTCTCGTTCAGCAAATCCTTTTCGTTGTCTATTGACTTGCCGCTGTTGTCCCATGCGGGTGGGAGAATTTCGTTGCCGTTGAGCCATAGGCGTGAGCCGCGGCGATCCCATTTTCCTGCGTCTGGGGCGTAGTCGCGTTCGGAGCGGCCGTAGTTCTGGAATTCAATCTGTGCTCCGGCTTTTTGTGCAACAGGCGAGTAGATGTATGTCCATGCGTATGCTGTTGTTCCTGTCTGGGGGGTAGCGAAGTGTGAGGGTACTATTCCTCCCCATGTGTGGCGCAGGTAGATGCCTGCTCCGGTTGCCACTCTTGTGCCGTACTCCTTGCCGTCGAGGGTGTAGATTGCCTTGCAGCCCTCTGTTTCGGGGGGGAGTATTTTGTCGGCATCTCCACCGTTGGGGAAAGCTTCGGTGATGCTCCACTGCACATTGCATTGTTTTACGTATGGTATCTGTTCGTTTTTCAGCGAGTGGGCTTTGTGGAAGAGGAAGCGTCTCTCCCAGTCGGCAAATTCGGCAAATTCGGGGGTGTGTGAATGTAGAGGGGTGCCGCCTTGTTCTATGTATTGTGTGCCGCCGCCTTTCCATGCTCTTTCGCACGATGCAAGCACGTTGGTGTAGAGGTTGTTCTGCACGATGATGTCTTGCGGGGTAGGCAGTTTCCGGTCGTTCCACAGGGCGGTGATGGTGCCGGCAATTTCGTTGTTGCCGCGCTGGCTGTAGTAGATGCTGCTTTTGTAGATTCCTGCTACATCGGCGTATATGTCGAAGTGGTTAACATAGTTGTATCGGCAGTCGATGTTGGGGATACCTGCCACTTTTCGGCCTGCTGTCGACCACATCTGTGTCATGTCGAAACCTGCGTCGGCCGATATGCGCACACCGCGTATGGGGTTCCATACTATCACTTTCTTGCCGAGTGAGTGTACTTTGTCGGTCATTGTCTTTAGGAAGCCGGGGTAGGTGATGCTCTCCTCGTCGGCACCTATGTGTATGTATGGGGCGAGGGGGAATGTGGCTGCCACTTCGTCAAGGATGTTTTTCAGTTCCTGTACGCCTTCGTCGCTCTGCATGGAGTGTCCCATTGCTCTCTTGAATGCTGCACTGTGGCCGGGCATGTCGATTTCGGGGATTATGGTTACGCCTCTTTCGGCGGCAAATGTTTCAAGGGCGCGACACTCTTCCTGTGTGTAGTATTTCCCGGGGAAACGGCTCATTGAACTGTCGGCCGTAAGTTGCGGGTACTTCTTTACCTCGAAGCGCCATGCCTGGTTTTCGGTCAGATGGAAGTGGAAGGTGTTTACCTTGAAGCGCGACAGTAACTCTATTTCTCTCTTTATCTCTTCTATGGGTATGTAACTGCGGCCTACGTCGTGCATGAATCCGCGTAGCTTGAATGCGGGCCAGTCGACTATCTCTGCACATTCGAGCGCAGGGGTGCCGTCGTAGTCTTCGGATAGTTGCATCATTGTCTGCACGGCGCGTATTACGCCTGTCTCTGTCGTGGCTTTTATTGTTACCTTACGGGGTTCTATTTTCAGTGAGTATGCTTCGTCGGGGTAGCCGGCAAGTGTGTAGTCGTAGGCTCCGTCGATGCTTGCAACTTTTTCTACCACAATTTCAGGGGCGCTTTTGCTGTTGGTTGTTCCGCCGCAGATTTCTGCAAATTCGAGGAGAAGGGGAGTGTTCTCCTCGGCTGTGATTCTTACTTTTTTGTTCAGCGTGAAGTGCCCCTCTGATATTGTCGTTATCTTGGGTTTAGGGAGCAGATGATCTATTTTGCCTTCGGCTGTGGCAAAGGCTGTTGCAAGTATCAGTAGCAGGGTCGTTTTTTTCATTGTGTTTATGGTGTTATAAAGCAAAGCGACCATATTACCATCACACTATGGCAATAGGTCGCTTTGTCTAATGGATTGTTATTCAAAGAGTCCGTCGCGTTGTATGTAGGCTATGATGTCGCCACGGCGCACCTGTTGTCCTTGTGCGGCGCAAATTTCCACTACGCGGCCACCGAGTCCGGTGGATACGGATTGCAGTTCGCCCCATGGGGTGATGATGGTGCAGAAGAGTTCGTCGGCTGCGAATTTTCGGCCTATTGCGGGGGGCATCGATGCTCCGTCGAATGATACTTCCCAGAGCAGTTGTCCCTTTTCGGGGGCTGCAATAGGTTCGGCCTTTGCGTGCTTTATTGCCTTTATCTCCTCTATGCTGATGCCTTGCTTTGCAAGTTCACCCTCTTTGGCTTTCTCAATGTCGGCAAGGAAACGCTCTTTGGCAGCTCCGCTCCTGTAGTCGCGGTACTGGCGGTCGTGCATGGCAAATTCGAACAGCTCCTCGTCGTCCTCTCCGCGTTCCCAACCGAGTTCTTCCATCTCTTTTATGTATTTGTCGAGCACATCGGGGTAGAACTCCTGCGGATCGGTTGTTGTAAATTCGTAACCTTTCTCCTTGGCAAGTTCCACAATTTCGGGGGCAACCTCTCCGGGCAACTGTCCGCTCTTGCCGAGAATCATGCCCCACATGCTCTCGTCCATGCGGCTGAAGCGAGGTTCGTCCTGTGCGCGACTGAGGATATTCATAAGGGCTATGTTCTTCACGTATTGGCTGAAGGGGGTTACAAGGGGTGGATAGCCTACGCGCGGCCATACGTATGCAACCTCGTTGAACAGTTCCACCATAAGTTCATCAAGTGTGTTGTAGATGGGTTTGCCTTTGCTTTGCAAAATGCCGTTGATTCCTTTGTAGACTCCTGCAAGGTCGGACATCATTGAGCCCATCATTCCTCCGGGCAGGCCGCTTGTGAGCAACAGAGAACTCATCAGTTTGTTGTTGCTGTCCATGAAGTATCCCAACCATTCGTCGATGAACTGCTGTGTGAGGCTGCGGGCCTTCATGTAGGCGTTCATGTCGATTTCTGCTACCTTGAAGCCTGCGTCTTTCAGCATTGCCTGCACGCTGATGATGTCCGGGTGCACTTTACCCCATGAGAGTGGTTCTATTGCGGTGTCGATTATGTCGCAACCATTTTCGCATACTGCGAGTATTGAGGCCATCGACAGTCCGGGACCACTGTGCCCATGATACTGTATGATGATGTCGGGGTGCTTCTCTTTTATGCTCTTTACCAACCGGCCGAGGAATGCCGGACGGCCTATTCCTGCCATGTCTTTAAGGCAGATTTCGGGTGCTCCTGCTTGAATCAGTTTGTCGGCCATTTCGGTGTAATACTCTACTGTGTGTATGGGCGATGATGTTATGCAGAGCGTTGCCTGAGGTATCATTCCTGCTTCGAGGGCATATTTGATGGAGGGGATGATGTTGCGCACATCGTTCAGTCCGCAGAATATGCGGGTGATGTCAGTGCCTTGTGCTTTCTTTACCTTGTACATAAGGCGACGCACATCGGCGGGAACGGGGAACATGCGCAGGGCATTGAGTGCTCTGTCGAGCATGTGTGTCTGTATGCCGGCCTCGTGGAAATATTTTGTGAATGCGCGGACAGCCTTGTTGGGGTTCTCTCCTGCCATCAGGTTTACCTGCTCGAATGCTCCGCCGTTAGTCTCTACACGTGCGAAGCATCCCATCTCTACAATTACGGGGGCGATTTTTTCGAGTTGTTCGGCAAGGGGTTGAAACTTGCCTGAGGACTGGAACATATCGCGATATACTAAACTGAATTTTATCTCCTTTTTCATAGTCGTTATAATTTTATGACTGTAATATGCGTAAAGGTAGTGCAAATAATGATAATTTCAAATGATAAATCGCTAAATTTATATTTGACGGCAGTTAATGTCTGGTGTAGCAAAGGGTTGTGAAATTGCTTTATTGGTTGTATCTTTGTCTCTTTACTAATAATATTCAATTTGATTTTAAACGATAAAAACTATATGCGTAAATTGATGATTACTTTATCTACAGCCGCCGCACTTCTGTCGGCATGCAGTGGCGATGTAAAGAAACAGGAACTGACAACTGCCGATGATTTTACTTATCAGGTGGAGAAGTTTGCCGACTTGGAGATTCTGCGTTATCAAGTGCCGGGGTTCGAAGAATTGTCGTTGCAGCAACGTACTTTGCTTTATTATCTGTCGCAGGCTGCTTTGGAGGGACGCGATATTCTTTTCGACCAGAATTGTAAATACAATTTGCAGATAAGAAGGACTCTTGAGGCTGTTTACGAGAATTACAAGGGCGACCGCAACAATGAGCAATACAAGGCTCTTGAACTCTATCTCAAGCGTGTGTGGTTCAGCAATGGTATTCATCACCATTATGCCGAAGACAAGTTTAAACCCGGTTTTTCGGCTGAGTTCTTTGCTGAATGTGTTGGCTCATTGAGTCCCGAAACATTGCCGCTGAAAGATGGGCAGACTGTGCAGCAGTTGATTGATGAACTTACTCCTGTCATTATGGATTCTACTGTAATGTCAAAACGCACAGTGCAGAGTGGTGACGATGACCTGATTCTTGCTTCGGCAAACAACTATTACGATGGTGTTACTCAGGCAGAAGTGGAGTCATTCTATGCAACCATGAAAAACCCTGCCGATGAAAAGCCTGTTATGTATGGTCTTAACAGTCGATTGGTTAAGGAGAATGGTGTAATAAAAGAAAAAGTGTGGAAGGTCGGCGGGCTCTATTCCGAGGCTATTGAGCGCATTGTCGGATGGCTGGAGAAGGCTGCAGCTGTAGCCGAGAATGACAGTCAAAAGGCAGTGATAGAGACGTTGATTGAGTATTATCGCACAGGCGACCTTAAGAAGTTCGACGACTATGCAATATTGTGGGTCCACGATCTGGATTCGCGCATTGACTTTGTAAACGGCTTTACCGAGTCATATGGCGACCCTCTCGGCATGAAGGCGAGCTGGGAGAGTGTGGTCAACTTCAAGAATCTCGAAGCTACAAAACGCACTGAGATTATTAGTGAGAATGCACAGTGGTTCGAGGATAATTCCCCCGTTGCAAAGGAATTCAAGAAGGAGAAGGTGAAGGGCGTATCTGCCAAAGTGATTACAGTCGCAATGTTGGGCGGTGATTGTTATCCTGCCACTCCCATAGGAATTAATCTTCCAAATTCGAACTGGATAAGGGCTGCTCATGGCTCAAAATCGGTAACCATTGAGAACATAACCGAGGCATACGACCGTGCGAGTGCCGGCGGCGGACAAACCAAGGAGTTTGCGTGGAGCGATGTTGAGGTGGAGATGTTGAAAGAATATGGTTTTGTTACGGACAATCTGCACACCGACCTGCATGAATGTCTGGGGCACGGTTCCGGTAAATTGCTTCCCGGTGTAGACCCCGATGCTTTGCGTTCATACGGCTCTACTGTGGAGGAGGCTCGTGCCGACCTTTTTGCGCTCTACTATCTTGCCGACAAGAAGATGGTGGAACTAAACCTATTGCCTAATAAGGATGCTTACAAGGCAGAGTATTACAAATATATGATGAATGGTCTTATGACACAGCTTACCCGCGTGGAGCTTGGCAACAATGTGGAGGAGGCGCACATGCGCAACCGTCAGTTGATTGCTCGCTGGGCTTTGGAAAATGCGGGTAAGGAGTGTGTGGAGTTGGCTAAAAGGGATGGCAAGACTTATGTTGTGATTCACGATTACGACAAGCTGCGCGAGTCGTTCGGTAAGTTGCTTACCGAGGTACAGCGCATAAAATCTACAGGCGATTATGAGGCTGCAAAGCTGTTGGTGGAAAATTACGGAGTGAAGGTCGATGCCGAATTGCATAAGGAGATTCTCGACCGTTTCGCACCTCTAAATATAGCCCCATACAGAGGTTTTGTGAATCCTCGTTATGTGGTTACCACTGACGCCGATGGTGCAATAACCGATGTGCAGCTCGACTATACTGAGGGTTACATGGAACAGATGATGCGTTACTCCAAAGAGTATTCTTCGCTGCCTACGGTAAACAAATAGGGTGGTAGTATAATATAAAGCATAGAGGCGCATACATTTATTTTTTATGCGCCTCATGCTGTTTGGAATATAGGTTTATATGATTGCAGCAATTCCGCTTATTATCATCATTATGTAGACAATCTTTTTCAATGTTTCGCGGCTGATACGCTCGAAGCATCGTGCACCTATCCAAGCACCTACGACAAGTCCGAAGAGACCTATGCCCCAATAGCCGAGAGTGTGCTCGCCGAAGAAGCCTGCGCGTGCTCGGAACATGGTGTAGAATATGTTGAACACTACCGAGAAGGCTTGCAGCGTGGCTATGTATTGCAGCTTGTCTTCTATGGCCTGCACAGTGAATAGCACTACCGGCGGTCCGGGCATTGCGAACATTCCGCCCATGATGCCGCTGATGGTACCTATGATTGCCTGTGCGCCTTTGCTGCGGAAGGGCTGCGTTATCTTGCCGTCGAGGAATATGAAGTATAGCGATATTACGACAAGCATTGCTCCGAGACATTTTTTCAGTATTTCGTTGCTTGCTGATGCCATGAATTCTATTGCAAGGTACGATGCGGCTACGTTGAAGAGAACTATTATCCACATTACATCGAGCCTTATGTGTCGCAGATTCCTGATTGCTATCAGCAGGGCGGTTGTCCCGGCGAGCAGTCCCGACAGGGTAATCGATTCGCCGTAGGAGGGCAGTATGAAGGGGAAGAACATCATTACGAATATTCCGAAGCCGAAGCCGCTGACGCGCTGTATGAAACTGGCTGCAATGGTAAGGATAAATATGAGTATGTATGTTGTTTCCATTTTCTTATTCTTCTACCCAGTCCTCAGACTTTCCGAATTCCTTGTTTGCGAACAGTTCGGCAAGGCCCGTAATCTGTTTCAGACGCAGAAGTTCGTCTTTTGACATTCCTATGTTGCGTATGATCCATGCATCGGACATCCCCGATTTTGTGAGTTCGGAGACTATGTTGCTCATAAGTTCTATTTGATGTACGCCGCGGGCACGGTTGTGGCGTATGGTTGATACCATTCGCTCGGACATATCCTTTTCGATGACCGTTACGGGGAGCAGGCCCTTTTCGCGTTCATATATGCGCCTTGAGGTCTTCATCACAGTGTAGCGGTGGAAACCGTCGACCAGTTCGTATTTATCCTCTTCCTTGTGGTAGTAGCAGACACATGGCATTGTGTAGCCGTCCTCCCAAATGGATAGTTCGAGCAGGCGCATTTCGGGCGGAGCTACGATGTTCGGATTGTAGTCGTTGGCTACGACCTTTTCTATGGGTACTGCTATTACGTTGTATACGGGACTCTTCTTTTCTTTTTCCATAATTGGGCTATTCTTCTTTTCCGATGTTGTCGGCCTTCAGAGATTTGTATTTTTCCATTACCTTTTTCTTGGCTTCTGTTTCGCGTTTGGTGGGTGCGAAGCCCATGTATTTGCATTGATGGTCGTTCTTCATTATGCAGATGCACATGCGCTTGTAGGATGGTATCTCTCTGAATTCGGCAATGTCAATGTCGTCGATGTATTCCATCATCACAGCTTTTTTGTTGCTGCGGTAGGAGGTTGTCGGTGCTATAGTGAATTGTACTCCGGCTTTGCGCAGTTTCTCTATTGTCTCGTCGCTGAGACAGCCGCCGCGGTTGCGCCAGAAGTTGATGCTCACATTCAACTTTTCGAGGTAATTCTCTTTTGCCTGTTGTGGGAGTGTGTCGAGCAGGAAGTACATATATTCTTTCCATGTAAATCCTTTGGGACACTTGATGTTTTTCCATCCCATGGCTGTTGTGTTACCGTAGATGCAGGCGAAATTCACTCCGTTGACACGGCTTATCATGCGGCCCCATGTGTCAGGGTCTATCACTCTGTAGATGTTGAGCGAGGCGATGGCTTCGCTTATGAAAGGGCTTGCCACCCGCTGCCGTTGCAGTGATATGCCTGCCTGGTGATAGAGGTCGTAGAGTTTGTTGTAGTCCCAACCGAATTTGCCGTTTGCTGTCCAGATGTCGGCTATTTTCCAGTCGTAGATGGGGTAGGCATTGCATACCGTGTCGTCTATGCGGCGTGTCCATCGCAGACCGAGAAGATGGCGGTAATTGCGGTCGCTGTTGATAATACGCCATCGATTGAAACTCTCCGAGGCGCGTATGCCTACGAGGCAACAGATGTTGCTGCACCCTTTATGTTTACACAGCCAGTGTGCGAAGAGCACCTGAAAGTCGTAATCCCACAGTGTGCTGTCGTAGAAGTCGAAGTCTTTAGCCGTGAAGCAGCCTTCGGGCTGCGGACGTACCCACATCTCTTTCAGATCTTCCTGCCAGGGCCGCCAATAGGACTGATGCATGGAGGTGCAGGTGGTTACCTTGAAAGGAACGCAACAGTGGTAGACTTCAAGTATGTCTTTGTTTGATGTAAGTGTTCGTTGGATGTATTCGGTGGTATGTGTGTATTGTGCTTCGTAGTCCATATGAAAGACTCCGAGCTTGCGGTGCGGGGCTTTGGTGCGGATATAATCAATGCAGAGGTTCAACAGCACTCCGCTATCCTTGCCGCCGGAGAATGATACGTAGACATATTCAAAGTTTTCGAATATTGTTTCCAGGCGGCGCATGGTTGCTTCATATACGTTGAGTTGTCGTGTCATTCCTGTTTCTTCTCAAGGTTCTTATAGTCCATTTTTGTGTATAGCTTGAGTTCGAGCCATGTGCTGAATCCTAATTTCTTGAAGTCCTTTACATGGTGCTTCTTGACAAGTGCCGTTATTTTGTTGCTGTTGCTGTGTTCCTCTAATATGGTTTCAATAAGCTGAGCTATTGTTTCCTGTTTGTTGTCGTTTATATAATAATTGTCTATGTGATAGCCTGCGAGGGTGGGCTTCAGTGGCATGAAGCCTTCGACCTTGTCTGCATCGGTTGCTATGTACCAGATGTAGTCCTTTTCGGTCTTGTAGGGGTAGTTGTTGTTCTGCTTTATGATGACGGGATTCATAATGAGCGGTGCAACAAGCTCATATAGTTTTTTGTCTTCGCCATTTAATCGTATTATATCCATAGTAACGGCAAAATTAGTAATAAAATTTTGAAGCCTCTTAAATTTTATAGGAAAAATGACTATATTAGCACTTTGTACTTGTAATATTATTTTGCTATGAAAACCCCATTGAATATTCCTGCCTCAAGCGGCCGATTGGAATCACTTGATATTTTGCGAGGTCTCGACCTTTTTTTACTTGTCTTTTTCCAGCCGGTGTTCATGGCGCTTGCTTCGCGTTTGGATTTGCCGTTGCTTGCTCCTGTGGTTGAGCAGTTCACTCATGTCCATTGGGAGGGGTTTGCCATGTGGGATTTGGTTATGCCGCTTTTCATGTTCATGGCGGGGGTGTCGATGCCTTTTTCGCTGAGCAAATACATGGATGGACGTGCGGACAAAAAGGTTGCTCTTGCGCGTGTTGCGAAGCGCGTTGTGCTGTTGTGGCTGCTGGGTGCTGTGGTGCAGGGTAATCTGCTGGCACTGGATGCTGACCGCATATATCTTTACAGTAACACGTTGCAGGCTATTGCTTCGGGGTATCTGATTACTGCGCTCTTTTATCTCTTTTCGGGAGTGCGCGGTGTGGTTTTGGGTATGTGCCTGCTTTTCTTCATCTATTGGTTGCCTATGACTTTGGTCGGGGATTTCTCGCCTGAAGGTAATTTCGCCGAGACAGTAGACCGTTTGTTGCTTGGGCGTTTCCGCGATGGTGCGCGATTGGGTGAGGATGGTGTGTGGAGCTTTGCTGCGCATTATCACTATACATGGATTTGGAGTTCGCTCAATTTTGCGGTTACTGTGATGCTTGGTTTCCTTACGGGATACACTATGCGCCGTTTTGCGGGCGACCATAAAGCTATATTGAAAAGATTGCTTCTTTTTGGCATTGCTTTGCTTGGCGGGGGATTGTTGCTGTCGTTGCAGATGCCGATAATCAAGACTATTTGGAGCAGTAGCATGACTCTTTTTTCAGGAGGGTTGTGTGTGTTGCTTTTAGCAGTTTTTTATTATTTTGTCGATTATAAAGGTTGGAAAAGCGGACTTTTGTGGCTCAAGATATATGGAATGAATTCTATTGCTGCGTATGTGCTTGGCGAGGTGGTGAACTTCCGTTGCGTGGCCCATTCGTTGACTCACGGGTTGCAGCAGTATATGGGGGATTATTATGGAGCGTGGCTTACGTTTGCCAATTTCCTCATTCTGTTCTTTATTTTGAGATTGATGTATAAGAGTAATCTGTTTTTAAAGGTTTGATATGAAAGCTATTCATACGAGTGATTGGCACTTGGGACAGTTGTTCTATGGTGTGGACAGGACGGAGGAGCATCTTTGGTTCCTAGCGCGGTTGGTCGATGTTGTGAAGGAGGAACGCCCTGATGTTCTTATTGTCAGCGGTGATATTTACGATAATGTTGCGCCCACGCTAGCGGCGCAGAGGCTTTACAACCGTATGTTGCTTGAACTGCATGCTGCGTTGCCGGGGATGAAGATTGTGGTTACTGCGGGTAATCACGACAGTAGTTCGCGCCTCGACTTGCATAGTGAGCTTTGGGATGTTTTTGATGTGAAGGTTGTGGGTGGCATTGCAAAGGATGGCGACAGTGTGGATTACGACAGGCATATTGTGGAGATTGCCGGTGTCGGTTATATTATTGCCGTACCTTATGTCTATGCTGCAAATTATCCTCAGACGGATGATGATGGTGTGAGCCGTATGCGTAAGTTCCACCAGACATTGCTCGACCGTGTTGCTGCACGCAACTGCAATAAATTGCCGGTGATAATGATGGGGCATCTTGCACTGAGCGGTTCGGACATCAAGGGGCATGAGTCCAAGAGTATGCGTCTCGTCTATGAGAATATTGAGGAGATGGGTGTAGGGTACGATTATCTTGCGCTCGGTCATATTCATCGCCCGCAGTTTGTTACGGACAATGCGCGTTATTCGGGTAGTCCGTTTGCAATGAGTTTCGACGAGGATTATCCCCATTCGGTTTCGGTGGTTGAGATTGGAGAAGATGGCCTTTCTGTCACAGCGAGGGAGATTGCCCCGCTTGTGCCTGTTTACACTGTTCCGCAGGAGGCAGGTGGCGTGGACGAGGCTCTGGAGGCGATAAAGAACTTACCGGCAGGCAGAGCCTATCTGCGTGTTAAGCTCAAAGTGCGGGATGTTGTTCCCATGCAGGAGAGGATGGCCATTCAGGAGGCTGTTGCTGAAACACAGCATATGTTGTGCGATATACAACCTGTGAGAGAGGGGCGCGCGACAGAGGCTTCGGGTAGTTTTGCAGTGGAGGAGATAAGGCATATTTCGCCGTTGGATGTTGCGCTTGATTATTACAGCATGCGCTTCGGAGGAGAGATGGATGATGAACTGAAGGGGATGCTGGAACAGTGTATTGAAAAGGCAGAGAAGGAGGACGAACAATGAAATTCATAGAACTTGAAATAAAGAATATAGCTTCGATAGGGTATGCTAAAATATCGTTTGACGAAGCGCCGTTGTGTAACGAACCTTTGTTTCTGATATGCGGCCCCACGGGTTCGGGTAAGAGTACGATTCTCGATGCTGTGTGTCTTGCACTCTACGGTACGGCGCCGAGGCTCGACGGGTATGGCAACGAGAGTTTCGAGGACAAGAAGTTGAATGTTTTTGGCAGCGATGATGCTGCGGTGAGGATAAGCAGTCCTTATCAGATGGTTCGCCGCAATACGGGCGAAGCATTTGCACGACTCACTTTCATTGGCAACGATGACAAACTTTACACAGCTTCGTGGCATGCGATGCGCGGAACGAAGAAACGGTTGGATGTGAAATTGAAGGCCGAGCAGTCGCTCTATTGCCACGAAAATGGCACGACTATCAGCAAGAAGGCAGTTGATGCAGTTGTATCACCTGCTGTAACCGGGTTAAAATTCGATGAATTCTGTCGAACTACGCTTTTGGCGCAAGGTGCCTTTACGCGCTTCCTGAACAGTCGAAGCAGTGAAAAGAGTGCTATACTCGAAAAACTTACGGGTACTGAGATATATTCGCGTATAAGCCGTCAGATTTACCGCACATATGACGAGAAGAACAGGGCTTTTGAAGAGAAGAATCGCGTTATTGCCGCGTACAGATTGCTCACTCCGCAGGAACGCGAGGAGAGGGTGGTTGCGATGGCTGCTCTTGAAAAAGAGCTTGAAGCCCTGCGGAGCGAAATTCTTGCAATGGAGAGGACTACTGCCTGGTTCAAAGGAGTAGAGGAGACTTCTGCTGCCATGAAATTGGAGGCGCAGCGGCTCGAAGAGGCAAAAAAGATGCTCTCTTCTGACGAGACTGTTGCGAAGCAGAGAACTCTATCCGATTGGAGCGCAACAGAGGAATTACGCAGCAATTATTTCCGTTTGAAACAACTGCTTCGGAGACAGCAGGAGATTTCGGAAAATAAAAAGAATTTACATGGTCGATATTCGCTTCTATGTGCCTGTAGCGCTGAGGTTGCACGCGTAGCCGAGGAGTATGATTCGAGGCTGCAAAGGATTAAAAAACAGTTGGAAACTATTGCCGGCGATATTCCGATGTATGAGAATGCCTCGCACTTGACGGCAAGGATGGAGGAGATGTTGCGTCTGTCTGATGAAATGGAAAAGTGCAGACGCGATATTGAACTTAATGCGAGGAACCTGCATCTCACGCGTCAACAGTTGTCTCAGTTGGAAAAACTTAAAGTAGAGGTTGAACAAATTCTCATAGAGAAGAGAAAAGCTGTGGCTGCTGTTGCGGAAAAGATAGAAAAGGAACCTTCGGTAGAATCGATTATTAAGTTGAGGGAAGATGTTGATTCCCTTGCTTCCATACTTAAGGATTGGGAAACTGCTGCAACTACGATAGTAGACGAACGGCAAAAATGCGAGAGGCTGAGTGTGGAAGTTAAGAGGGCTGAGGAGGAATTCTTAAAATGCACTAAAGAAAAAAGTGAAGCAGAAGAGAATTACGGTCGCCAGAGTGAGATCTATGAAAAGATGCATCTTCGCATTGATAATCATGCAAAGGCTCTACGTGCGCGTCTTTCGCATGGAGACATCTGTCCTGTGTGTGGCGAGACGATAAATAAACTTGTTCGGGATGAAGATATATTGGCTTTGCTTTTGCCACTCAAAGAGAAACTCGATGAGGCAAAAAAAATATCAGAAAGCAGGGTTGATGCATACAATAAGGCTTGTGCTGCATTGGATGCAGCCAAGCGCATGTTCGAAGAGTCTTCCGTGCGGCTTGCTGCAACAATAAATGAGGAGAAGAAATATGCTGCCGGACTTCAAGCAAAGTGCGGAGCTCTTTCAATACCATTCACTACGGCAGATGAGTTGAAAAAGTACATTGAAAATTGCCGCAAGGAGGCTGACTTTCGACAGCAGGAAAGGGAGAGGCTTACTAAGGAGTATCGCAAAGTGTCGGCAGAAGTTGATACGATGACCGGACAATTAAACGATGTACTTAGAAAATATGGTCTTGTGCTGCAAAAACATGCGCAGATTGCGAGTGCCATCGAGACTCAGAAAAGACAAGTGGAAAGTTCGGCTGATTCTTTGGAAAATCTGCGCAAGGAACTTGCTCCTCAAATAACAATCGAAGATTGGCAGCTCAATGTTAAAGATTGCATCCAAGAATTGCGTCGCCGTACAGCGGAATATAATAAGGCTAAAGAGGAGGCGGAAAGTATTCGTCTGCAATTGGTGCGTATGGCTGAACAGCGAGAGAGAATGGCCCTACATCGCAAGGTGGTGGAGGAGGCTTACCCCGATTTTACTCCGTTGCAGGTGTCTGCCCAAAAGATTAAGGTGGATATTGAGACTGAGTGGCTGAAACTGTCGCAGGACACTCTGTTGTGCCGCACCGAATTTGATAAAAATGCAAATGAAATTGCTGAATGCAATGGATTTATCGATGCTTTCCACTGCGATAATCCTGCAATCGACAGGGAGAGAGCGGTTGCTTTATGCGGCTTGTCGCAAGAGCAGGTGAAGACTATTCAGAATGAAATTAACCTGCTGCACTCAAATGTGGCTCGGAATGAGGCTCTTCTTGCAGAGAGCGAAAGAAGGTACAATGAACTTATGTCGCAGCGTCCGGCTATTGATGAAGATGAGACAGCAGAAACACTCGTTGCGAAGCGACAATCTGCCGAAGAGCGTCGCTCGGAGTGTGATAAAATGGTAGGTGCGTGCGCCGCGGAACTCAAGCAGGATGAGGAGAAGGCTGCTATGCTTAAAATGGAGATTGAGGAGGCTGCCATGCTCGAAAAGGAAGCGAGCCGATGGAAGAGACTTTCCGATATTTTCGGCAGTGCCGATGGCGGTAAGTTCAAGTCTATTGCCCAAAGCTATATTTTATTGCAATTGCTAGAAAATTCCAATTTCTACTTGCGACAGTTTACATCGAGGTACGAACTTACAACACAGCCCGGAAGCCTTGTCATTCTCGTTAATGACCGCGAGGATGGTGATACGTTGCGTGCAGCAAATACTCTCTCGGGTGGAGAGAGCTTTATGGTCTCTCTTGCGCTTGCGCTCGGTCTGTCATCGCTCAACAGGAATAATTTTACTCCTGATACTCTCTTCATCGATGAGGGCTTTGGTACACTTAGCGGCGATTGCCTGAATACGGTGATTGAAACATTGGAGGTGTTGCATAATATCGGTAGCCGACGGGTGGGAATAATCAGTCATGTGGGTGAACTTTACGAACGTATAAGCACCAAAATCGAGGTAAGAAAGCAGGCCGGTGTGAGTGAGGTGAAGATAACCGGGTAGTTCTTGCCGTATTGAATTGATGTGCCCCGCAAATGACTTTTAAAATATTACTGTCCGGTAAACTTATTTAAACTGTTTTAAATTAAAGATTCAAGTCAGTACAAGCCCCCTTTTTTTCATTGATAGGTTCATTGATGCGCATTAAGCTTTTAGGCAGACGGCGTCAATGACTTTTGGATAAAGGCGAGGACT
>SUXT01000060.1 GCA_015060835.1 Bacteroidales bacterium
ATTTCGGAATTATTTGAGAGGTATTTCGAGTATATTTTCTTTGTTGTTTTGCAGGGAATAGCGGGCTATTTCCAAAAAACAAGAAAGAAAAGATGCCGAAATAGACTCAAAGAAGCCGAAATGAACATCGCAAATATAGAATTATTTTCTAATAAAATTCAAACAGCTTCTATTTCTTCATATTGCTCTCTTCGAGACCGTAGTGTTTTACTGCATCCTCTTTCTTCAGAATGGCTGCAATTACTATGGCTATTACTCCGAATACGGCAAAAATCGTCATTGGGATTGTGTAGTCGTATGTAATGCCGTTTGCGCTTTCCACTGTCGAGTATTTCTCGATTACCCAACCGATGAGCACAGGTACCATGGAGAGGCCTATATTCTGAATGTAGAAGATGATGGCGTATGCTGAACCCAACTGCTTCATGGGGATAATCTTGGGAACAGAGGGCCACAGTGCCGAGGGTACAAGCGAGAATGCAATGCCCAGAAGTATCATGATGATGATCGCGAACCATCCGTATGAGAGGATGGGCAGTGCAAAGAGCACGTGTACGATGGTCAGCAGCATGGAGCCGATAATCATCAGTGTGGCGCCCTTGCCTATGCGGTCGTACATTGAGCCGAATACCGGAGTAAGCAATATTGTGCCGAAGGGCAGCATTGCGGGGATAAGACCGGCAACGTCGGGTGCAACCTCATATTTGTAAATCATCAGTTTGGTGGCGAACTTCAGGAAGGGGAACACTCCTGCATAGAACATCAGACAGAGCAGTGTGATGAGCCAAAAGCCTTTGTTTGTGAGGATGAATTTAAGGTCGCTCAGTTTGAAGCTCTCCTCTTCCTCGCTGCTTGATGCAGCCAGCGAAGCATCCAGCTTCTTGTCCATCACGCAATATACAAGGTACGAAAGGAGACCAATGCAGAGCAGGACCGCACCGATGAGCATGGGTGATGATATTGAGTCAAATGCTTTGGCGATGGGCAGGCTGCATGCAAGAGCAGCTGCTGTACCGATACGCGCCATTGCTACCTGCAATCCCATTGCAAGTGCAAGTTCGTGGCCGGTGAACCATTTTGCTATAATCTTGGTTACGGTGATTCCGGTAATCTCCGCTCCCATGCCGAAGATGGCAAATCCCAGTGCGGCGAGTGTTACCTGCATGGGGTATCCGCAGAGGGTTGATGTGCCGAAGTCTGTATCGATGGCGTGCCATTTGAGCAGTGCGCCGGCAAGCATCAGTGCGCAACTGATTACTCCGGTGAAGCGTATGCCGCACTTGTCGAGGATGATTCCGCCGAAGAAGAGCATCAACAGGAATACGTTTATATATCCGTATGCGCCTGAGAAGAAGCCGTACTCTCCGCTTGTCCAGCCCAAGCCTCCTTCGGCGGGGCTTTTGGTGAGAAGGTCTTCGAGCGGTGCCATGATGTCTGTGATGAAGTAGCCGCACATCATGGTGAAGGATACTATCATCAGCGCGCCCCAACGAGCTGCAGGGGAGTCGTTAAGTTTTTTGTGAATTTTTTGTGTGAATGTCATTTCCTTTCTGTTTCAGATTGTTATTTTACAGGCTTCACCCATTTGTCGAGCCATGCGAAGAAGGTGCGTTGCCACAATATGCCGTTCTGCGGACGGAGCACCCAGTGGTTCTCGTCGGGGAAGAGCAGCAGCTGTGCCGGCACGCCACGCAGTTTGGCTGCGTTGAAGGCTGCCATAGACTGAGAGGCAAGGATGCGGTAGTCGCGCTCGCCATGGATGAGCAGGATGGGGGTATCCCATTTCTCTACGAAGCGGTGGGGCGAATTGGGGTATGTGCGCTCTGTCTTTTCGTTCTTTTCGTAGGGTGCGCCGCCGAGATCCCAATTTGTGAACCACGACTCCTCTGTCTCGTAGTATTGCTGATCCATGTTGAAGAATCCATCGTGTGCGATGAATGCCTTGAAGCGTTTGTCGTGGTGTCCGGCCATCCACATTGCTGTGTAGCCGCCGAAGCTTGCGCCTACGCAACCGAGGCGGTTCTTGTCAACGTATGGCTCTTTTGCAATGTCGTCGATTGCTGCGAAGAGGTCTTTCATGCAGAGTCCGCCGTAGTCGCCGCTAATGGCCTCGTTCCACTCCATGCCGAAGCCGGGAAGTCCGCGACGGTTAGGGGCGATGACTATATAGTCGTTGGCGGCCATTATCTGGAAGTTCCAACGGTAGCTCCAGAATTGGCTGACGGGTGATTGGGGACCGCCCTGGCAGAAGAGCAGTGTGGGGTATTTCTTGTTGGGGTCGAACTGCGGGGGGTAGATTACCCATGAGAGTATCTGCTTGCCGTCGACGGATTTTGTCCAACGTGCCTCCACCTTTCCGCGCTGCAACTGGTCGAGGATGTGCTTGTTCTCCTGTGTGAGCTGTGTAATCTTGCCACCTGCGCTTGCCTCCACTGTGTAGATGTCTGTGGGTTCGCTGATTGACTGGCGTGTGGCAACGAGTTTGTCGCCGAGCAGTGATACTGATGTGTAGTCGTAGTTGCCGTCGGTGATTTTTGTGAGTTTGCCGCTAAGGTCGATGTTGTATATCATTGATGCACCGTGCCATACACCTGTGAAATAGAGGCTCTTGCTGTCGGCTGCCCAACAGTAGCTGTCTACACTGCTGTCGAAGGGCTTTTCGCTTATGTAGCTTTGTTTGCCGTCGGCGAGGTTCATCACGCACAGACGGTTCTGGTCGCTCTCGTAGCCGTCGCGTTTCATGCTGAGCCATGCGAGGTGTGTGCCGTCGGGTGAGAATGTGGGTGCAGTGTCGTATCCGTAATTTGATGTTGCGGGGCTCATCTTACAGAGGTTGACAGTGGAGCCGTCGGCTGTGTTGTAAAGATAGATGTCTGTGTCGGTGCTGACGGTGTATTCGACACCCATCTTCTTTACGCAGGCGTATGCTATCTTCTTCGAGTCGTTGCTCCATGCGAGTTGTTCCACTCCGCCGAAGGGACGGTTGGGGCAGTCGTATTTTGTTCCTTCGAGAATGTCCTTGCCGCCTGTGATGGCATTACCGTCGAACTGTGCAATGAAGGGGTGGGGAGCTGTGGTAAGCCACTCGTCCCAGTGTTTGTACATAAGGTCGTCCACTACGAATCCTTTGGCAAGGGGAAGGTCGGGGTATTTCTCGGCTGTACTCTCCTTGATGGGTATCTGGTGTATGAGGATTACGCTTTTTTCATCGGGTGAGAAGAGAAATCCTTCAACAGGTTTCTCGCAGTTGCTGAGCTGTCTGCGTTCTGTGCCATCGGGGTTCATCTCCCACACTTGGCTTGTGCCGCTTGCGTTGGATAGGAAGGCTATTTTGGTTCCGCCTTTTATCCATGCTGCGCTGCTCTCGTTATCGGCTGTGGTGGTAAGCAGTGCGTGGCTGCTGCCATCGGCATTCATTATTTGCAGTGTGTGGTGGCTCTTGTCCTGAGGTACGCTGTAGTAGCTTACTCCGTAGAGTATTTTGCTTGCGTCGGGCGATACGTTTACTGCTCCTATGCGGCCCATTGCCCAAAGTGCTTCGGGTGTGAGGCGCTTGTTTTCAATTTTTATGTCGGACTTGCCTATGATTTCTGCCGCTTTGCTCTCCGGAGCGTTGCCGGTGGGGGTGTCGCTACAGCCTGTAATTGCGGCTCCTGTCATTACCAATGCTGCCATAATAGTCTTTAATCCTTTCATGTCTGGTTCTATTTTTTTATTATTATCTTTTCTCTTCAGAGTATATGTAGTACCACCAGTATGTTTTGCCAAACAGCTTTCTTGCGTAGTTTCTGCGCACATGAGGGGTGGTATATTCATTTTCCAACTGTGTGAAGCGGTCGTATTCTGCTTCAAGTTCCTTGTCGTTGAAGGGCAATGGGGTGTTGTTCTTTTTTGCGTTCAGCAACAGTGCCTCCTTGTAGTGATGGGGCAGTGCGGCTGTGTCGGAGGTGTTGTAGAAGCCTGGCAGTGTGTCGGCAAATTCCTCCAGTCGTTTGTCGAGCAGCAGTGCGGCGAGGTAATACTCCTTTGCTGCGGTTGCGGCTGAGTCTGTCCGGGCGGCGCGTGCGAGAAAGTCTATTGTGTTCTCTCCCTGTATGGGGGCTGCTTTCAGATATTCGTAGATGGTCGACGCTGCAATGGGCGAGGTCTGTTTATTGCCGGGGAGCAACCCGTCTGCTCCATAATATTGTGGATAGGTGAAAAGCAGTTCGCCCATTTCGCCTTTGTTGGCAAGTGTGTATGCCCTGCCGGCAGTAAGTTCGGGCGATGCCGTGAGTGAGCGTGCAGCTACCTTCTTGGCCTTGTCGAAATCTCCTTTTTTAATGTAGTGATATAAAATACATTCGTGTTTGAAGTCCTCATCGTTGTTTGTGAGGAAGCCTGTAATGGAGAATATGATGGTGAAAAGCAGGAAGTTGCGCCACATTATCCTGTTCGTAGCTCTTGTGATGTCCTTGATGCGCATGAACAGCACGCGACGGAGCACCCATGACGAGAATATGTATATGAATATGATTGTTGCTCCTATCCATATCCATCGTGCGGAACTTTCGCCGTCAACATATATGCTGCGGTCGATGTCTGTCATGAATGCGAGGGCAATTGATGCCGGAAGGTAGGAGAGTGCTTCCCACTCGCGGTTGAATTTTGCGAATTTGTTTATCCACAATGTAGCAAGCAGCAGAACAGCGGTGATTACTGCTGCGGTTATGTTTGCATCGTATTGCAACTTGCCGGTGGCTGTCATGTCGTACACCACTTCGAGCAACGGAGCTTGGTGTACCGACAGGTAGGTGAATGCAAATAGTGCAAATACAATGGCGCACACTATTCGCACCATGCGGAACAGACGTATTTCTCTTGCCGACTTCATCTCTTTTTTACATATAATGGTGCTGTGCCAACTGATATTGGCACAGCACCCTCTTGTTGTTTTTTTATTTGTTTTTCTTAAGCACCAATGCAGTGCGTGCAGGCAGATAGAGTTTCAACCAACCTTTGCGCTTCTTGGCATAGAGCGGATCCTTGTTGGTGAAGTGTACCTGATTGTCATCGACAAAACCGTTGCCACCGAAACGTACGGCGTCGGAGTCGAGTACAATGGAGTATGCGCCTTCGGGTACAAGGAAACCGTAGTCGGTAAACGACTGTGTGGGGCTGAAGTTGAAGACGAATATAAGATCCTTGCGCGAGTAAGCAAGCACTTGGTCGCCGTCGTTGTGCCATATCTCCTGCACGGGGCGTTTCTGGAAGTTCTTTGTGCTGCCTATTATCTCCATAAGTTCCTTGTCGAAGGCTCCGAGCGATGCATAGCAGTAGTCGGGGTTGTCGACGAGACTCCATTGGCGACGTGCATATTTGTGGCTCCAACCGTTGCCGTAGCGGGGGAAGTCAATCCATTCGGGGTGTCCGAATTCGTTACCCATGAAGTTGAGGTATCCTCCGTTGATGGTCGATGCGGTTACGAGGCGTATCATCTTGTGCAGGGCTATTCCGCGGTGTACCATTCCTGTCTCGTGGCCCTTGCTGAAGTGCCAGTACATGTCGGCATCTATCAGACGGAAGATGATGGTCTTGTCGCCTACAAGTGCCTGGTCGTGGCTCTCGGCGTATGAGATTGTCTTTTCGTCCTGACGGCGGTTGGTTAGCTCCCAGAAGATTGATGATGGCTTCCAGTCTTCGTCCTTCCGTTCCTTGATCATCTTTATCCAGTAGTCGGGGATGTTCATTGCCATGCGGTAGTCGAATCCGTAACCGCCATCTTCGATAGGTGCTGCAAGACCGGGCATTCCCGATACCTCCTCGGCAATTGTTATTGCAGCGGGGTTAATCTCGTGGATGAGCTTGTTGGCAAGTGTAAGGTAGCAGATGGCATCGCCGTCCTGATGGCCGTTGAAGTAATCGCCGTAGTTGCAGAATGCTTCTCCGAGTCCGTGACTGTAGTATATCATAGAGGTAACGCCGTCGAAGCGGAATCCGTCGAACTTGAACTCTTCTAACCAGTATTTGCAGTTGGAGAGGAGGAAGTGGATTACTTCATTCTTTCCGTAATCGAAGCAGAGTGAGTCCCATGCGCTGTGTATGCGACGGTCGCCGCCGTTGAAATATTGGCAGGGATCGCCATCAAGCAGACCTATGCCTTCGAGCTCATTCTTCACTGCGTGTGAATGCACAAGATCCATGATGACTGCTATGCCCATGCCGTGTGCTGCGTCGATGAGCTCCTTGAGCTCTTCGGGGGTACCGAAACGTGAGGATGCTGCGAAGAAGTTTGATACGTGGTAACCAAAACTGCCGTAGTAGGGGTGTTCCTGGATTGCCATTATCTGTATGCAGTTGTAGCCGTCGGCTGCAATGCGGGGGAGTATCTTTTCGCGGAACTCTTTGTATGTGCCTACGCGCTCCTCTTCCTGTGCCATTCCTATGTGGCATTCATAGATGAGCAGAGGTGAGCATTTGGGCTTGAATTTCTTGTGTTTGAACTTGTATTGTTTCTTGGGATTCCACACCTGTGCACTGAAGATTTGTGTGGCATCGTCCTGCACTACGCGGCGTACCCATGCGGGGATGCGCTCGCCTTGTCCGCCTTCCCAGTAGACTTTCAGTTTGTAGAATTGTCCGTGTTCAAGTGCTTTTTGGGGAAGTTCTATTTCCCATACTCCGTTGTCTATTCTTTTGAGCTCATACTGTGGCAATTCTTTCCAGTCGGAAAAGTCGCCTATGAGGTATATTTTAGTGGCGTTGGGTGCCCATTCTCTGAAGCACCAACCATTCTTGGTCGCGTGTAATCCGAAGTAGAGGTACCCTGATGCAAAGTCGGAGAGTGTCTGCTTGCCTTGCTGGGTCAGTTCGTTTTCTTTGTGCAGATAGTGGTTGTATCTGCCTTCTATCTCCACGGTGTAGGGTGAGAGGTATCCGTCTCTTTCTATCAGTCTTAACATGGCGATGTGGTTTATGGTTTGTATTCGGGTTATTTAACTGCTACTTTAACGATGATCTTCTTCAGTTTTGCAGGAGTTACTGCGGGTGCGTGTCCGTCCTGCGGGAAGAATATGGTGAACATGCCTCGCTTTACATTGAAGTAGTCCTGTGCTGTGAGACCTACGGGGTAGAGGGTTACGTCGTTCTCTTCGCTGTATTCTCCTTCGGGGAGTGATGCGAGGGGAGTGTAGCCCATTACTTCATCGGCGCTGATGGGTATCTGTATGTCAATGTATTTGCGGTGTACTTCGATGGGCACTTCCTCTTTTGTGCGGGGTTGTGCTTCCATTACGTTGGCGAAAATCTCGTCGCCCTGTATTTCGTTTCTTCCCAGTGGAAGGTTGGCAAGGTCGGCGGTGGTGATGAACTCTATTGCTTTGGGAAATAGGGGACTGAGCGATGCATATTTGCTCAGGTTATCCAGTGTGTCGAGTATCATGGTATTTTGTTTAATTGGTTATCTTCTTCTTTTCTTGCTCTTTGTAGTGGTTTTTTTCTTGGGCTCTTCTATGGGCTTTTCGGGTTTTATCTGTCCCATGATGTATTCGCAGGTGCGGATTACGTTGCCGCTGCTGTCCTTTACGGTGAAGAGGCCGTTGCGCTTGCCGGCTGTGAAGTTGCCTTCGTATCTGAGGCCCTCCTTGTCTTCGGCGAGGCCCATGCCCTCTTCGAGACCGTTGACAAAGGGACCGCGATATTTGTTGCCGTTGGTTTGGCGGATGATACCTTCGCCGTTCATCTTGTCGTCTTTCCAGTTACCTTCGTAGACATCGCCGTTGCCCCATGTGTATTTGCCTTCGCCGTCGCGGAGGTCGTTTTTCCAGTAACCTTCGTAGGTGGCGCCGTTTTCCCATGTGGCTTTGCCGTAACCGTTGCGCTTGCCGTTGCTGAAGTTGCCGTTGTAGGTGTATCCGGTGGTGCTGTGGTAGGTGCCGGTGCCGTTCCATTCGCCGTCTGCGTATTCGCCTGTGTAGCTGTCGCCGTTGGCGAATTTGTATGTGCCTTTGCCGTGGCGTATGCCGTTTGCCCATTCGCCTTCGTAGGTGTCGCCGCTGGAGTAGTTGTATGTGCCTTTGCCGTGGAAGTGGTTGTTGTGCCAATTGCCGCTATATTTGCTCTTGTCGCTCCATTGGAGTACACCTTCGCCCTCGTATTTGTCGTCGAGCCAATTGCCTACGTAGGTGTCGCCTATTTTCCACAGATAGGTGCCGAGACCGCTGCGCTTGTCCTCTACCCATTCACCAATGTATTTGTCGCCGTTGGGGTAGTACATGGTGCCGTTGCCGTGCTGGTAGTCGTTCTGCCAGTCACCTTCGTATCGGCGTCCATCGCTGAAGTAGTATGTGCCGCGACCGTGGTGACGGTTCTCGTGGAATTGTCCTATGTATTTTTCACCGTCTTTAAACGTGTATGTTCCTTTGCCTTGACGTTTGCCTTTTACCCATTCGCCTTCGTATGTGTCGCCATTGGGGTAGTTGGCTTTGCCGAATCCGTGGGGCTTTTTGCCGCGGGCTTCTCCTGTGTATTTGGCGCCGTCCTTCAGAATGAGATCCTTTATGTTGTTTTTCTTCTCTTTCTTTGTGGCCGATACGAGGTTAGTCAATGGGGATACGCCCTCTTTGACAGCTTCTACTCCCTCTTTCAGCGCTTTCTTTATTCCGTTCTGAGATGTTGCAGGGAGTGTTATGAAGAGTGTGAGTATTATCAGTATTATTGTTTTTTTCATCAATTGTTCTGTTTATTTGGTTGTGTGGCGGGTAAAATATGCCTTAATGCACAAAGATAATGATTATGTTTGATAATTGCAACAATTATCCCTTGACGGAGAATATAAATTCGGGCTGCATCGGAAAAACGATGCAGCCCGGTAATTGATTTTGAATATATGAGTGTTATGCTCCGGCAATAACTTCTGTCATGTTTTCGGGATTGAGGTGTTGCCGGGCTATTCGCATGAATTCTTCGGCGGTGGTCGTACGTATTGTATCGAGGTATCTGTTCACGCTGTCGAATGGTTCACCCGAAAGCCATGTTCCAATGAAAACATCGGCTTTTGCCGAGGGACCTTCGTACTCGCGGCAAAGTTCGCCGAGGGTGCAGTTGCGCAGTTTTTGCATCTCTTCAGCTGAAACAGGTTCGTCCTGAAGGCGGTGCAGTTCGTTGTATACCTCCTTTATCAACGGTTCGACATATTCATTGGCCGCCTCTGTGGTGATGGAGAGCACATATTTGTCGCCGAACGTGCTTACTTCGGATTCTATGTGGTAGGTGTATCCGTTCTTTTCGCGTATGTTTGTCATCAGGCGGCTGCCGAAGAATCCGCCAAGCAGTACAGTGAGGTATTTCAAGGCGTAGTAATCGGGATGTCCTGTGGGGAGTATAGGGGCTCCTATCTTTATGGCGCTTTGCATTGCACCCTCTATCTTTATGTCTATACGCTCCTTTTTTCCTCCTTCGAGCGGGGGAATTGTAGGGATGATTGGGGTTGCTGTACCCCATTCTTCGTTGCCGAAGATTGTGGCAATTGTTTCTGTTATCGTATCGTCGATTTTACCTGAAACGAATATGGCGCAGTTACCCGAACCGTATATTTTACTATGGTATCTCCGGAGTGTGTCGGTTGTGATGGCATCGTAGTCATCGATGGTTACGATGCGTCCGAATCGGTGATTCTCGCCCCAAATGGCCTTCTCGAAGTGGCGCTGTGCCATAGAACCTACTTTCTGACTGTTGACGAGGAAGTGGGTCTTGTTAGCGGTGCGTATTATTTCGAGATTCTTCTCGGGAAAGTCGGGCTCGGTGATGATTTCGCGCAGGGTGTGTGCAAGCTTTGAGAAGTGGCGTTTGAGGGTGTAGAGGGTTATGTGACTGCATCGTTGCGAGCAGTATGTCTCTATCCATGCTCCGCATGAGTCGAGGGTGCGCGATATTTTGGATGCTTTGCTGTGTGTGCTGCCTTCGCGCAACATTCTGTTGGTGAATAGAGCCTGCAACGGTTGTTCCTGAGTGGCGTATCCTCCGGGGAAGAGTATGTCGAGCCTGATAATCTCCTGCACCCCTCCTTCTATCTGGTAGAGGGGGATGTTGTTGGGGAGCATCAGCTTTTCGGGCAGAGTGATGTCTGCCATCTGCATCGGCTTTATTTCGGGAATCTCTATCTTCATTTTTTTATCTGTTCCAGCAGAGTCCTATCGATGCTGCAAATTCTTTTGCACGCTCAAGGTCTTCGGGTGTGTCGATACCTATTGTCTCAATGTCTGTGATGCCTACTTTAATCTTGTAGCCGTGTTCGAGCCATCGCAACTGTTCGAGGCTTTCCATCTTTTCGAGCGGTGTCTGGGGAAGCGAGGTCAATTGCTTGAGTATATCAAGACGGTAGGCATATATGCCGAGGTGCTTGTAGTAGGTGTGGTTGCTCAGCCATTCGCTTTGGTCGATTCCGCGCAGATGGGGAATTACGGAGCGGCTGAAGTACATGGCGAAGTGGCTGTCGTCGAGCACAACTTTTGGGGTGTTGGGGTTGAAAAGACGCTCTGTTCCATCTTCGGGCGCAAAGGGCTTGACAAGTGTTGCAATGTCGGTGCGTTCATCGTCGAAGCATTTTATAAGTGCCTCTACCTGTTTGCGTTGTATGAATGGCTCGTCGCCTTGTATGTTTATTACCACATCGCACTGTATGTCGGCTTTCAAACAAGCGTCGAAGCATCTTTCTGTACCGTTCTTGCACTCTTCGGAGGTCATTATGGCTTTGGCTCCGAATGATGTTGCTTCATCGGCTATACGTTGGTCGTCTGTGGCGATATATATGTCGTCGAAGCAATCCTTTACTTGTTCGTATACGCGTTGTATCACTGTCTTGCCGTTGAGGTCGGCAAGGACTTTTGCAGGGAAACGTGTCGAGGCGTATCGTGCGGGGATGATTCCAACAAATTTCATATCTTTTGTGTTTTTATTGTTTGTTTTTTATGTGGTTATTGGAAGAAATCATCGAATCCTCCGCTTGTTGTCTCTTCTGCGGGGGTGGTTGATTTGCTGCCGCAGGGGTTGAAGTCTTCGGGTATTTCGAATTTTTCTTCTTGTGAGTATGGGAGCGTCTTGTCGGCGTATACCTTGCTCATGTAGAGTCCCCAGATGGGGAGTGCCATTGATGCACCCTGACCTTCGCTCATGTTGTCGAAGTGGATGTCGCGGTCTTCGCCGCCTACCCAGCAGCCTGTTACCAGTGAGGGGGTGAAGCCCATGAACCATCCGTCGGAGTTGTTCTGTGTGGTTCCGGTCTTTGCGCCCATGTCGGCGGTTATCTTGTATACGCGGCGCACACGTCCGCCGGTGCCTTCGTTCACTACGGCACGGAGCATATGTATCATTTTGTATGAACTTTCTTCGCTGATTACTTCGTTCTTCTGTGCCGAGAAGGTGGAGATTGTGTTACCTTGATTGTCCTCGATGCGTGTTACGAAGAGGGGGGCGGTGCGTATACCTTTGCCGGCGAATGCGGTGTAGGCACTTACCATTTCTCCCACTGATGCTTCGCTTGGACCGAGACAGATGGAGGGCACAGGCTCTATGTCTCTGTTCCTGAGTCCGTACTCATGCAACAGTTTGACGAATGTGTAGGGGTTGAGCTTGCTTATGAGGTAGGCCGATATCCAGTTGTTGGAGTTTGCAAGTCCCCATTTGAGGTCGACTATCTCTCCGTAGCGGGCTTTCGAACTGTTTTTGGGGCTCCATACTTTGCCGTCTTCAGTAACGAGTGTCTGCGGGACATTGCGTGTCTCGTCGCAGGGGGTGAAGCCGTTCTCCATTGCAAGCGAATAGAGATAGGGCTTTATTGTTGAGCCTACCTGTCGACGGCCGGTCATTGCCATGTCATATTTGAACTGGTAGTAGTTGGTACCGCCAACGTATGCCTTTACTTCGCCTGTGTGAGGGTCCATCGACATCACTCCGGTACGCAGGAAGAATTTGTAGTATTTCAGCGAATCCATCGGTGTCATTATGGTGTCTATCATGCCGTTGTAACTGAATACTTGCATGTCGCAGGGGGTATTGAAAGCCTTTTTTATATCCTCCTCGCTTACACCGGCTTTTTTCATCGTGCGGTATCTGTCGCTCTGCTTCATGGCACGATTCATGATGTTCTGCACCTCCTCCACACTCAGTTCGTTGGTGAAGGGTGCTGTCTTTTTACCCTTCTTGGCCTTGAAGAAACGGGGTTGCAGATAGTCGGCAACATGCTCTTTTACAGCCTCTTCGAGGTAGGTCTGCATGCGTGAATCGATGGTGGTGTAAATCTTCAGACCATCGGTGTAGACATTGTAGTTTGTTCCGTCGCTCTTCTGGTTCTTGTTGCACCATCCGAAGAGGGGATTCTTTTCCCAATCAATAGAATCTTCGTAGAATTTCTGCATTTGCCATCCGCGGTAGTTCTTCTTTTCGGGCTTTTTGGCGGTCATCACACTGCGGAGGTATTCGCGGAAATAGGGGGCGAGACCTGCTTTGTGGTCGGCTGAGTGGAAATCAAGTTTCAGTTCCATAGCCTTGTACTCTTTGGCTTCAGCATCAGTAAGATAACCGGCCTTTACCATCTGTCCCAACACCACGTTGCGTCTCTCTTGTGTCAGTTCGGGGCGGCGGCGTGGATTGTAGAGCGATGAGTTCTTACACATTCCCACAAGCATTGCAGCCTCCTCTACATTGAGGTCTTTGGGCTCTTTGCCGAAGTAGACATTTGCCGCGCTCTTGATGCCCACGGCATTGTATCCGAAGTCGTATTTGTTCAGATACATGGTTATGATCTCCTCCTTCGTGTAGTAACGTTCGAGTTTTACGGCGATTACCCATTCAATGGGTTTCTGATAGAGGCGCTCAAGCTGGCTACCCGATACTTCGGAGTAGAGCAACTTTGCCAGCTGCTGTGTGATGGTGCTGCCACCGCCGGCATTCTTCTGCATAAGTATGCCTCGTTTGACAATGGCTCTGAGAAGGGCGCGCATATCTATGCCCGAATGTTTGCTGAAGCGTATATCCTCGGTCGCGATGAGGGCTTTTATCAGATTGGGCGATATTTCGTTGTACTCCACGTTCAGACGGTTCTCCTTACTGTACGACCATGTGCCGAGCGGCTTGCCGTCTGACGATATTATTTGTGAAGCATATTTATATGATGGATTTTCAAGTTCTTCCATGTCAGGTAAATAGCCTATCCATCCTTGCGATATTGCGAAGAAGAGCAGTGCTATCGAAGAGATACCAATGAATAGAAGCACCCAAAGGGTTATGAAAAATTTCTTTATCATGTCAATTCTTTTATTATCGTGTGTACAATTGCATTGCAAAGATAGTGCAAAAATATGAGAAGCTATTCATTTTTTTTATCATAGTCGAATCTTTCCCATATCAGGCGGTGCCGTGTGGAATCAAAATCTGCGGACAGTGGGTTGTACCGTGCATTGTAGTACGGTGTCTTTATTCCTGCGAGCGACAGCATCAGGTGGGCTATGTTGTCTGTGCATAGAGGCTTGCTGCGTGAATCGGCAATTTCTTCTGCTATCGCAGGGTGTTTTTTTACATACTCTTTTGTCATGAATATCCAAAATGGGACTTCATACTGCTCTTCTATACTCTCGCTGCTCAGCGTAAAGTCGCGCCCGTATCCGTTGCCCCTTATGCCGCTTCTCTCTCCGTGATCGGACATATGTATGATTATGGCCTCTTTTTCTTTGAATTTTTCGATGATGCGGGATAAAACATAGTCGTTGTACAGTGTAGCGTTGTCGTACTGTGCAACGATGTTTGCCTCATCTTTCGGCAGATGGGAGTACATTGCAGCTGTGAAATGTTCCCACTCCTTCGGGTAGCGTTCTCCGAATGCGATGTGTTGCCCCATAAGGTGAATGATTGTCAGATTGCCTCTCTTGTCGGATGATCCTGTTTTTCCATATTCGTCGAGCAGTTCTCCATCGTATTCGAAGCGTTTCTCGTTGCGTATGTCAAATTGTGCTTTGCTCATCCGTGAGTCGTTAAGCAGTATGTTTTCTTGAAAATCGCTGTAGGTGTCGTTGCTCGTGATGAACTGATTGCTGAGAAATGTTATATTGTACCCTGCATTCTTGAACAGTGTGGTGAAGAGTGGGTATTGGTGCCATTCGCCATCATCGCTTGCGCAGTGTGTCGAGAGCAGGTTCTTGAATACATCGTAGGTGAGATTCCACTGTGCAATGAAATTGTCATACACCACAAAGTTGTTCTCTTTTGCAAGTTGTGCCTGATACGGGGTTGTCGGCTTGTCGTATCCGTATAACTGTGAGTGTAGTCGGCTATAGCTCTCTCCTATTATAAGTACAATCTCGGGTGATGTGAATACGCACTCTTCCACAGTGGATTTTTCGATGCCGGATAGTAGAGAGGCTATTGTGCTTCTCTCCTGTCTGTATTCTATTATTGCGCTTGCCATGCGGTGTGCAGGTGTGTATAGTCGTACGCTCGGTTCGCGTTGCGTTACTTCGTATATCTCCTTTTCGCTCTTGCCGAGAATGAGCTTGTGAAAAAGATAAACTTCGTTGCCTGCGGCGAAGTAGAGCGCGACGGCCAACGCCATAGTGGTGAATACTCCGATGACTGCTTCGGCTTTTCTTGTAATATCATTGACGAAGGCTCTTGCTCTCTTGTTGAGTGTTGTTGCTGTAGCTAATATTATAAGTATGAGAAGTATTATTGCCGGATATGTTGTTTCGTCTATCGTGGTGTATGAATTGAGCGCTTCCGTTGCTTCGCTTGCGTCTGTCTGGAGAAAGGTGTTCAATAGTGTTGCTGTTATCGGCATTTTCAGTTTGCAGTAACAGAACAGGTCGATGATGCTTATCGGGCAGAGAAGAATGCTTAGTGATATTTTTACAACTTGTCTTATTTTGTTGGGGAAAATGGTAATGATGGCTGTTAGCAGATACAATTCCAGAAACAGTTGCATGAAACCTATCATGCGGCTACTGTTCCATACGACAAAAGTGTTGCATACGGCTCCCCATATATATACAAATATAAACCATAATGGATTGGATATTATGGGCTTTGATATATACAGAAGTGCTTTTCTTAAATAGCTTCCGAGATTGTTGTACTTCTTTGGGCTGTTCATGCTGGATGAAACTTAGAAGATTTTTGAATTTTATTTTCATAAAATAGGCTGCACTCGCATTGCAATTGTAAGCAAGCTTACATTGCGCTCGTTTGCACTATCTTTCGGAATTATTTGAGAGGTATTTCGAGTAGATTTTCTTTCGCATTTTGCAGGGA
>SUXT01000061.1 GCA_015060835.1 Bacteroidales bacterium
GCCCTGCTCCCATTTTACGAGCATTTCGCGTGCTTCGGCCATGAGTGCCGATGATGCTTCGGCCTCCTCCTTTGTGGCACCGGCTGCCATTGCTTCGCTTATCTCTGCCTTGTAGTGTTTGTCGAACGCTACGTAGTAGTCGCCGATAAGGTGATCGCCCTTCTTGCCGCTGCTTGCGGGTGTCTCGCCATTGCCCCACTTCTGCCATGCGAGCATTGATTTGCAGATGTGTATGCCTCGGTCGTTGACTATGTTGGTCTTTACCACGCGGTTGCCGTTGGCCTCGATGATATTGGAAAGGGCATATCCCAAAAGGTTGTTGCGTATGTGTCCCAAGTGCAGGGGCTTGTTGGTGTTGGGCGAAGAGTACTCTACCATCACAAGGGGAGAATCTTCTGTTATAGGGGCAGTACCCCAGTTTTCACTGCAATTGATTGTCTGCAAAAGTTCTATCCAGTAACTTGCATCGATGCAGAGGTTGAGAAAACCCTTTATCACATTGTATGATGCTATCAGCTTTTCGTTTTTTGTCAGATATTCGCCTATCTCCTGAGCAGTCTCTTCGGGGCGTTTGCGCGAGAGTGAAAGGAAGGGGAATACCACAAGTGTAAAGTCGCCTTCAAACTCCTTGCGTGTCTTCTGCAACTGTATTTTGTCGGCTGTTGTCTGCTGACCGTAGAGCGCTTCTATGGCTGCAGCAATGTTTGCGATGAGTATGTTCTCTATATTCATACGGCGTCTATGTTGTTTGATTCTTATAATAGTGCAAAGATAGCTCCTTTTGTTCAGATGGCTGCAATTTGTTCTGTTTTTTTTTGTCCTTAATCCTCTCTTGTACTATATTTGCATATTGCTAACATTTGTATTGTTGCCAAAAGACAATATGGCAAACCGGCAATTACTATTTTGAAAAATGAAAATAACAGATTGTATAAATGCGCCCGATAAGACAGTCTTCTCCATTGAAGTGCTGCCTCCTGTCAAGGGAACGGGAATAAATAAATTGTTCGATTCCATCGACAGGATAAACGAATTCGGACCTCAGTATATAAACATAACCACCCATCACAGCGAGTATGTGTATACCGATATCGGTGGAGGTATGTTCAAGCGTTCGGCTGTGCGCCGTCGTCCCGGAACGGTGGCTGTAGCCACCGCCATCATGCACCGCTACGGTATTCCCGTAGTGCCGCATATACTATGCAACGGATTCACACCCGAAGAGACAGAATATGTGCTCATCGACCTGCAACTGTCGGGAATAACCGACCTTCTGCTGTTGCGCGGCGACAAGGCCAAGGACGAAAAGACATTTACCCCCACGCTCGGCGGGTACGACCACACATTGCAGCTTCAGGAGCAGGTGAACCGTTACAATGAGGGCTTCTTCATTGACGGTACTCCCATGCGCGAACGTGGCGAAAAATTCTCCTACGGGGTTGCCTGCTATCCCGAAAAGCACATCGAGGCACCCAACCTCGACACCGACCTCTACTGGTTGAAGAAAAAGGTGGAGAGTGGGGCCGAATATGCCGTTACGCAGATGTTCTTCGACAATGAAAAGTATTTCGAATTTGTGCGCAAGGCACGCGAAATAGGCATAAATATTCCCATTATCCCCGGCATTAAGCCCATACACCGTCTTTCGCAGATAAATATCCTGCCGAAGACCTTCAATACCGACCTGCCCGGAGAACTTACCGCCGAACTGCTCAAATGCAAGAGCGACAGCGATGCTGCCATCGTAGGTTGCGAATGGTGCATAAAACAGTGTCGCGAACTTATGCAGAAGGGTGTGCCCAGTCTGCATTTCTATACAATAAATGCTGTGGAGAGTGTGTATAAGACGCTTTCGGCTATATACTGATAAGTCATGTATTTCAAGGATATAATAGGACAACAGACTCTAAAGGAGAGACTGCTGCGCAGTGTGGAGGACAATCGTCTGGCACACGCATTGTTGCTGACAGGTCCCGGCGGTAACGGCAAACTGCCCATTGCCGTCGCCCTTGCCCGTTATATCCTTTGCAGCAACCGCGCGGACGGAGATGCTTGCGGCCGTTGCCCATCGTGTGTGAAGATAGACAAACTGATGCACTCCGACCTTCATTTTGTCTTTCCGGTAAAGAAAAAGAAGAACACTCCGAGCGACAGGAACCCCGTCAGCGATGATTACATAACCGAGTGGCGCGAGATTTTTCAAAAATCGCCCTACTTCAGTTATTCCGACTGGCTCGCAAAGCTCGAAGTCGAAAATCAGCAACCGATAATATATGAGCGCGAAAGCTCCGAAATACTGCACAAGCTCACAATGAAGTCCCGTGAGGGCGGATGGAAGATAATGATAATATGGCTGCCCGAAAAGATGAACGAGGCTTGTGCCAACAAACTGCTGAAAATAATCGAGGAACCGCCTGCGGAGACACTCTTTCTTCTCGTCTCGGAAAACGCAGAGCCTATATTGCCTACAATCCTCAGCCGCACACAGCGCATAGAAATACCACGCATAGCCGATGCGGATATTGCAGCAGCCCTTGTGCAGCGCTACGCCCTTGACGGGCAGACGGCACGCACCATAGCAGTACAGAGCGGCGGCGATTGGGAAAAGGCTGAAGGTATGCTCGTGGTCAACAGCACAAAAGCGCAATATCTCGAACTCTTTATGACGCTTATGCGTATGGCATACAAGCGCGACATAAAAGCCATGAAACAGTGGAGCGAGCAGGTTGCGGCGCTCGGCAGAGAGCGTCAGAAGGCTCTCCTTGAATATTGTCAGCGCATGATACGCGAGAACTTCATAATGAACTTCAAGAGGGCGGAGATGCTCTACCTCTCGCGCGAAGAGCACGATTTTTCGGTGAGATTCTCACCGTTTGTAAATGAAAACAATATCTTCGGAATAATGGAAGAACTTTCCGAAGCACAAAAGCATATTGAACAGAATGTCAATGCCAAAATGATATTTTTCGACATGGCATTGAGAATGATTGTTTGGATAAAGAACAGATAACTATGGATGAAAAACTGAAATATAAGGAGCAAAATGGCTGCTCGGGTATCTGCCCCAAAGGATGTGGCCACATGGATGCTCCGCTCAATACATTTGACTGGCTCGCCGATGTCCCCGGCAACGAAGAGGATACGGATATTGTCGAAGTGCAGTTCAAAAACACCCGCAAGGGTTATTATCGTAACTCGAACAAGCTGCCGCTTGTGAAAGGCGATATTGTAGCGGTAGAGTCCAATCCCGGACACGATATAGGACGCGTAACACTGACAGGACGCCTTGTGCTCCTGCAACTGAAAAAGTGGCGCCTCACTCCCGAGTCGGATCTTAAACGCGTCTATCGCAAGGCACGTCCCGTGGATATGGAAAAGTACGAGGAGGCTAAGGCAAAAGAGCATGATACTATGATTCGTTCGCGCCAGATAGCGAAGGATCTTAACCTCGATATGAAAATTGGAGATGTAGAGTATCAGGGCGATGGCAGCAAGGCTATATTCTATTATATTGCCGACAACCGCGTGGACTTCAGACAACTTATCAAGGTACTTGCCGATGTTTTTAAGGTGAAGATAGAGATGAAGCAGATTGGCGCCCGTCAGGAGGCAGGACGAATTGGCGGAATCGGTCCCTGTGGCAGAGAACTCTGTTGTGCTACATTTACCACCAATTTTGTATCGGTCTCTACACTGGCTGCCCGCTTTCAGGATATTTCTCTTAATCCTCAAAAACTTGCTGGTCAGTGTGCCAAACTGAAATGTTGTCTCAACTATGAGGTCGATACGTATGTTGAGGCTTCGAAGCGTCTCCCTTCGCGCGATATTGAACTTGAAACAGTGGAGGGCACATACTACTTCTTTAAAGCCGACATTCTCCGTGGAGAACTTACATACTCAAGCGACAAGCGCATTCCTGCCAATCTGAAAACAATCACCGCCCGTCGTGCCAAGCAGGTAATAGAGATGAATAAACGCGGCGAAAAGCCCGAAAGCCTTTTGGAGGATGCAGCACAGAACAGCAAACAGTCGACCGACCTGCTGGAACAGAACAATATCGAACGTTTCGACAAGGCTTCGTCCCGCAATCATGGCAAGAAACGTCGCCATTCGGGTGGCTCACGCGAGCACCGCAGCAATGATGGAAGAAAGCCCAAAAAGAGGGAAGATGGAAAATCTTAGAAAGATTCTTATACCTATTATACTGTTCATCCTCGCAATCGGTTGCGAGGATGTTCGTTTGCATAGTTTCCACTCCCTGCAAGGAGAATGGAGCGCCTGCGATACTTTGGAATATGCCTATTGCGCCCCCGATGGCAGTGATGGTTCGTTTATGATTGATGTGCAGTTGAGATGCGAAGCGTCGTACCCATACAGCGAATTGTGGCTCGGTGTGCAGTGTGTGGCTGACAGTGCAGGGTTGTTGTCTGCGGATACTCTGCGTTGCGAGATTTTCGACTCACTCGGTCGGCATAGTGGCACAACGGGAGGTGTACTGTACCAGACTGCCCATCCGCTTGGTGTGCGCCAATTTCCTGCGGGAGACACAGTGCGTGTAAGGCTATATCACCTTATGGATTGCGGAATCGTAAAAGGCGTTACCGATGCAGGGATAAAGATTACTTCTCTCTCTCAGCATCAATTCTGAGGAAACTGAACAGCAACATTGAGAATCCGAGGAACGAGGAGCCGCCGTAGCTGAAGAAGGGTAGCGGGATGCCGATTACAGGAGTTATTCCCAATACCATTCCTATATTTATGAAAAAGTGGAAGAAGAATATGGATACGAGCGAGTAGCCACACACTCTTCCGAACGTGTCATTCTGTCTCTCGGCAAGCACCAGCAGTCGCAGTATGAATGCCACAAACACTGCAAGCACAAATGTGGAACCTATGAATCCCTGTTCCTCGCCGATGGTGCAGAATATGAAGTCAGTATCCTGTTCGGGCACATATTTCAGTTTCGTCTGTGTGCCGTCAAGGAATCCTTTTCCCATAAGTCCACCCGAACCTATTGCAATCTTCGACTGGTGCACGTTGTATCCGGCACCGGCAAGGTCTTCTTTTAATCCTAAAAGCACCTCTATGCGCACCTTCTGATGCGCCTTCATCACATTGTTGAATACATAGTCGCACGAGTGGAAAAAGATTATCGATACTACGATAAACATCGCTGTCCACGCAAGTTTGCTCTCCCGTCCGATTCGTGCCCTTAAAAGCAGATAGACAATGTCGATTCCCAGCAGTGCATACTGCACGATGAGTATATTGAAGGCAAACAGATATACAGCCACCCAATATGCGGCGAGCGAGAAAATCACATTTGCTGCAAGCATGGTATAGGCTGCGCGTCTGTCTCTGCACCAGAAAAGCGTCATTCCCGCTGCAAAAATCTGTATTATTGCCGTTACCGCGTAGTGTCCCACTGATACGGGCAACTGCTCGAACATCACAGGCTCGTAGCCTATTCCCACCACGAAGTAGACAACGGCGCTTATAGCCGATAGAAGCACAATGCCTGTCATACCCTCGCGGTAAAGCACAATGAAGAACGACAGATAGACAAGCGCACTTCCCGTCTCATTCTGACATATGATTACTATCAGCGGCAGAAGTATTATGCCTAAGCACTTTAGGAAATTTCTGCTGTCGGTCAGTTTGAACCCGTATCTGCTCATCAGCGATGCAAGTGCCAGTGTCGTACCGAATTTCATGAATTCGGCAGGCTGGATGCCGAATGAGCCGATGGTTATCCACGACCTTGAACCTTTGATGTCTTTTGATATGAAGATGGTGATTATGCCCAGCAGGATAAGCGCAGTGTATATGAATTTGGCAGAAAATTCGTAGCTGCGTTTGTCGATGAACATCAGCACTGTGCCGGCAATGAATGAAATTCCCATCCACATGGCCTGCTTGCCTGTTCTCTCTGTGAGGGCGAAAAATTCGAGAATGTCGCTTTTCAGATAGCTGTTTCCCGCGCCGCAGATTGCCAGCCAACCCATAATGCCGAGCGCAAGGTAGAGTATGATGGCCGGCTTGTCTATTGTCTGTAATATGTTACCTCTCCGTTTCTCCATAGTAAATGATTCTTTTCTGCATTTCGTCGGCCTTTATCTTGCTCGATTCCGAAAGTTCACCCTTTAGATACTGCTCCATAAGGAGTGCGCCGATGGGTACGGCATATGTTGCGCCGAAGCCTCCGTTCTCCACATATACGGCAAGGGCAATCTTGGGCTCTTTCATAGGTGCGAATCCTATGAATGCCGAGTGGTCCTTGCCCTTGTTCTGAGCTGTTCCGGTCTTTCCGCACACCTCAATGTCAGGAAGATTGGCTGCGCGGCATGTACCGGCAAGCACTGCCTGACGCATTCCTGCAACCACAGGCTCGTATGCCTTGCTCGATGCCATTGTGGTGCGTGGGGTGAGATATTGCGAAGCGAGCGTGTCGTTCTCCACATTCTTTACTACGTGGGGTGTTATATATTTGCCTCTGTTGGCTATAGTTGCGCACAGGTTGGCAATCTGCAGGGGAGTGAGTGTAACCTCGCCCTGTCCGATGGCTATACTTATTACCGTAAGTCCGTTCCACGAGGCGCGATAGGCCTTGTCGTAGAACTGCGCGTTGGGAATCATTCCGCGTACCTCACCGGGGAGGTCAACGCCTAACTTGTAGCCGAATCCCATAGAGACCATATAGTCGCGCCAAACATTCATAGCCTTTTGCACCTTGCCGTACTTGTTGGACGAGAGCATGCGCAGCAGTCCCCAACAAAAGTAGCCGTTGCATGAGGTTGCAATGGCAGGTATCAGCGGCAGTGGGGCAGGATGTGGGTGGCAACCTACGCGCAGTCCGGCATGTACGAATCCTCCGTAGCATGGGAATGGGGTATTTTCGGTAATTATCCCCTCTTCGAGGAATGTCAGTGCCTGAGAGGTCTTGAAGGTGGAGCCGGGAGGGTAGGTGCCCATGATGGCGCGGTTGAGCAGAGGCTTGCGTTTGTCGTTTGCGAGTTTCTTGTGGTTGGCGCCGCGCTGTCGGCCTACGAGTATGTGTGGGTCGTAGGATGGCGATGAGACCATACAGAGTATTTCGCCTGTCTCGGGCTCTATTGCCACTATGCTGCCTATCTTGTTCTGCAGCAGACGCTCGCCCAGGCGCTGAAGCTCAATGTCTATGCCCAATGTAAGGTCTTTTCCGCGTTCGGGTACGGTGTCAAATTCACCATTGCGGTATTTGCCCTGTATGCGTCCGTGGGCATCGCGCAGCAGCATCTCCACTCCCTTCTTGCCGCGGAGCACCTTTTCGTAGGATGCTTCGAGACCTTGTGTACCTATATAATCGCCACGAACATAGTAACTGTCCTCCTTGAGCTTTTTGGGTGACACCTCTCCAATGTCGCCGAGGATTACACCTGCTGCATCACATGAGTATTGTCGTATGGAGCGTTTCTGTATGTAGAAGCCGGGGAAACGGAACAGTTTTTCCTGAAACATTGCAAACTCCTCGGCAGAGAGCTGGTTCATAAAGAGCTGCTGTGTGTAGGGGGAGTATCCGGGGTTGTAGCGAGGATTCCTTACATCTGCCATGCGCTTTTCGAAATCCTCGCGTGTGATGTTGAGTGCCGAGCATAGTTCCAGTGTGTCGAGTTTGTCCTTTATTTCGCGTGGCACGAACATTATGTCGTATGCAGGCTGGTTGTATACGAGAAGTTCGCCATTGCGGTCGTATATGAGTCCGCGCGACGGATATATGGTCTTTTTGTAGAATGCGTTGCTGTCGGCTGCGCTTTTGTATTCGTCGCTCAGTATCTGTAACGAAAATAGTCGTACGATATATACAAGAAAAACAATTATTATTGCAGCTCCGAGAATGTATTTACGGTGTTCGTATGTGTAGTCGTTCATTTACTCTGTCCGTTGAAACTTTCAAATACTATCAGGAATAGGAGCGTGAGCAGTGTGCTGCTTCCTACGCTCAAGAGCAGGTGCAGAGGCATGCTGAATGTGAATAGTTCCAGCGTGAATAGTATAAAGGCAAAGAGCAATGTGCATATCGCTGCATAACTTACATATGAACCCCACCGGAGCACTCTTGTGCTTGGGATAAGATCTTCGTTTATTCCGTTGGATATGAACATCGCGAGTATGTAGTTGCGCATAAATGCCAGCATTGTCGCCGCTGCCGCATTGATGCCCGGAGTGTTGCCGAAGATGTCTACGGTGAGTCCTAACGCAAATGCCCACATCATCTGCTCGTTCCGTGTGGCGAAGCGTGGCATTTTCAGTATAAATAGCAGATAGATATATACTGTTGCGTACCCGAACAGGTGTATGTGTCCGAACAGCAGTGTCTGTAAGGCTGCGAGTATGATGAAGTATTTCAGACGATTAAGAAAGTTGCGCATTATTGTCTTTTTAGTATGGAAAATTATTTTCCTTTTTTACCGACCTGTTTTTCGAGTTTCTCCTGCTCCTCATGTCCATCGTTGCCTACAAGGAATACAGTCGTCAGACGCGAAAAGTCGGTGAACAGTTTCACTCTCACAGAGTAGAACATTCCATCGGCCGAGTCTTCTATCTCCTCTACGGTACCTACGGGAAGCCCGCCGGGGAATATCGAGGAGAAGCCGCTGGTTACCACAGTGTCGCCGGTGGCAAACTGTGCGTATCGTGGCAGGTCGATGAGTGTGGAGTAGCGTGGGTCGCCGCCGTCCCAACTGAGCGAACAGAAACTGTCGCTGCCCTTTACGCGGCAACTTATGCTGCTCTTGCTGTTGAGCAGGGGTATTACAAGTGCTCTGCTCTTGGATGCAAGATAGACAACACCTACAATACCGTCGCTGTTGAATACGCCCATCTCTGCGCGTATACCGTCGTCGGTTCCCTTGTTCAGGGTGATGAAGTTGTTCACCTTGTTGAGTGAGTTGTTTATGACGGTAGCTGTAAGGAAATTGTATCCTGATGAAATACCCTCTACAATGGGTGAGTTTTCGAGCATTTCGTTATTCTTGTACTCTGTCAGCTGTTCTTTAAGCTCGGACAGCTCGCGGGTGAGCGCAAGGTTCTGCGCAACAAGTCCGTCATTCTCTTTTTTCAAATGGAAGTACCTGTTGGCGTCCATGAATATACTGTAGACGTTGCCGGCTATGCTGCCTGCCGAGGTGAAGAATGTAGCTCCCTGGTAGTTGTTGAAACGCACAAGAAGCACAAGACTGATTCCCTCCAATAGCAGGAGGAGGAACCAGTCGTTGTGTTTTACGAGAAAATTGAATAGTGTCCGCACTTTCTGTTGCTTCTTATCTCATGAGGAATGGATAATTCAAGTCTCTTAGTGCGAGTGAGGTTCCCTTTGCTACGCAGCATAAGGGGTCTTCTGCTACGTGGAAAGGAATGTTTATCTTGTCCGAGAATCGTTTGGCAAGACCGCGAAGCAACGCGCCACCACCGGCAAGGTGTATTCCGTTCTGTACAATGTCGGCATACAATTCGGGGGGAGTGTTTTCGAGTGCGCTTATTATGGCATTCTCAATCTTTATGATTGATTTGTCAATACAGTGTGCAATCTCCTGATAGCATACGGGTACCTCTATGGGCATTGCTGTTATTCTGTTGGGACCTCGTACTATGTACTCCTGCGGAGCTTCGTCTCCAAGTTCGGTAAGTGCAGAACCTACGTGAATCTTGATACGCTCGGCCATACGCTCACTGACGCGCACATTGTGCTGGCGGCTCATATACTCCTGGATGTCGGCTGTGAAGTCGTCGCCGGCGGTGCGAAGCGAGCCGTTTGACACGATGCCGCCGAGTGAAATTACGGCAATCTCTGTAGAACCGCCACCTATGTCTACCACCATGTTTCCTTCGGGTGCTGTTACATCAAGTCCGATACCCAGTGCCGATGCCATAGGTTCGTAGATGAGGTATACATCGCGTCCGCCTGCATGCTCGGCAGAGTCGCGTACGGCGCGAAGCTCAACTTCAGTAGAGCCGTAAGGTACGCCTATGACCATTCTGAGATTAGGCGTATATATTTTGTTGCCCAAATTCACTTTGCCTATCATTCCGCGCATCATCTGTTCGCAGGCGTTGAAGTCTGCGATTACTCCGTCGCGCAGGGGGCGTATGGTGTGTATATTGGGGTTGGTCTTCTCGTGCATCTGCTTGGCCTTTTCACCAACGGCAATCATCTTCTTGGAGTTGTCCATCGCTACAACCGATGGCTCGTCCACAACGATTTTGCCTTTGTACATGATGATGGTGTTGGCAGTACCGAGGTCTATTGCTATTTCTTCTGTGAATGAAAAAAGACCCATTGTTCGTCTGTTGTTTTTTGATTATTAATGCTTGAAGTGGCGGAAACCGGTTGTTACCATTGCCATTTCGTTTGCGTCGCAGTATTCAACAGAGAGGTTGTCCTTGATTGAACCACCCGGATGGATAACTGCTGTTACGCCTGCGTTGTGTGCAATCTCCACGCAGTCGGGGAAGGGGAAGAATGCGTCGCTGGCCATTACTGCGCCTTCGAGTGAGAAACCGAATGAACCGGCCTTCTCTATCGCGTGCTTCAGGGCGTCAACGCGTGAGGTCTGTCCTACACCGCTTGCAATCAACTGCTTGTTCTTTGCAAGTACGATGGCGTTGCTCTTGCTCTGCTTTACAATCTTGTTGGCGAAGAGCATATCCTCGATTTCGCTTTCTGTGGGTGCAACCTTTGTTACCTGTGTGAGGTCGGCAGGAGTCTCGATCTTTGCATCTCTCTCCTGAACAAGAACACCGTTGAGTACGTTGCGGAAGGTCTTTTCGGGCTGAATGAGAGCTTTCTGCACGAGGATGATGCGGTTCTTCTTCTGTGTCAGTATCTCGATTGCCTCAACATCGTAGTCGGGTGCAATGATAACTTCGAAGAATATCTTGTTTATCTCCTCTGCTGTCTCCTTGTCAACGGGTTTGTTGGTGATGAGTACACCGCCGAATGCCGATACAGGGTCTCCTGCGAGGGCATCTTTCCATGCTTCGATGAGTGTGGGGCGTGATGCAAGTCCGCAGGCATTGTTGTGCTTGAGGATGGCAAATGTTGTCTCGTCGCCAAATTCTGCGATGAGGTCTACTGCTGCGTTGATGTCGAGCAGGTTGTTGTAAGAAATCTCCTTGCCGTGAATCTGGTCGAAAATCTCCTTGAAGTTGCCGTAGAAAGCACCCTTCTGATGGGGGTTCTCACCGTAACGGAGTGACATGGGGCTGTCCTGTGTGTAGCGGAATGCGCTCTCCTCTTCTTTGTCGAAGTAGTTGAAGATTGCTGAATCGTAGTGTGATGAAACACCGAATGCCTCGCGTGCGAAGAAACGACGCTCTTCGAGTGTTGTCTGTGCGCCGTTGCTGTTGAGAATGTCGGCAAGGGGCTTGTACTGTGCCTGGCTGGCTACAATAACTACATCCTTGAAGTTCTTTGCTGCTGCGCGGATGAGCGAAATGCCGCCTATGTCAATCTTCTCGATGATGTCTGCTTCGGGTGCACCGGATGCAACTGTCTTTTCGAAGGGGTAGAGGTCTACAATCACGAGGTCAACCATGGGAATCTCATACTGTGCAGCCTGCTGGTTGTCCTGCTCGTTGTCGCGGCGTGCGAGGATGCCGCCGAATACTTTGGGGTGGAGTGTCTTCACACGACCGCCGAGGATTGAGGGGTAACCGGTGAGGTCTTCAACTGCTTCGCAGGGAATGCCGAGCGATTCAATGAAACTCTGTGTACCGCCGGTAGATATTAACTTTACTCCGTTTGCGTGGAGTGATTTTATAATCTCGTCGAGTCCGTCCTTGTGGAATACGGAAACAAGTGCGCTTTCAATCTTTTTTGTTGACATTGCTGTATTGTATTGTGGGTTTATATACTAAAATAGAGCGACATAATTTGATGTTTCTATCCATCGTCAATCATGTCGTACACTGTTTTTTGTGATTGCAGATGCGTGCTTTTCTCGCGCGCGTCCGTAATTTTTTGCAAAGATACTTTTTTTGCCGGAATATTTATAGTATTAAGCTTACTTATTTTGCTGTTTATAAAACTATTTTTTTGAGATAAATCTCGAATATACACTTCACTCGCAGTGAAATAACAAAGTCACGATTGAGTGAGAGCAAAATAAGTTTACTTGTTTTGCCGAACGTGAGTGACTTCGTAATACAAAGCAAGCTTTGAAAAACATTGAAGTAAACTTCATGTTTTTGGCTTTGCCGAAGTTCTGTTGCGCTCGTTGCAAATAAAAGTAAACTTTTATTCACTCGCTTACATGAACTTTCGCTCGTTTGTTTGTATATTTGAGGACAAGCCTCGAATATAGACTTCACTCGCTTTGAAAAACATTGAAGTAAACTTCATGTTTTTGGCTCGTTTGTTTGTATATTTGCACTGAAATATGCTGTTTGCATATTAGAATCGCGAAATTTATGTTGGCAGATACGGATATTAACAGATTTGTTAAGGCACAGGCAAGGCGGTACGATGGTTACGATGTTGCACTCAAGGAGATTGTCGGAGGGTATAAGTCCAGTTGCTGGATGTGGTATATTTTCCCGCAGTTTCGCGATTTTGCACGTAGTGAAACAGCTTATTACTACGGTCTTGTCGATAAAGCCGAGGCTGTGGCCTATTGGGAACACGAACTGCTCGGCTCGCGTCTGCGCACTATTACAGCGGCTTTGTTGAAACATAATGGTTGTCGTGCTTGTGATATTTTCGGCTCTGTCGATGCCCGTAAGTTGCATACTTGCATGACTATCTTTGATTTACTGTCGCCTGGTGATGTGTTTGCCGAAGTATTGGAACATTTTTTTGCAGGTGAGAGGGATAAACGTGTAATGGAGATTATGAATAGAAATAATCCGTGTGCTTGATAGTGAAGCGCGGATATTGTTGAACCTTTTTTGTAAATAATTATGATTATGAAAAATATAAAGGATTCGATTTTTTATGTAGGTGTGAACGACCGCACAACCCATATTTTCGAGAGATTGTGGAGCTTGCGTCGCGGTGTTTCATACAATAGCTATGTGGTTGTGGACGAGAAGGTTGCTGTTATTGATACAGTCGAGGCTTCTTCGGCAGGAACTTTCTTTGGCAATATTGCCGAAGCTACCGGCGGACGTCCGGTGGATTACCTTATTGTCAACCATATGGAACCCGATCATTCGGGTTCGATTGCCATGCTTCGCAACCGTTACCCCGAGATGAAGATTGTGGGAAATGCAAAGACCTTGCAGATGATTGCAGGCTATTATGGTATTTCGGACAATCTTGTAGAGGTTGCCGACGGCGGCACTTTGTCGCTGGGCAAGGAGACTTTGACATTCTATCTTGCGCCTATGGTGCATTGGCCTGAGACTATGGTTACGTATGCTTCTGAGGCTAAGGTGTTGTTCTCAGGCGATGCGTTCGGTTGCTTCGGTGCGCTCGACGGCGGTGTTACCGACGAACAGTTGCGTTTCGAGGATTATTACGATGAAATGGTGCGTTATTACGCTTGTATCGTCGGAAAGTATGGCGCTCCGGTGCAGAAGGCCATACAGAAACTCTCGGCACTGCAGATTGATGTTATTGCCGCTACGCATGGCCCGGTGTGGATGAACTCCATTCCCAAAGTAATTGCTCTCTACGATGAATTGAGCCGTTATGCGGCAGGGAAGGGTGTGGTGTTGGCATATGGTTCCATGTATGGAAATACTGCTGCCCTCTGCGATGAGATTGCCTGCAAACTGCGCAGTAACGGTGTGGAGAAAATTAAGATTTATGACCTCTCTTCGGCTGATATTTCCGAGGTGTTGCGCGATATATTCCTTTACCGCGGTCTTGTGGTTGCATCACCTACTTACAACAACGAACTTTTCCCGCCCGTGCGCGAACTGCTAAATAAGGTGGCTGAGCGTACTGTCAAAGGGCGTCTCTTCGGCTTTGTCGGTTCGTTCACATGGGCATCTGCTGCGCTCAAACGCATGAACGAGTATGCCGAAAAGAATGCATGGGAGGTGCTTCCTTGCTCTATTGAGATGAAGCAGTCGACACTGTCGGTACGCGATGAGCAGATTGAGGAATTTGCAAAGCAGTTTGCCGGAGCATTGTAAACAATAAACGACTATGAAATTTGTAAAGACATTATTGATGGGAACTTTTGTTGCCTCTTTGCTCTCCTGCAATGGTGGTGAACAGCAGTCGTGCAATGACTCTTCGTGTGATAAAAATCATGTGATAGAGAATATTATGGCGCGTCGCAGCATACGTAAGTATAAGCCCGGTGCAGTGGATCGCGAGACGATGAAGAAGATTCTCGAATGTGGCATCAATGCTCCCAATGGACAGAATAAGCAGTCGTGGGAGGTGAGAGTGGTCGATAATCCTGCCACAATGGAGGAGATAAAAAGCATTATGGCTGCTGCTTATCCTGCTGAGGATGCAAAAAGAGTAACTGCCTGTTTCAGGGATGCTCCGGTGATGGTTTTTATCGCCCGCGACCTTTCATACGACTTTTCGGCTTATGATTGTGGTTTGATGGCAGAGAATATGATGTTGTCGGCTGCTTCGTTGGGTGTAGGCTCTGTGTGTCTGGGCAGCCCGGTGCGTTTCATCAACGACAATCCGGCTTGCGCTCCTGTGCTTGATAAATTGGGTTTCAGTGAGGGGTATAAGCTTGCGCTATGTGTAGGTTTCGGGTATCCCGATGAGACTCCCGCAGCGAAGCCCCGCGATTGGGGAAAGGTTAAATTCCTGGATTGATTTGCCTGAATATGACTTTTACGGTGCAAGTGCAAAATTCATATTGCACTTGCGCCGTTTTGCATGAATAGCTTCTAAATTATTATTGTCCGGTAAACGTATTTAAGTCGTTTAAAATTCAATATATAAGTAGCTACAAGCCCCAATTCTTTATTAAGACAAAGTTAAGTCAATGATTGGAACTCCCTCGCCCTTTGGGCACTCTCTCTTTTTGATCTGACCCCCAAAAGTTGGACGGATTAATAAAAAGTTTTATTGGTGAAGAGTTCGGTATTGCACCGGGCTCTTTCCTTTTAATCTAAGTTTAATTCTATCATTGTTATAGTAGCAGATATACTTCTTCAGTTCTTTTTTGAAGTGTTCCATATCCTTAAACTCCTGCAAATATAGCAACTCAGATTTCATAATTCCAAAGAAGTTCTCCATCATTGCATTATCAAGACAGTTTCCTTTACGCGACATACTCTGTATAATGCCTCTGCGCTTGAGTCTCTTTTGGTATTG